>USAT01000028.1 GCA_900552725.1 uncultured Eubacteriales bacterium | reverse complement strand
TCCCACTGAGCCTGAGAAACGATTGCTTCCTGCGTATCAGGGAAGATACACATATGCCGCAGTCTGGTGCAGCGGCTTCACGCTTCGGTAAATCACCGGACGATATAGTGCGTTCGACCTGCGGCGAAAACCTTCACGGATTTCACAAGGATTGTTTTTGGGGCTGCAAAATCGAGCCGTCGGTGTACGGCTTGGTACGGCAAGCCCGCCTTCTGTACGCTTCTGTACGCTTCTGTACGCCGGTTTTGCGTACCAGCCGCCGATTCGACGGCAGGTTTTACACTCTACCGTGAAATGCTTCACGGTGCGCACAAGCAAAAACGGTTTTTAAGAATGGAATCAAAAACAGCCGTACAGAGTGTACGGCGTGTACGGTAATTTTGAAGTCCGGTTCTCATTTTCAATACGGCAGCGGATTGACTACCTCAATGCCCATAAAGCCACGCACCCGCTTGCCGCCGACATGGACATTGTTGGTGGCCTCCACATTGTAAAGCTGCTCATTTTGTGCAAGCTCAGAGCTGACACGGTTGGCAGACATAGGTTCACGTCGGCGATACTGTTTGATCTGCTTTTGCTGATACTTCCGCAGGAACAGCGGAATCGTCTCCGGCGTGGCCAGCATGGCAAGCTCCGAGGTCAGCGCACGGGACAGGTTATTACCCAGCTCCAGAGAGTAGGTTTCACCCCGCCCATAGGCATAGCTGTTTTTCTTGGCCTGCGTGAAAATCTCGCGAAAGCGTCCCAGATACTTGGAAATATCCTTTAGTGCCGTGCTTTGGCGTACCTTTTCCAACAGCGCAAGGTTTTCAGGTGTACGGCACATATTCATGGGTTCATCGCTCCATGCACCGATGATGCTCTGCACCTCCTGCGCCCGCTCTGTGGCGGCCTGCACAGCGGCGGATACCGCCAGATCGACTGTCTCCGTTTGGCGCAGCATGGTCGTATCCAACATCTGAGATACGGCCTCCACCTGCCGCTGCTTGCTGTTCAGTCGATTGGCAGCATTTATCAGAGCCTGCTTATCCGTCTCGGTCGTTTCTCCTGTAGCTTGGGCGTCAAGTAGCTTGGCGAGTTCCTCTGCCGCGGCATCACGCGCCGTTTCAAGCTCCTCGAGAGTGTTCAGCGCACCTTTATCACCACCCAATTCAGACAACAGTCCGTCCAGCTCTTCGGCGGCTCGGCCAGTAAACTCCGCCGCCGCTTCATAGGCGGGTAGGCTGCGGCCCTCGCAGATATTTTTCAGCGTGGGATAGTCGTCCTGCTGAGAGATGTGGTCGAGGAGGGGCGCGTTGAACTTCTGCGCCGCAGCGGTGAGTATATCCACATCGTTCCTGCGCGGGGCCAACGAATACAGGGACTGAAACACATCGCGGGAGAGTGCGGGAAAAGATTTGAGCTTCTGCACCGCAGCATTCTCCGTCATATCCATTTCTGGATCATCTTCGCGCAGTTCTGCGTATATGCTGTCTTCCAGTTTGCTGGAGCGCATCACCCTGTCGGTTTTCTCCGAAGTGCCGCAAGCTCCACGATAGGGCGCGGCAGTGATAGATGTGATTTCTATTTTTACAGGAATGAGCGGTGTGTGCAAGCCGGCGCCTTCTGAGCGCCGCCTGCATGAACCCCCGTTCCGCGAGCCTGCTTGCACCGGTGTTGTACCATTATTCTGAAAAGGGAGAGACGTCGTGGACGAGCGAAAGTATTTGGTCGGCGAGGTTAGCAGGATCACGGGCATTTCCAAGGATACCCTGCGCTTCTGGGACAAGATCGGCTTGCTGAAGCCCAAATGCGTTGATCCGAACAAAAACTACCGCTACTATACCTATGACCAGTTCTGGAGCATGGATATTATCATGTGCTGCCGGTCACTCAACATCCCGATCGACAAGATCCGCACGATCCTCTCGTCCAGCAGCAATGACCGTGTGCTGGCGCTGCTGCTGGAGCAGCAAAAGGAGGCCGAGCAGCTCAGCCGCTACTATCAGCAGGTGACGGAGGACATCGCATGGTATGTCGCGCAGGATGAACAAATGCGGCAGACGAAGGCGCTGAATACGGTCAGCGTCAAGCATTTTCCCAAGCGCACGGTTCTCTATGGCGATAACGCCGAGGAGACCCATGCGTACCATCTGAAGCTGCAGGAGCTCTGCCGCACCGCGGTCAAGCGCAGCAGCTCTATCCGGCGCGGCTATGGCTTTTTGCTGGACGAGACGAAAATGCAGGAGGGCGGCTTTGTCAAGCGCGGCGAGTATATCCGCTTCGACCAGGAAACGCTGAAAAGCGTACCGCCGAAGTATCTGACGATCCTGCCTGATGGCAACTATGCCTGCTGCACACTGCGCGTTGTCAACGACCGGGCGGACTTTACGCCGCTTCTGCAATGGTTTGCGCAGCGGGAGCTCCGCCCAGGCTATGTCATCGCCGATGAAATTGGACTGCAGCTCTTTGAATACCTGGATCACGGCTACCTGTGCGAGGTCAAGGCGCTGCTGTATTAGACAAAAAATGCAGTAACATTTTGTGGAATATATCGATATTGACATTGGAGCTGTCTTTTTTAAGCAGCTGCCTGCCGAAACCGAAAACAGAACTTTTAAGGAGGTCATACACATGTATACTGCCAATGCACAGCTGCTGGAGGCGTTCAACAAGGAGCACGAGTATCTGAAAACAAAGCTCGATCTTGGCCGCGAGATTCTGTGGCTGACCAAGGATGAGTGCATCCAGGCCGGTCCGGACGTGGAAGAGACGCTGGAATTGGTCAAGGGCGCGATGATCGCCCACGGCAGGAACGAATACGAGA
The DNA here is from genome assembly GCA_900552725.1 of uncultured Eubacteriales bacterium. Lineage (GTDB taxonomy): Bacteria > Bacillota > Clostridia > Oscillospirales > Oscillospiraceae > Vescimonas. The sequence continues at coordinate 17,972 of USAT01000028.1, read as the reverse complement.
TGCCCGCCAAGATCGGCATCCATCCCTATGAGGATGTCTTTTTCCACGCCATGCCCGCCTATGTTCCCGGCAATCTGGCCTGCGGCTGCAAGTGGATCGAGTGCTATCCCCGCAACCCCAAGGACTACGGCCTGCCGCAGACCACCGGCCTGCAGATCATGAACGATATCGTCACCGGCGTCCCCATCGCTGTCATGGACTGCACCTGGCTGACCGCCATGCGCACGCCCGCCGTCACGGCGCTGGCCGCCGCGCTGCATCCACACGCCAGGACCTTCGGCATGTTCGGCTGCGGCGTGCAGGGGATCGGACATGTCCGCTTCGCCGCAAAGGCGCTGAAGGAGCTGGAGAAGATCTACATCTACGATAAATTCCCCGAGAGCATGGATCGGTTCATCGAGCAGGTGGCGGATGAGGTAAAGCTCCCCATCATCAAGGCATCCTGCCCGGAGGAAGTGGTAAAGAACTGCGAGGTCCTCAGCTCCGCCGCCTTTATCGTCCGTGAGCCGATGAAGCTGGTCAGGAAGGAATGGATCAGAAAGGGCCAGACCATCCTGCCCTGCGATCTGAATACCTTCTGGGATCCCCGGATCGCGCTGACCGCCAGTACATTGTGGACAGCATCGACGAGCACGAGCTGTTTGCCGGTATGGGCTATTTCCCCGACGGACTGCCGAAGATCGCCTGTCAGACCGGCGAGGTACTGGCCGGTATCGCCGAGGGCCGCACCGGCGAGGATGAGATCATTGTGTGCAGCAATATCGGCATCTCCACCAATGACGTCGCCATGGGACAGGCGATCCTCACCAAGGCTCTGGAAATGGGCATCGGCACCAGGATGAAGCTGTAAATGCACAGCGGCTGGCGGCGTCACTGCGCATAAGCTCTTCGCCCGGCCTCCAGGATCTCCGCCGCTTGCCGCAGGCTGTCCGCCTCACCGGCATATCCCGGAAAGATCACATACGGCAGTCCGGGGAAACGGCTCTCCTCGCCGGTGCGCCATACGGAAACGCCCGGCAGCAGCTGGCCCAGCACCCAGGCGCGCTGCATGCCCAGTCCCCTGACGCCCACATCGCTGGAGGTGATGCCGCCCTTGGCGATGATATAACCGGGGCGGGCGTGCAGCTGCGCCGCCAGAGAGGCGATCGCCTGCGAGATCCTGGCGCTGATGGCCCGATCCTCCTGCGGGCTGCCGCCCCGCCCGGGGATCAGGCGGCGGCTGGTGTATACCACGGCGGTGTGTCCCGCTGCCAGCACCTTTTCCAGCTGCTCAAGCACCCGATCCCGCTCCCGCGTGAGCGCGGCGCTGTCTGCGGCGCCGGATACGTCAAAGCAGATGGGCTCCAGCGGCATCTGCGCCTGCAGCAGGTGCTGCAGCTGGTCGGTGGTTTTCTTCGTATGGGAGCCCACCAGGATGAGCCCCGGGCCGTGGCCTGGCTGGAGCTCCGCCCGCGTCAGCGGCGCGCGGCGCTCCACGCGGCCCAGCACCCGGACAAGTCCTGCCGCACAGCGGAAGAGATAGCGCTTTCCCGCGGCGATGGCCTGCAGCAGGGCGGCGGCAAACACCTCCGCATCCCGGTCGTCCGCCGCATCCACCGCGTATCGCGTGAAGTCGTGGGCATCCATCAGCTTGCCGGTGATCCCCGCCACATCCGGCGCCCGCAGCTCATCCAGCGTGATGCGGACCACGCCGGACGCGGCGCAGCGTCCCTCCGTCATCTCCCCGCACCAGTCCGCCAGGTCGGAGGCGCGGTATCCGAAGGCGGCGTCACGGGCGAATTCCGTCTGCCCCGCCGGGACCAGCACGTCTCCCGTGCGGACGTAGTGGGTGCCGCGGATGGTATAGCACCCGCTCTCGCCGGAATAGGGCATCAGGATCTCGCCGTCGAAGCGTACCGGCAGCTGCTTTTCCAGCTCCTGGCGCAGCGTCTCCGTCTCCAGCGGATAATGGCCCCGCAGAGCGGCGTCGCCCTGGGACAGCAGCTGAAATTCAGTTCCGCTCTGCCGTGCCGCCCACGCCAGATTGCCGGCAAGCTCCCGGTGGATCCGCTGTGTCTCCCGGTGGGAAAGGCAGCGGGAATCGGTCAGTATAAAAACCATGTGTCCCGGCTCCCGCAGGGCCCGCAGAAGCGTCTCCCTGCGCTAGTCCGTATAGACCGGCACGTCATGCACCGCCTGGATGCCGGCGGCGCCGTCGTTCAGCACCACCAGCTTGCCGCACGGAACGGTCCTGGCGCGGTCCAGCATACGGCGCACCGCGTCCTCATCCGGCAGCGGCGGTATCTGCAGCGCCGGCAGCGGCAGTATCTGTTCGTTCATCTCGATTGCCCCCCTTCGCAGATCGTCTGTTCTTCGGGCGCTCCTCCGTGTGGTCGTGCCGCGCCCCGTCGGGCCGCTTTCTCTACCACACCAGCTGCAGGACCAGGTACCACAGCGGGATGGTGACGGCGGAGAGCACGGTGCTCAGTGCCACCACGATGGCGGCGGTGTGGGCGTCCACCTGATAGCGCACCGCCAGTACGGCGGTCAGACTGGCTGCCGGCATACCGCTCAGCAGCGTGCAGGTGCCTGCCACGATATAAGGGACGTTCAGCAGGCGGCACAGCGCCAGCGTCAGTCCCGGCAGCAGCGCCAGACGCACGCCGCAGAAGCCCCATACGTCCCGGCGCAGCAGATCCCGCGGCTTCAGCCCTACCAGAACGGTTCCCACCAGCATCATGCTCAGCGCCGTCAGGCACTGGCTGAGATACCCGGCGGTATCCAGCAGGAACTGCGGCGGCCTAAGCCCGGTAAGCATGGCGGCAATGCCCAGATAGGCCGCGATCATGGCCGGCTGCGTCACCAACTTTTTCAGGGCGTCCCGCCGGTTTCCCTGCGTACCGGTGTACAGCGACAGACCGTAGGTCCAGACGAATACGCGGGCAAAGATCAGATACATGGACAGCTGCAGAACGCCGTCGGCGCCCAGCAGATCCTGAATGATGGGCAGGCCGATGAACAGCGCGTTGGAGTTGGCGATGCCGTATTGGAACACGGCACGCTTCTGAGGCGCCATACGCCGGTACAGCAACCAGCCAAGCGCCGAGCTGCCCACGATGGTGACAACGCTGAGCCCCACGGTGACAAGGGATGCCCGCAGCATCTCCACACCGCCGCTGTCCAGAAAGGACAGAAAAATATTGCACGGCAGTATCACATCCGTCACAATATCCGTCAGGCACTTTTGCCCGTCGCCCGTCAGGAACTGCCGCCTGCACAGAAAAAAGCCCAATCCCGCCAGCAGCATGAGAACCAGCTCCAGCCGCAGCAATTCAGCCATCATGTGATCGTCCTCCTTGGCATGAGAAAAAGGAAGGCCCCGCCTCTGCGGGGCCTTCCTTCCGCTTGCTTGTGAATTTGCTCAGGAATTCCGCGCCGGCTTACAGGAACGGCACAAAGCTCTGGAACAGGTCGCGCTGCTCCTTCAGGTTGGCAACGGTGTCGTCAACATTCAGGACGAAGGTGTTCTGGAAGCAGTAGTCGTTGACCATCTGCATCCAATCGTCGGTGCCGGTGGCTTCCAGCACGGCGTCATTCAGGGCCTTGACGATGTTGGCGGGCGTACCCTTGGGTGCCAGAAGGACATACTCGGTGTCGATCTTCAGCTCGGGGATGGTCTCCTGGGCGGTGGCCATGTCGGGCAGCAGGTCAGGGGCCTTGGACAGGCAGGTGCACAGGGTCTTCAGCTGGCCCTTCTCGATGTAGTCGGCAGCGGTGGAATAGGTCAGGGAGGTGGCGTCCACCTCGCCGCCCAGCAGAGCGGTCAGGCGGGTCGCGGCGTCGCCGGCGTCAATGATGTTGAATTCAGCGCCGCCCAGGTTGGTCAGCACGCAGGCCTGGATGTACACGCCGCCGCCGGTGGAGATGCCGTACTTGATCTGGCCGGGATTGGCCTTGGTGGCCTCGATCAGCTCACCCAGGGTGTTGTAGGGAGAGTCTGCGGGAACGACGATGTTCTCGCCGGACTGGATGCCGTAGACGGCGACGGGCTCGAAGGCGTCATAGCCGAAGTCCACCATGCCGGTGGCCTCGTTGCCGTTGAGGGCGGCGGTGTTGGTGGCGATGAGGGTATAGCCGTCCTTATCGCCGTCCTTGTACTGCTGCATGCAGGTGGCGCCGTTGGAGCCGGTGACGTTGGTCACGACCACGGACACGCCCAGGACCTTCTCCAGCGCGGTGGCCAGCTGACGGCCCATGTAGTCGGTATCGCCGCCGGCGCTGTGGGTCATGTAGATATTGATGGTCTTGGTGGGGGTCCATCCCGCATTGGGGTCAACATCGTCGGTGGTAGCATCGTTGCTGCCGCCGCAGGCCACCAGAGACAGGGCCATCAGCATGGCCAAAACCAGGGAAATTACTTTTTTCATGGTACTTCTCCTCATTACAATTTTGAATTTATTCACCGTCGTTCCGGGCCGCCTTCAGCTTGGCCATCTGTGCCAGCTCCTCCTGCTGTGCTCGGAGGGCATCCTTACGGTTGGCACGGACGGAGAAGATGACTACGATCACCGTCACGACAATAAATACACAGGAAATGGGGTGGCTGAAGAGGGATTCGCTGGAGGAAAGCTGGGAAACACGGCGCAGGTTCTCCTCGAACATGGGCCCCAGGATGAAGCCCAGGATCATGGGCACCGTGGGGATCTTCGACTTGATCAGCAGATAGGACATCAGGCCGAAGGCCACCATGCTGTAGGTATCGAAAACGTTGTTGGAGTTGCCGATGGCGCCGATGCCACACAGAACGATGATGACCGGCAGCAGGAAGTTCTTGGGGATCTTCAGCACGGAGACGAACAGCCTCATGCCGAACAGCATGAACACCATCATGAAGATGGCGGAAAGGCCCATGGCGAAGAAGATGGCATACACCACAGCGCCGTTCTTCTCATAGATCAGCGGGCCGGGCGCCACGTTGTGTACCTGCAGGCCGCCCAGCAGCATCGCGGTGACGGCGTCGCCGGGGATGCCCAGCGCCAGCAGGGGGATCATAGCGCCGCCGATGGTGCCGTTGTTGGCGGTCTCGGAGGCCACAACGCCGTCCATAATGCCGGTGCCGTAGAGCTCGCGGTGCTTGGAGGTATTCTTGAACACGGTGTAGGAGATCATGCAGGACACGCCGCCGCCGATGCCCGGCAGGATGCCGATGCCCACGCCGATGAGGGCGGAGACGATGGCATTGGGGATCTGACCGACGAACTCCTTCATGGAGAAGCCCACGCCCTTGATCTTGACGTTCTGGCGCACGGTGTAGTCCTGGGCATGGCGCACCGTCTCGGCATCGGCCATGATCTCGGAGATGGCGAACAGACCAATCAGCAGCACCACCAGGGCGAAGCCGTTGTTGAGCTGGTACAGACCGAAGGTAAAGCGGGGCTTGGAGTCGATCGGCGCAAGACCGACCGTGGTCAGCAGCGCGCCCAGCACGGCGCTGATCAGGCCCTTGGGCATGTCGTGGCCCGTCAGGGCGATGACCATCGACAGGGAGAAGATAGCCAGTGCGCAGTACTCATACGCCTGGAACTTCAGCGCGAAGTTGCACAGCACCGGGGACAGCACGATCAGCAGGATCAGACCGATGATCGTACCGATGAAGGAAAACACCACGCCGGTGCCCAGCGCTTTCCCGGCCTCGCCCTTATCCGCCATCGGCTTTCCGTCAAAGCAGGTGGCGACCGAGGAGAGGGTGCCGGGGATGTTCAGCAGGATGGCGGAGATCAGGCCGCCGGAGATACCGCCGATGTACAGCGCCATCAGCATGGAAATGCCCTGCGAGGAGGTCATGGAATACCTTACCGGCAGGAACATGACGACCGCCATTGTGGCCGTCAGGCCGGGGATAGAGCCGAAAATAATACCCACGATGGTACCCAGTGCCACCAGAGCGATGGTCAGCGGCTGGAGCGCCGCGGTCAAGCCTTCTAAAACCATTGTGTCACCCTACCTTTCTTACAGACCGAAGATGCTCAGGATGCCGACAGGCAGCAGCACGTTGAGCAGATACCGGAAGATATAGAACAGCACGCCGCCGGTCAAAACCGCCGTGATGGCGGCGGGAACCGTTGTCGCCTTCCACTTTGCCTTGGGCGTCAGGATGAGGATCTGGACAAAGACGTAGAGCGCCGTGGAAATGGCGAAGCCCAGAAGCTTCATCACGCCCACATAGATGGCCAGCGCCACGAAGCTTGCCACCACCTCACGGTAATCCTTGAGCACAGTCAGCAGCGGCGTCTTTTTGATCTGGCCGCCCTCGGCCAGGAATTTTTTCCGCTTGATGATGCCGCGCACCAGGATCCACACGCTCAGCACCAGCAGCGCGCCGCCCCACAGATAGGGGACAAAGCGGTTGGTCAGCGGCGTAGAGCCCATACCCTTGAACTCAACAATACTGGGAATCATCGCCAGATAGCCGATGGAGAATATCATCAGCACGATGCCGGGGATGATATCCTGTTTATACTTTTCGTTTCTCAAAGTGTATTGCTCCCTTCCTATTTCAATTTAGTTCAGATCCAGCAGCCGGCCCTCGCTGTCAAAGGACAGGGGATGGGGCTGTTCCAAAATCTCCATGTCATCCCGGCCGCGTACCTGCTCCAGCAGCGCCTCGGACACCATAATGGTCTCCAGCGAGAGGGTGTTTTTCAGGTACACCATGCGGATGTGCTCCCTGTCCACCTGGGTCAGGGTTTTCAGCGCCGCCTGGATGGCCAGCTTGTCGTCCTCCAGTACCATGGGGATCTTGCCTACGCACAACACCGTGGAGGTCAGCATATTGAAGTAGGCCGCGTTGGTATCCAGCTTTTCAAAGGCACGCTTGGTCGTGGTGTCCGCCATACCCAGGCCGATGAAATTGCCGTGTGTCTGTTCCGACAGATCCAGCACCACCACCCGCTGCTTTTGGATACCGCCGGTGGCGTAGGGGGTGCCGAAGGTCCCGGTCACATTGGGATCCATGCCGCTGCCGGAGAAGTTCTTTCCGATCTCGCCCACGATCAGCACATCCGTTTCCGGCAGCAGGATGCGGGGCAGGCGGCTCTTGGCGTAGCGCAGCAGCTCCGGCTCCCGGTCAAAGATCTCCTCCGCCGGGATCACCTCAATGCGGCAGGTCTGGTCGAATTCATTTTCAATGGGCACCACGCCGAAGATCACGTTACAGTTGTCAAACACGACCTTCGCGTACAGGGGAAGACGCTCGCCCATCTTGCCGAAGCCGGCCCGGTGCAGCGAGTCCGCTCCGGCCCGCTTGCCCATACCGATGGCCATCATCTTGACCAGACCGGATTCGTAGGTGCCGCGGAAGGCGGTGTGGGCCTTGATGCGGCCCACGACGATCACCGCGTCGGCCTCGTGGGCGAACCTGTCCATACGGACCTCGTCGCCGTCCGGAAGCTGTCCCACCCGGACGGTCTCCATGCTGGAGAGGATGGGGCAGCCGCAGTAGTCCTCGGTGATGCCGTAGCCCTCCAGCAGGGCCTTCTGGCCCTCGGCGGTGGCGCCGCCGTGACTGCCCATGGCGGGGATGATGCAGGGCTCGCCGCCCTGTGCCCGGACAAAGGCCGCCAGCTCCTTCAGGATCAGGGGCATGTTGGCGATCTGGCGGCTGCTGCCGGTCAGCACCACCCGCATTCCGGGTCGAATGCGAGCCTTCAGCTTTTCGTCATTCAGCTTTTCCCGCAGAACCGCCGCCACATCAGAGATGCCGTCGCGGTCGAACCGCTGCCGCACGCGGCACATTCCGGGGATGGGTACTTCCTCCAAAACCTTTCGGAGTCCTGATTGTTCTTTGATTTCCGTAAGCGATCAGTTCCTTTCCTTGTTTTTCTCCGGGACGGACAGCACCTGCGCCAGACGCATGCCGCATGCGGCCTCCGGCAGCAGCGCGGCCTCCATGGTCTTTTCCGTGATGTGCAGCAGCGGATTTACCGGGAAGCCGATAAACCGTCCCCGCAGCAGCAGATACAGGCCCTGACGCCCGGCCCACAGGGAGTACTCTCCCGGCAGCTGCTCCAGCAGCGCTCTGGCCGCCGGCGGCACGTCCGTCTCACCGGATGTCAGCCGCAGCTCCGGAAACGTTGCGCTGTCGTTGGTGACGTGCAGCAGCATACCGTTGAACATAGCGTTCAGCCCATCCTTCCTGACCGGGAAGGTCACATCTGCCATTTTCAGGCGGAAGCCGCCTTTACAGGTTGTCACCAGCTCGCGGCTCAGGAATGCCTTGCCTGTGTCACCGGCCATAAGACCGGCCTCCTGAAACTCCTGGGCGGTAAAGCCCGCCTTGGGGAGATAGGTGAAATCGCTCATCCCCCGGCACACGTTTTCCCGGAGAAGGCCTTCCCGTGCGGTGCGTTTGTATCTGACGGTCAACGGCCGGATCAGCGCAAGATAGGCCGCCAGTGCGGCCGCCACCAAGCCGTACAGCAGACCGCCGCGGCCCTTGACGAAGATCAGGAAGCCCAACGCCAGTACTGCCAGGAAGTAGATCAGATTGGCCAGCAGCACCGTCAGGCGTGCTTTTTTCAGCTTGGCGACGGTTTCTTTCATATGTTACACCTCAGCCCATTCTTTCCCGGCCCAGCGGGGATGGTCGTATACCTTCTTGTCCGCCACATAGGGCCACTTCTTGCCGTCGCACACAGCCAGGCAGCCCTCCACGCACATGGTGGCCATCTTGATGACCGCCTCGCGGGTCTGGGCGGCGCTGTGGGGACTGACGATCACGTTGGGGCAGTGCAGGATCTCGTCATCCGTGCGGGTGGGCTCGTTCCAGAACACATCCAGCCCCGCACCGGCGATCTCGCCCGCCTTCAGCGCCGCGCATAGATCCGGCTCGTTGACCAGACCGCCGCGTCCGCAGTTGATCAGCAGCGCCGTGGGCTTCATGGCCTTCAGCTCGGCCATGGCGATGGTATTGTTGGTAACGCCCTCAATCAGCGGCATCTGCACCACCACATCGGCGGCGCCCAGGGCCTCGAATTTGTCGTCGTACTTTTCCACGCCCAGCTCGGCCATCTGCTCCTTCGTCAGGAAGCTGTCGTAGGCGATGACCTTCATGTCCAGCCCCTGGCACAGATGGGCCACGATCTTGCCGATGGTGCCCAGGCCCACCAGCAGGCAGACCTTCTGCTCGACCTCGAAGGCCTTGTGGGCGTCGCGGATCTTCCAGTTGCCCTTGCGCTGCTCCACATCGCCCTCCACCAGATTCTTCGACAGTGCCAGCATCAGCGTGACAACATGCTCGGCCACGCTGCGGTTGTTGGCGCCGGGGGTGATGACCACCGGGATGCCCAGCCGCGTGGCGGCCTCCACATCCACGGAGTCGTAGCCGATGCCCGTGCGTCCGATGACCTTCAGCGCGGGGCTGGCCAGCATGGACGCCTCGTCGATGGCGCCCTTGTCCGCCACGCGGACGATCAGCGCGTCGGTGTCCTTCAGATGCTCCGGATAGTGATGGGGATTGGCGTCATGCGCCACAAAAATGTCGGCCTTGCCCTCCAGCAGCTCCATGCCCTCCCGGCAGACCGCTTCCGTCATAGTAATCTTCATATGTCCTCCTTCACGCCTGCGCACCGGCGGCTTCCCGTTTGGCGTTGGCCATGCGGATGCCGTAGTCCATGGCGTTGATCAGGCTCAGCTCGTTGGCGTGGCCGTCTCCGGCATGGCCGAAGCCGGTGCCGTGATCCACGCTGGCGCGGATGATGGGCAGCCCCAGCGTCACATTGACGCCGGCCACGGCGTCCCAGTGTCCCTCGGCCCTGTTGTACACAAAGCCCTTGACCTTCAGGGGAATGTGGCCCTGGTCGTGATACATGACCACCACGATATCGTACCAGCCGCCGATGGCCTTGGAGAACACCGTGTCCGGCGGCGTGGGCTTCTTCTCGGGAATGTTGATGCCCTCTGCCAGCGCGGCGTCGATGGCGGGCTGGATCTCCTGGATCTCCTCGGTGCCGAACATGCCGTTTTCGCCGCAGTGGGGGTTCAGACCGGCCACGCCGATCTTGGGATGCTTGATGCCGATGGCCTTGCACCCGGCGTCAGCGATGCGGATCACATCCAGCACCCGCTCCTTCTTCACCAGGTCGCAGGCCTGGCGCAGGGAGACGTGGGTGGAGACGTGGACCACACGCAGATCCTCGTGGGCCAGCATCATGGTGTACTTGGAGGTGTGGGTGTAGTCGGCGTAGATCTCCGTGTGGCCGCTGTAGTGATGGCCGGCCATGTTGATGGCCTCCTTGCTCAGCGCGTTGGTGATGGTGGCGTCGATCTGACCCTCCATGGCCAGCTGGATGACCGTCCTGACATACTGGAAGGCCGCCTCGCCGCCCAGCGCCGTCGCACCGAGCCCGAAGGGAGCGGGGTGTGCGGGATCGCCGGGGATATCCTGGGGCTTCACAAGCCCCAGATCGTATACGTCGATGGTGCCGTAGGCAAAGGCCGCCTCGCTGACCGAGGTGATTCGGCGTACCTTCATGTCGATGCCGGAAGCGGCCTTCGCCGCCTGTGCGGCGTACTCCATGCAGCTGACGTCGCCGACCACCAGCGGGCGGCAGCGGTCATAGACCGCCCGGTCAGCCAGAGCCTTTACTGTGATCTCCGGGCCGTTTCCGAAGGGGTCGCCCATGGAAATGCCCAAAATCGGAAGCTGATTCATCGCCGTACCCTCCTTAGCACATGCCCTTGTCCTTGTTTTCCTGCAGTACCTTCTCCAGAGCCTCCAGACCCTCCTGGGGCAGCTGGTTGAAGGGGGCGCGGCACTTGCCTACGTTGTAGCCCAGCATGGCCGCCGTCTTGACCACGGTGTTGGGGTTGCCGTACTTGAATACGGCGCGGAAGCTGGCGATGGAGTCCTGCGCGGCCTGGGCCTCGTCCAGCTTGCCCTCCTGGAACAGCTCATAGATGCTGGAGAGGACCATGGGATACACGTTGGAGCATCCGGCGATGCCGCCCACGCCGCCCTCCTTCAGGGCGGGCAGGATCAGCGAGTCGTTGCCGGACAGCACGGAGAAGTCCACATCCTTGGCCAGCCGGCACACGGTCTCCGGCAGCAGCTTGTTGCCGGTACGCGCCGGGATGTTGTACAGCACGATGGGGGTGTCCACATGAGCGGCGACCGCGCAGTAGTGGTCATACAGCTCCTGCTGGGAGGCCACGGCAAAGCTGGGGGTAATGATGGACAGGATGTCCGCGCCCAGGCGCTCCGCCTCACGGCTGAGGGTGATGGTGTGACGCAGCCGGTGCCGGCGTAAACGGGGACCCGGCCCTTCACCTGGTCGATGGTGGCCTCCAGCACGCTGATCTTCTCCTCCATGCTGAGGATGTAGCCCTCGCCGTTGGTGCCAAAGGGGAAGATGCCGTGCACGCCCCCGGCGATGAGCCGCTCGATCTGGCGGCGCAGCTCGTCCAGGTTCACGCTCTCATCGGCGTTCATCGGGGTCAGGATCGGCGTAATAATGCCCTTGATCGGTACACATTTCATAATCATATCCTCCATCGCAGTATCATTCAGTTTCAGTGATTTACATGATCTCCAAATAGATATTTCTGGCGTCCTCCGGCGTTACCGTCCGCATGTTGTTCACCAGCAGACGCTGCACCTGCATACCGGCCTTTACCAGCCCTTCCAGATCCTCCCGGGGAACATTGAACTCGGAAAGACTGGTGGGGATATCCAGGTGCCGGACGATCTGTCCCATGCGCTCCACCACCCAGGCGCTCTTTTCCGCCTCGGTCGTGCAGGTCTTTTCACCGTGCACGATGCGGTCATAGGCCGCGGCCAGCTTGCCGCGGATCACCGGCTCGTTGAACTTCATGACCGGCACCAGCAAGATGGCGTTGGAAACGCCGTGGGCGATGTGATACTTGCCGCCCAGCGGATAGCTCAGGGCGTGTACGGCGGTGGTGCCGGAGCAGGTGATGGCGACACCGGCGTAGAACGCGGCGATCTGCATCCGGTTCTTTGCCTCCATGGCGTCCGGATCGTCGCAGGCCGTCTCGATGTTGTTCATGATCAGATCGAACGCCTCCAGGGCGAAGATGTCGCTGAAGGGATTGGCTTTGTTGCTGGTGAAACACTCGATGGCGTGGGCCATGGCGTCAATGCCGGTGGCCGCGGCGATCTTGCGGGGCAGCTTACGGATCATCTCCGCGTCCAGCACCACATAATCCGGCACCATGCTGCTGTTGACGATGCCGATCTTCAGCTCCTGCTCAGGGACGGCCACGATGGCGTTGGGGGTCGCCTCGGAGCCGGTCCCGGCGGTGGTGGGGATCAGGCAGGTTTTCACCGTCTTGACCGCCAGCGTGGGATCGTCCAGCAGATCCTTCACCGTATAGCGCTCCGTAGCCAGCAGGCTCGCCAGCTTGGCGGTATCCATAGCGCTGCCGCCGCCCACCGCCACGATGAAGTCCGCGCCGGACGCCTTGAACTCATCCACCAGCTTCTGCACCTGCATATAGGTGGGCTCCGGCGGCAGATCGGAGATAACGATCGTCTCCTTGCCGGCCTCCTGCAGCTTTGCCAGCGGCAGATCCACCAGACCGGTGCTCAGGATCCCGCGGTCCGTGAAGATGGCCACCTTCTTGGCGTCCTTCACGATGGTTTTCAGATTTTCCAGTGCGTCCTTGCCGCTGTAAACGGTGCGCGGCACGGTCATGCTGTATTTTTCCAGTGACATATCAAAATACCTCCCGAAGCATAAATTGTATCGTTCCAGCAGCGCCCGGCTGCTTTTGCCAACAGAGCGTTTTACAGGGTCAGCAGCAGCTTGTCGCTGCCGAAGCCGCCGGATTTGGTGATGACCTGATAGGTGCCGCCGTCCTTCTCCAGGGCGGAGAGCACCATGCCGTCGGCCAGCTCCCGCTGCGGCATCAGCTCCGTGCAGTGGATGGCCGTCATGAAGCCCAGCAGCGTGTCGCCGCCGATGATCATCAGGCGCTTGTCCCTGTTTTCCGCCAGCAGCGCCCGAAGCAGCTGTCCCAGCCGAATGGCGAGCCGCTGCACAGCCCGCCTGTGTTTTTTGTCAAACATCTTCTCTTTTTGCTTGCCCTTATTGTACAATTTTTACCCCGGTTGTCGAAAGATGCGAAACACGACAGTGCGTTTCAAAATAAAACATTTTACAATTCGATGTGTTTCAATTTAATACAGCTGTGAAATGAGACCGTCTGTTTTTGTGCAAAATAGACAAGTGAAAAAATGATGTTAAAAAGCCGTATAGGCCATGTTTTTATGGTCTATACGGCTTCTTATAACAATAATTCAGTCCTTCAGAAGGCGCCACACAGTGCTGCGGCTGATACCCAGATGCCTGGCGGTGTGGGATTGGTTCATATTTTCCGAGAGATAGACGGTGCGCACCACCTGGCGGATGATCTCGTCAAGGGGACGGTTCAGGTCGATGCTGTAAGTTTCCAGCGCCGGATGTGCCGTTTCCTCCATATTCAGCAGCCGATGCACCGCCTCATTGGAAATATAAGAGGATTCCGAGCTGATGACCAGATTCTGCACGAATTGAACCAGCTGATCCACATTGCGGGGCCAGGTCTGATTCTGCAGTGTCAGCATGGCGTCCTTCGTCAGGCCGATCACCCGGGTGCCGAACTGCACATTAAAGGCGTTGATGTACAGCGCCGTCAGAAACGGAATGTCCTGCGGCCGTGCGGTGATCGGCAGCGTGCGCAGCTGCATGCAATGCATTTCCTCCGTAAGGAAGTAGTACAGCTCGTTGTTCAGCACCTCGCTGCTTCCGGTGTTATAGGAAAACAACAGGCGGCTGGTCTTTGCCGCATGGGAGTTGCGCAGATACAGCAGCTGCTGCCGGGCCTGCTCCTGCTGCAGATGGTGGAGATTCTTGAAATAGATGGTCACGCCCACGTCCGTCAGAGGGGAGTGCTCGTTATTCAGCAGAAAATCCCAGCCCTTTTTTGTCAACTCTACGGCGTTGATGATGACGAAGGAGCTGTGCTTCCACTTGCTGCGGGTATAGATATAGTGCGCGAAGCGATCCTTGCCGGTGCCGGGCGGGCCGCCCAGCAGAAACGGCTTCCCGCTTCCGGCATAGCGCTCGCAGATGCCCCGCAGCTCCTGTGCATAGAGGCTGTTGCCCAGATAATACTCCAGGGGATAGCTGTTGGGCATATCCGACCCCGGCGCCAGATAGCGGATCCGGTACTTGTCCGGCGCGGCGCTGGTGGACTGCTGCACGAAGTAGACGCAGAACTCGTCGCCGTCGGAGTGCAGCGTGCGGCCCTGGATGGTGTAATACTCGCCGCCGAACCGCTGGCTGACCTTGATGACCTTCTGCGTCAGCACATGGGGCACCTGCTCACGCAGATACTTGTGCAGAGAGGCGGGCAGCTTTTCCCCGCTGTCATATACCGGATGCCCTTCCGGATCGTATATCATCACCTGCAGCTCGCTGCTGTGCAGCACGTCCGACAGCAGCATGGCCCGCCGGGAGATGCCGGCATAATAGCGATGCATCTCCACGGCGCTGTTGATGGCGCTCTCCACGCTCTCGATGCCGGAGACGATCAAAAGCCCTCTCATTCCGTATTTTTTGCAGCAATCCACGGCAATGGTGTCCCCGACGATGATCCGGATTCCGTCGTCCTTCAGCTGCTGAAGGCTCCGGTTGCACTCCTCCTCGCTGTGAATGGTGATGACCTGACAGTCGTACTGCAGGATCTCGCAGAGCATCCGGGTCGGTTCGGATATGGAGGGGAAGCCGATCACGGCGAACCGCTCGCTCATGCCCTGGGCCAGCCGGATGGTGCGCAGGATGTCGTAGGCGGACGGGGTGATGTCGCATACCGGAATACTGCAGGAGCGGCGGATCACCTCTGTGGTGCCGCCGCGGGAGATGATGGCGTTGATGCGCTTGTCGCGGTTGTCCAGGATCGCCTGCAGGCCCTCCTCCAGATTGCCGATGTGGATCATCAGCTCCACATTGCTGCGCTGGGCCGCAATATTGGTCAGCAGGTTGTACATCCCCTCATAGGGCGATATACATAAGAGCCGTGTTTTTCCATCCCGTTACCCCCATGGAAAGCATGTTGTTTGCACGAAGCGCTGTTGAGAAAAGTATAGCAAGCACGCAGCCGAAAGGCAGCGAAAACTTTTCTGCGCAAACGAAAGCCATCGGAAGCCCTACGGCTTCCGATGGCTTTTGCGTCCGTATATACGGCGTATCAAAACGCGCTTATTGCAGCAGCAGAAGGCTGAACACCAGCGTGAACAGGGCCACCGTTTCGATAATACCGATGACGATGAAGTAGTTGGCGGTACCCTTTCCGGTCTCGCCCAGCGCGTCGGCAGAGGCGGCGGCCACCTTGCCCTGGAAGAAGGCGGACAGACCGATGGCCAGGCCCGCAAAGATGCCGGTGAACATGGCCAGCACCGCGTCACAGCCGCCCTCCACGGCGCTGCGGATGAAGTTCATCAGCAAGAAGCCATAGATGGTCTGGGTCAGCGGTGCGCCGGAGAAGGCCACCATGATGAAGGGAGCGGGCTTACCGTTGGCGTAGCACTTTTTCCACGCGCCCACAGAAGCCTGAGCGGCAAAGCCGGAACCGAACGCGGAGCCCATGGCGGACAGGCCCAGAGCGCAGGCCATACCAATAAATTCGATACTCATAATTGATCTCCTATCCGTTTATTTTTTGATTTTATCACGTTTTCTGAAGGGATCGTAGGCAATACCGGCCCACTCCATACCCAACTGACCGGAGAACTCCAGCAGGTTCAGCCGCACGCCGTGCACCACCACGGACAGCAGGCCCATGACGATGTTCAGCCCG
This sequence comes from uncultured Eubacteriales bacterium, assembly GCA_900552725.1. Taxonomy (GTDB): domain Bacteria; phylum Bacillota; class Clostridia; order Oscillospirales; family Oscillospiraceae; genus Vescimonas. The sequence continues at coordinate 2,135 of USAT01000028.1, read as the reverse complement.
TGGCCGATCAGCAGGATCAGGATGGCGGCGATGACCAGCGGACCCTTGAAGCCGAAGGCCATGTTGTTGAAGCTCTGGGCGATGGCCAGAGACGCCATGCCCACGGCGAACAGCCGGATATAGCTCATGATGTTGCCGAAGGCGCTGATGGTGTTCAGGAACACCGTAAACGCGTCGCCAAGGCCCGCCTTCAATCCCTGGGCAAAGGTCTTGTCCGGGGCCATGCCGCCGAAGCACACCACCAGCAGGAAGCCCGCGATGACCACGCAGGCCACGGGGATCAGGTTCACCTGCTGGCCGATGACCAGATACAGCACCACGAAATACAGCGCGTCGATGGCGGCCAGCCAGCCCAGATCGGCCACCCAGCTGAGATCGTGCTCCTTCAGCTTGCGGCGGATGTTCATCACGCAGGCAAGGGACAGCTGCACCGTGCCCAGAATGAAGCAGAACTTCATGATGGTATTCTGCTGGGTGGTGGTGGAGACATTGAAGTACGCCGGGTAGTTGGCAAAGGTGGGGATCACCAGCCGTTTCAGGAAGGGCACCTGCATAGCCTGCTCCAGGCCAAACCATGTGCCGGTCAGCGCACCCCATATGATGGTGGCGATGGACAGCACCCACAGAAGCTGCACGGCGGTAGAAGCCTTTTTGTTCTTTACCGTCAGCGCCAGCGCCGCCAGCAGGAACAGGCAGCCGTATCCGGCGTCGCCGATGATCATGGCGAAGAACAGGGTAAAGAACCCCAGGAACCAGAAAGAAATATCGTACTCCCGATAGCCGGGGACGGTGCCCAGAATGTCGAACACCGGGATCATCAGCTGGGTGACCTTGTTGTACCGCACCTTGGTGGGCACCTTGTCGTCGTCGTTCGCCGGATCCTCCATGGCCCAGGCCCAGTGGGCCTCGGCGGCGGCCTTTTTGAAGCCCGCCGCGTCATCCACCGGAAGATAGCCGCTGAGCCACACCAGGCCGTCCTGGCTCTGGGACGTGTTGCTGACGGCGGAGTATTCGGCGGCGTTCTGGGTCTTGAGCATCTGGTCATGGATGCTGGGCAGATGGGCCGCCGCCTGGGTCAGGAAGGTCTCGCAGTCCGCAAGGCCCTGTGCGCAATCACGCTGTTCCTGCTCCAGCTCGTCCAGTCCCTTTTCCGGGATGGGGAACTCCGTGGCGGCGTATCCGGCAGGCAAGGGGGCGAAGGCCGCCAGCGTGGGCATCTTGCCCACCGGAGCCAGCCGCACGAAGCGGACGTCCGGGTCGGCCTCCAGGGCGGCCATGGTCTTTTTGTCGGTGCGGTAGATGTGGATATCCCAGCCCTGTTCCTTCAATTCCCGCAGCTCAGTCGGAGCGAAGCGGCCCCATTCGGCCAGCTTTTCCGCAGCGGCATGGGCGGCGGTCTGCTGCTCCAGCAGCGCCTTTCTGCGGCTCATGCAGTCGGACAGCTGCTGATAGAAGGCTTCAAATTCGCTGTCGGACAGCACCGTCGTCTCCTGCGGGGTCTTGGGATACTCCTGCAGCGCCAGCGCCATACGGGACAACTGGGCGAAGCGCTCTGTATACCGCTGGTCGGCGCCGGCCTTTTCGGCAAAGTGGACGACCCCCAGCTCACGGAGCCGATCCAGCAGGGTGGTCTTTTCCGAGGCGGCCGCCACGATGTGGACCACCTTCATTTTTTCGATCATCGGCCCACCTCCTGCAGCTTCTTCTTGGCGATCTTGCCCCGCACCACGGCGGAGGTCTGCTGGTCGCCCAGATAGATGCCGATGACCCGGATGTTCTCCTTGGCCTCGGGGATCTTCACCTTTTCAAACAGGTTCACCCGCTGGGCCGTGGCACGAAGCTCCTGCTCCAGCAGCTCCACCTGACGGCGCAGCGTCTTTTCCAGCGCGTCCAGCCGGGCGATCTCCCGCAGGCGCACCGCCGCGGTATCCACCCACAGGGGATAGTCCGCCACGTCGTATTGGATATCCTCGAAGCTCAGCTCCTGGAACACAGGCACCACCACGCCGGCGATGTTCTCTTCGCCGCACACCACATGCTTGGGGCGGACGAGGGTCTCCAGCCGCTTCTCCGCCGGAAAGCTGTCGTTTTCCGCGAAGACGGCCACCCAGTCGTCCAGACCCGCCACGGCGGCC
>USAT01000027.1 GCA_900552725.1 uncultured Eubacteriales bacterium | reverse complement strand
TACCTCGACCTTGGCAAGGTCGCGCTCTACCAGATGAGCTACGCCCGCAAACGCAGGATTGATTATAACCCAGATTTCTTCGTTTGTCAATCCTGCATTTTCAATTTTTCATCAGAATCTCAATAATTCCGGCAGAGCTCTCGTTAGGATAGAATTCCACCTGCCACAGGGCGGACTCCTCGCCCCGCTGCTCCTGCTCCACCTGGGCCACGATGTCCCGCACCTCCTGGGCCTGATCCCGGAAATAGCCCACCTGCACCACCAGCTCGGCGGCGTCATTCTCGGCGGCGGCGGTCAGCAGCGTGTGCAGAGCGGAGATGCTGGTGGCGTGAACAATACCCTTCACCTGTGCCTCGCTGCGGCGATAGCCCAGGGACAGCTTGATCTCACTGTATGCCCGGTTATCCTGGGACACGGTATAGGTGATGTACTCCACGGCGTAGGCACCCATGGGCGTCTCCCGCTGCACCTCCTGGCACGCCTGCTCGATGGCCTGCTCGGGATCCAGCGCCTCGCTGCCGGGGGAAAGCCAGATGGTGCCCTCTGCCGCGTGGTCGTCCACCAGCACCAGCAGAGCGTTGACCAGATCCTGATACGTCTCCGGCTGGAGGACGTCCTTCTGCTCGCTCTCATAATAGGAGGAGCTGTGGCGCTCCACGCTGCTATAATCCCGCTCCAGCAGCGAACAGCCGCAGAGTGTCAGCAGCATCGCAGCTGTCAGCAGCGCCATCACACGGTATTTCATCTCCGCTTCCTCCCTTTCTGAAATGCTTCTTTCGTCCCGAGGCCGTCAGGACGACAGGTGGCGGCCGAAGTTGCCGCCTACCCGGACGCCCTCCTGGATCACATAGAAGGCGTGGGGGTCAATGTCGTGCAGCGCCATCTGCACCGACGCCAGTTCGTACTTGTTCAGGCAGACGCACATCACATGCACCTGCTCGTGGGAATAGCCGCCCCGGCCCTCCCACAGGGTAAAGCTGCGGTCCAGCTTCTCCAGGATGGTCTGGTTCAGCCGCTCCGGATCCTCCTTGGTGAAGATGATCATCTGGACGGAGATATTCTGCTGGTGCAGGCGATCCAGGAACAGGGCCTGGAACACCACATAGATGGCGGAGTAAATGGCGGTGCCCAGGTTGAACAGCACAGCGCACAGCACATACAGCGCCGTGTTGAAGGTGATGGAGAACCGCCCCACGGTAAAGCCCTTGCCCTTCTTGCTGAGGTACAGGCCCAGCACGTCCAGGCCGCCGGTGGAGCAGCCGCAGGTCAAAATCAGGCCGCTGGAAAAGCCGCTGAGGATGCCGGCCACCAGGCAGGAGGTCAGCTTATCGGCGATGATGGGTGTGGCCGGCGACGGGATCACCGCCAGCGCGACGGAGTTGATGACCGTCACCACCGTCATGCGGATGACGAAGCCCCGTCCCAGGGTGCGCCAGGCCAGCCAGATCAGCGGCAGGTTCACCAGCAGGTACAGGACACCGGCCAGGTCGATGGGAGAATTCATCCCCAGGCGCTCCACCGCCAGGGTACGGATCACCTGGCACAGGCCGTACAGGCCGCCGCTGTAAAGCCCCTGGGGCACCACGAACAGATTGATGCTGGCCGCCAGCAGAATACCGCCCAGCACGCCCATTCCCAGCCGCAGCCATTTGTTCTGCTGTACCTTCTGCAACATACGCCAGGACCTCGCTTTCTTTGTCTCTACGGTGTATTGTCATATTATTGTATAAGAATCTCTTCCGTGTGTCAACCGCCCGGCAGACTCACGGGCCGACAGGCGAGGCGATTATAATATATCCCCCCGGGGTTGTCAAGGCTTTCCCTTTCCCGGTTTCACAAGGCGAAACGCAGCCTGTCGTGCAGCGTCCGGCGGGCCCGGCGCAGGCAGCGGGACACCGTGGATTTGTTGACTCTCAGCTGCTGGGCGATCTGTGTGACGGTCATGTTCTCCTGATATTGCAGGCGGATCATCTGCCGCTGACGGGGCGTCAGCTCGGCCAAGGCGTCGGGCAGCCGGCGGCGCAGGCGGCTCAATCGCTCGCTGTTGTCCCCATCCCCCTGCCGCCATCCGGCCAGCTGCGTGTAATCAAAGACTGATTTTTTCATCCTTGTGATAGCTCCTGTCATAGTAGTGGGCCGTCAGGCGATAGACCTGTCGGCATTGCCGCAGCATGGGATCCAGATCCAGGATCCGCCGGTGCAGGGCAAAGCGCACCGCCTCGTCCTCCGCCTGACGCTCCGCCTGCCGCAGCTGGACCATGCGCCGGGCGATCAGCTCCGCCGAATAGGCGTATTCCTGAGATAATTCCAAAAGTGTCATATGTTCCCTCCCCTTTTTCGGTAGATGTGCGGAAAAAAGTGTGATTTTTTTCCGTCATTTTGTGAAAGTTTTTGTTGACAAATAAAGTGACTTCTGCTAATATAATCTTCGCTGGTAGCATGCTGGTGTAGCTCAGCTGGCAGAGCAGCTGATTTGTAATCAGCAGGTCGGGGGTTCGAATCCGTCCACCAGCTCCAATTTCATATGGGGGATTTCCCGAGTGGCCAAAGGGGACAGACTGTAAATCTGCTGGCAACGCCTTCGGTGGTTCGAATCCACCATCCCCCACCAAAAAGAAAAAGTCGCACAAAGTGTGGCTTTTTCTTTTTGTCCTTTTCTCTCTTCGTTCTTCTCTCTTCTCTTTTCTCTTCCTGCTGCGACTTTTTCCAGTGAAAAGATAAGAGAGAAAAGTGAAAAACGTTGGCATTGAAGTACAGTTGTCTTTCTGATATACTTATTTTGAGGTGATTCATAATGGCCAGCCCTCTTTTAGAGAAATCTCTGGACTTCGCAACGCAGATCGTCCTGTTTTATGAGGTATTTTCTAAAGCAAAAAAAGACACCACCATCGCCAAACAACTTCTTCGCTCTGCCACCTCCATCGGTGCCAACATTAATGAGGCAATCTACGGAAACAGCAAAGCTGATTTTATCTCTAAGCTGCATATTGCATTGAAGGAAACGGGTGAGAGCATTTACTGGCTCACTCTGCTGAAACGCACCCACTTGATAGAATACGATTTTGATTCCCTCCTCTCTCTGGCTGAGGAAATCAAGCGTCTCCTCATCGCCTCGCTGAATACCGCCAAGAGCCGCTGACCACGACCGCCTCCGGGCGGTTTTCTTTTTTCCCCTCCCCCCCATTTCCTCCTCTTGCGCGCACAAGAATCTTGTGATCACCTCTACAATATCACAAGATTCTTGTTATGTCAAGCCCATTTTAACAAGTTTCTTGTTTTTTCTCCTTGACATATCCCGGCAATGCCGGTAAAATAGGATTAAGAAAACAAGATTCTTGTTTCGGAGGGATTCTATGAGCTTTGGTGAGCAGCTGCGCAGGCGGCGGGAAGAGCTGGGTATGAGCCGGGACACCCTGGCGGAGAAGCTGGGCGTCAGCCGCAGCGCCATCGGCAACTACGAGACCGGCGTCAGCACCCCCAAGGAGGACGTGCTGCTGCGGCTGTTTGACGCCCTTCAGGTGGATCCCAACTACCTGTACCGGGACACGTTCCGCCACACCTTCGTCTACTCGGACGAGGAGCGGCGGATGGTGGAGAAGTACCGGGGTCTGCCCCTGCCGGGGCGGCAGATGGTGCACGCTGTGCTGGACGGTCTGGCGGAAATGCAGGAGGCATGGCAGCAGGACGCGCCGTCGGACAGCGTCCGCACCATCCCCCTATACGCCTCCCCTGCCGCCGCGGGCTTTGCCGCGCCGGTGTTCCAGGAGGACTATGACCTGATCCCCGTCACCGGCGACGTGCCTGCCGGGGCGGAGCTGGCGGTACGGATCCAGGGCGACTCCATGGCCCCGTGGATCTCTGACGGATCGGTGGTCTATGTGAACCACGACCCGCTGCAAAACGGCGACGTGGGTATCTTCTGCGTGGACGGCGACATGCTGTGCAAGCAGTACTACCGCGACCCGCTGGGCATGGTGTATCTCTTCTCCCTGAACCGGAAACGCGCCGATATGGACGTGGTGTTCCACCGGGGCAGCGGCCGCAGCCTCACCTGCTTTGGCCGGGTGATGATGCACGGCCTGCCCCTGCCGGAGTAAGGAGGTATTTTTATGAAAGACATCTTTTTCGTTTACGACCAGTGCTGCCTGTATGAGCTGATGGTGCTGCGCTACTTCATGCGGTGCGCCGGGTGCGACGCGGTGCTGCTGTCCCCGGACGGCGCGGCCATCACCTCGGCGGAGGGCATCCGGGTAACGCCCGACGGTGCCCTGGGCGACGCGGCGGAGGGCGACATCCGCTGCATAGTGGTGCCCGGCGGCTTTACCGTGGCCTTTGCCCACCGGGCGGCCACGCCGGAGGTGCTGGCGCTGCTGGGCCGGCTGCGGCGGCAGGGGACGGTCATGGCCGGGATCTGCGCCGGTGTGGACGTGCTGGAGATGGCCGGTGTGCTGGAAGGTGCCGCCTCCCCCCACTCCCGGCCGGAGGATCTGGTGGCGGATGGGCCGGTGATCACCGCCCGGGCCAACGCCTATGTGGATTTCGCCATCGCCGTGGCCAAGGCGCTGTCCCTGTTCGCCGACGAGCGGGATCTGGCGGAGACGCTGGCCTTCTGGAAGGGCACGCCCTCCGTTTTCCCGGAATAATATTCCGCCCCGGCGGGCATAATGCAGCCATTCCATACTTGATAAAGGAGTGTGCTGCTATGTACGCAAATGTCAATCAGAAGGCCTGTATCCAGTGCGGCCTGTGTCCCAGCATCTGTCCGGAGGTATTCTCGCTGGACGACGGCGCGCCCGCCCACGCCATCACCGAGCCCGTGCCGGAGGACTGCCGTCTGACGGCCCAGGAGGCCGCCGACAGCTGTCCCACCGGCGCCATCGAGATCCGGGGATAAAGCGGCAGTCTGCCAAAACACACAGCGGCGGGGCAAATCCGCCGCTGTAAAAAGCCCCTTGACCGTTCGGTCAAGGCGCTTTTTTATCTTACACACTGTTCTTCACGATCCGATAGTAGGCGTTGGAGGTGGCCTTGTACACCAGCGTGTACACTGCCGCCAGCACCGCGAAGCTGATGAGCACCGTGGCCACGAACAGGCCCGTGTTGTGCAGCTCAAAGAGCAGCAGCATCCGCCGGATCATGGGGAAGGCGAAGGCCATGTGCAGCGCCGCGCCCGCCAACGGCAGGAAGAACCCCGTCAGTAGCTGGGAGTTGACGCTGCGGCGGATGTCCGCCGCCGTCATGCCCACCTTCTGCATGATGGCAAACCGGGGCTGATCCTCATAGCCCTCGCACAGCTGCTTATAGTAGATGATCAGCACCGCCGCGCAGATAAACATGACGCTCAGCACGATGCCGATGAAGAACAGGCTCCCGTAGGTACCGTAGAAATCGTCGGCGGCCTCCGCCCGAAACGTGTAGGAGTAACCCCATGTGGCGCCCGTGCTGCTCAGAGCGTCCCCAACGGCGTGGCCCATGGCCAGCTGCTGCTCCCGGGAGAGCCCGGTGTCAAAGGCGGCGCTCCAGATGATCTCGCCGTCCTGGGTCACCGTGCCCTTTTCCCAAATGTTCACGCCGTAGGGCGCACCCGCCCGGTTCAGTGCCGCCTCCAGCGCGGGCAGCTCCGCGCTGTCATCCACCCACACCGTCAGCTCAAATTCGTTGGGATAGGTGGCGTTCAGGCTGTCCTCCGCGCCGAAGTACAGGCAGGCGGAGGAGGACAGCATCACCAGCACCATGGTGGCCAGGACGCAGATGGAGGCCAGGCCCGCGCCGTTGCGCTTCATGCGGTAGGCCATGGAGGACACGGACACAAAGTGCCGGGGCTGATAGTAGTAATCCCGGTTTTTCTGCAGCATCCGGCACAACGCCACGCTGCCCGCGATGAACAGCAGATAGGTGGCCAGGATCACCAGAATCACCGCCACAAAGAACAGCGCCATGGCCTTCAGCGGCTCCTGAATGGATATCGCCATAATATAGGCCACCGCCAGCAGCACCGCGCCCAATATGGCCACAAACAGATTGCCCTTGGGGGGCTTTTCGCCGTGGCTCTCGCTGCGCAGCAGGGACACGGCGGTGCTGCGGCCCACCTTCACCACGGAGCTCAGCAGAATCAGCAGGAAGATGGCCAGATAGATCACCACTGTCTGTGCCACGATGGCGGGCTTTACCGCAAAGGCAAAGGCCACCTCCGCCTCCACGGAGGAACGCAGCCCCAGCTCCACGGCGAAGGACAGCCCCACACCGATGCCGGTGCCCACCACCAGCGCGATGACGGCGGTCATCACCGTCTCAATGGCGCACAGCAGCGCCAGGTGCCGCTTGCCCAGGCCCAGCACATGGTACAGGCCGAATTCCCGCTGCCGCCGCCGGATCAGAAAGGAGTTGGTATAGTAGAGAAACAGCGCCGAGAACACGGCGATCACCCAGGAGCCCAGTCCCAGAATGATGTGAGACGCGCCGCCGCCCTTCATATAGCGCAGCAGGTCGCTGTCACACAGCTCGCTCATCATATAGTACATGGTCACCATGCCCACGCAGGTCAGCAGATACGGCAGATACAGCTTTCCGTTCTTGCGGATACCGGCCCAGGCCAGACGGATATAGAGGCTCATTGGGCATCACCGCCTGTGGTCAGCGCCGTCAGCGCGCCGGAGATCCGCTGGTAGAACTGGGTGTCGGTGTCGCCGGTGCGGTGGAGCTCATGGAACACCTGGCCGTCCTTCAGGAACAGCACCCGCCCGGCGCGGCTGGCGGCCTTGACGGAGTGGGTCACCATCAGGATGGTCTGGCCGGACTGGTGCAGCGCGGCGAACAGATCCAGCAGCTCGTCGGTGGACTTGGAGTCCAGTGCGCCGGTGGGCTCGTCGGCCAGCAGGATGCGGGGACCGGTGATCATGGCGCGGGCCACGGCGGCGCGCTGCTTCTGGCCGCCGGACACCTCATAGGGATACTTTTTCAGCAGCGTTTCGATGCCCAGCTGCCGTGCCAAAGGCATCAGGCGGCGGTGCATCTCCGGGTATTTCTTCCCGGCCAGCACCAGGGGCAGGTAGATGTTGTCCTCTAGGGTAAAGGTGTCCAGCAGGTTGAAATCCTGGAACACGAAGCCCAGGTGATCCCGGCGGAAGGCCGCCATGTCGGCATCCTTCACCTTGCCGATGTCCTTCCCCTCCAGCAGCACCTGGCCGGAGGTGGGCTTATCCAGGGCCGCCAGAATGTTCAGCAGCGTGGTTTTGCCGGAGCCGGACTCGCCCATGACGGCGACATATTCGCCCTGCTCCACATCAAAGGTGACGGCGCGGAGCGCCTCCACAGACTGACCGCCGAAGCGGGTGGTATAGACCTTTCGCAGGTCGCTGACTTGCAATATATTCATATTTGTACTCCTTCATTTGGATGCATATGCATTTTTATTGGTACATTACCGTCCTTTATTGGTACATAAGCAGGGGGTATCGGTGCAAAAATGGCGCAAAAAAAGCAGCCGCGCCGAAAGCGGTCGGTTTTTGAAGAATAATCCCCGGGCATTGGTGTGCAGGGGCGGGGGTCTGCCCCGCCCGCCATTGCTGCGGGCAGCTGCGGTCACGATGCAGAAGTAATTTTGAGTTTTTGTTCTCTCCCTCAGTCAGCTTCGCTGACAGCTCCTGTTGCGGTACCCAAAATTTCGCTGCAGCATTAAAGCCGCCGAAATTTTGACCGCTGCCACTCGTTCGCCGTGCTTCATCTGCCACTGGCAGCGCACGGCTCTCTCCCCCTCCCAGAGGGGGCCGGGGCGTCGAGGACGCCGCCCCCTACGAAGGGTTTAACACTGTCTGCGCTTCAGGGCGGCGGGCAGTGTGAGACCCGCCGCCCCTTTGGCAGCGGACGACCGCAGGGGTCGCCCCTACTTGCCGGCGCAGATCTGGTGGAGATCCACGCTGCGGCTGTGGTGGATGGGCTGCCAGGCAGGGTTATGGAACAGGGAGACAATGACGATGGGGATATAGGTGAACATGAACACCGGGAAGGTGATGGCGTACCAGACCTTCTTGGTGGCGGAGCAATAGATATTGTCCCACTCGGTGACGGTGGTGATGACGCCCAGAATGAACACGGTGAGATACAGGCTCAGGAAGCTCTGCAGCAGGCAGGCGGCCAGCACCGTCCAGTCGCCGCCGTTGACGCAGTTATAGACGGCGGCGCCCAGGTTCACCGCGATGGACGCGCCGGACAGCACCGCGGCGGGCATGATGTTCATGGTCATATCAAAGCAGGAGAAGCTGCCCCGGAAGATGCCACGGAACAGGGAGACACCGTACCGGCCGAACACCTGGAGATAGCCACGGGACCAGCGGAGCCGCTGGCGGAAGGACTGGCGGAAGGTGGTGGGCTGCTCGTCATACAGCACGGCGGTGGGGCAATAGCCCACCTTTTCGCCCCGGATGACGTTGGCGATCGTGAACTGGATATCCTCGGTCAGCAGGAAGAAGTTCCAGCCGCCGCACTTGTTGAGGATGCGGCGGGAGAAGAGGAAGCCGGTGCCGCTGACGGCACAGGAGCTGCCCAGACGGCAGCGGGCCCCGTTGAGGTAGCGGCTCTCCCGCAGGAACCAGAGGGCGTATCCGGCGCTGATCCAGTTGTCGCCGTAGTTCTTGGAGTTGCGGTAGCTGGTGACGATCTCATAGCCGTCGGAGAAGGTCTTGTTGATCTCGGTGATATAGTTGGGAGACAGGATATTATCGGCGTCCAGCACCAGATAGGCGTCATAGGGGGCGTAGTCATCCTCGATGCAGTGGAGGAGATACTGGAGAGCGTAGCCCTTGCCCACCTGGGTGGTGTCATTGCGGAAGTAGACGTTGGCCCCGTGGGCACCGGCCACGCTGCCGGTGAGATCGGTGCAGTTGTCGGCCACCACGAAGATATCCACCTTATCGGCGGGGTAGTCCTGGTCCCGGATGCTGTCGATCAGGTTGCCGATGACGGCCTGCTCGTTGCGGGCGGCGATCAGCACGGCGATGCGGTGCATCACCGGCTCGCGGTGGGGGGCGTCCTTTTTGAACCAGGCCACGGGGATATAGAAGAACTGGTAGGAATAGCAGAGGAAAAACGCCAGCATGATGGCGAGATTGATGATCTGTAAGGTAGTCATGGGATACGGCCTCCTTTGTGCCGCGGCTACTCGTTTTGTCATCGGCGGCGGGCGACCGCAAGGGTCGCCCCTACGCAGCGATGGACAGCAGCTTTTCGTGGGCGAAGCGGGCAAAATGGGTGCGCTTCGCGGCGGGGTGGGCATTTTGCCCATCCCATCGGGTGTATGTGGTTGTGATACGCGGTGCGTCGTCAGCGCCGCGGTAGGGGGTGGGGGAGAGGGCAGCCCTCTGGTGATTGTGTAGGGCGCGATGCCCTCATCGCGCCGCCGTATGACGCAAACGGCATTGTTCACCGGGCAGGGTGCGGCGATGGGGTGTGTAGGGGCCGGCGTCCTCGACGGCCCGCACGGTTTATCATGGCATCTGCGTTCATCGACGGGGCGTCGAGGACGCCGCCCCCTACAGATGGTATATCGAAATGCGGTGGTTAGCGGGCGGGCCGATGCACCCCAAGGGTACTTGTTCCGCTTCGCTCCACTGCGTGGGCATCGCCCCCTACGAAGGGTATACCGAAGTGCGGCGGTTAGCGGGCGGCGGGGTGTGGTCACCCCGCCCTACGGAAGGTGCACCGAACCTCGGCGTTTAGTCGTACAGCAGCTCGGCGGTGTTCTCCGCCAGGCCGAAGGACACCAGCAGGTCGAGCACCTCGGTGCAGTCGGCGGGGAGGTTGTCAATGCCCCAGCTGCAATCATCCTTTGCGGCCTCCGCCCCATTGCCGGAGACGGTGGCGGCGACGGTATCGTCACGGTAGAGGATCTCCAGATAGAAGCAGGCATATTGCCGGTCAGCCTTGGCGGCATCCAGAACGTCTATCGTCTTCTGACGGCCCGTCTCGTAGTAGCGCTGGACGGCGGCGTACAGCTGGCGGGCCTGGGTGCCGGTCAGCTCCGCGGAGCCGCCGTCCTGCTTGTAGTTGTTGAACCAGCCGCCGGTGATGGCAGAGGACTCGATCTCCGCATCAAGATAGTTGTCATCATAGCTGACCTGACGCACCGCCGGATCGTTATAGAAGGCGTTGGCGGCCTCGTACAGGGGCGTGCCGCGGCGGACGATCTGGCTGTAGCTGCGGCGGATCGTGCTTCCATCCTTGAGCGTATAGGTGATGGAGAAGGTAAAGTAGTCCTGATCACCGCTGTATTCACTGGTGGGGACGCTGTTGATCTGATCGATCTCCTGGCTGGTGGGGCAGCCCTGCTCCAGGATCGCCTTGTGAAGAGCGGTGAGCTTTTCCAGACCCTGAGGATCCTTCAGACCGCGGACGCTGGGGACATCGTCGTAGGCGTAGGTGTTGATCTGGGCGCTTTCGATCTGGTTCACGTCGGGAACGTACTTCTGTGCGCCGAAGGCGTCGAAGCGGATCACCAGGCTGATGATCACCAGAGCTGCCGCCAGCGCGGCCGCGCCCAGCCAGCCCCGGTGGTTGAACACCTTGAAGGACTTGTGCAGCAGCATCTGGACGCCGAAATAGACGATGAGACCGGCCACGATCTGGCACAGCAGCATGACATAGATGCTCTCGCCGTAGGACACCAGATACCACAGCAGGATGCCCAGACCCATGCCGCCGGCCAGCGAGATGACGTACAGCACCACGGGACGCAGCCAGGGGAACACGATAGCGTCACCGGCGGTCTCGCTGTGGCGGGCGCGGCAGAAGAGCCCCGCGATCCCGATAAAGAGCACCGCCGCCACGGTATAGATCAGCATCGCATTCCAGAAGCGGGCGGGCAGATAGTTGACATAGTAGTTGGTGCCGTTTTCCATGCCGTAAAGGACGATATCATCCGGGCCGGCGGCTGCGGCGACATTGTACAGCCGCACCAGAGGGGTCAGCCAGCTCACCCAGGCGGGCCATCCGTTGCTCTCATAGCCCCAGTAGAACATCTGGGTCATGGTGGAAATCAGCAGATAAAAGGCGCCGAACAGGAAGTTGATGCCGGTGTAGATCACGGGGACGGCCAGCAGCCAGCCGGTGATCAGGGCGCACAGCGTGGCCAGCGCGAAGAAGAAGAGGCTGGTGAGCTCCGCCGCGGCGAACCATTCCCAGGTACCCCGCATGTTGACGGCGCCCAGCGCCGCCTGCACCGGCAGGGTCAGCAGGGCCGTGGCCAGGTGCACCGCTGTGAACATGACGACGCCCACGGCGAAGTGGGTGGCGAACTGGCGGCCCCGGGTGATGGGCAGAGAATGCATCAGGCCCACGCTGCGGCTGTTCATCAGGTAGGCGAACAGCGCCATGGCCAGCAGCACCGCGAAGAAGGCGGAGACGTAGATGGACGCACGGGAGGCGTTATAGAAGTAGTTGCTGACGCTGGCCATGGCCTCCATGGGGCGGCGGGAACTGAGGTAGTCGTGGCGGCTCCACAGAGACAGGGGCAGGGCGCACAGCCACAGCACGGCATAGCCGAACAGCAGCGGCCAGAAGCGCCGGAAGTCGGAGCGGGCCAGGGCGCGCTCAGAGGACGATATCATGGACCGCATAATCGGCACCTCCCAACTCGTAAATAAAGATCTCCTCCAGCGTCAGGGGGATGGCCTCCAGCAGAATGGGCTGGAGGGCCGACACCTGGGCCAGAATGTCGTTCTGATTGCCGCGGACGATGTAGGTGTGTACGCGGCCGATCTTCTCATGATGCAGGACGTTCAGGTCGGCGGGCATCTCCGGCTCGTCGCCGCCGAAGGCCACCTGCAGCTTCACAGTGTTGTCCTGCAGGTCGCTGAGGCTGCGCTCTAAGAGCACCTTGCCCTTGTTCATGATGCCCACATGGTCGCACACGTCCTCCAGCTCGCGGAGGTTGTGGCTGGACACCAGCACGGTGGTGCCCCGCTCGGCCACGTCGCCCAGCAGCAGCGACCACACCTGGCGGCGCATGACGGGGTCCAGGCCGTCCACCGGCTCATCCAGGATCAGGTACTCGGGCATGCAGCTCATGGTGATCCAGAAGGCCGCCTGCTTCTGCATACCCTTGCTCATGCGGCGGATCATCTGGCGGTCGTCCAGGGGGAACACCTCGTGCATCTTGTCGTAGCGCTCCTGGCTGAAGGTGGGGTACATGCCCTTATAGAGGCGGGCCATCTCCCGGATGGACCACTGGGAGAAATAGAACCAGTCGTCGGGGATCACGCAGATGCGGCGCTTGACGGCGGGGTTTTCGTAGATGGGCTGGCCCTCCAAAGTCAGGGCGCCGCTGTCCGGGCGGTAGACGCCGGTAAAATGGCGGATGATGGTGGATTTGCCCGCGCCGTTGGGGCCCACCAGGCCGTACACCGCGCCCTTGGGGACGGTCAGGCTGGCGTCGTCCAGCGCGCGGAAGCCGTCAAAGCTCTTGACGACGTTTTTTGCTTCTAACATTACTTCTTCTCTCCTTCCCAGAGCTGCATGAGCTCTTCGTGGGTCATGCCCAGGCTCCGCAGCTCCTCCAAGATGGGCTTCAGCTTACCGGTGAGCTCCGCCTTGCGGGCAGCGTTCTGGGTGTCGCCCTCCGCCACAAAGCTGCCTTTCCCGGTGACGGACACCACATAGCCCTCTGATTCCAGCTCGGCATAGGCCCGCTGGATGGTGTTGGGGTTGATGGATAGCTGCGAGGCCATGGACCGCACCGACGGCAGCTTGTCGCCGGGCGCCAAGACACCGGTGACCATCAAACGGCGCAGGCTGTCCTTTACCTGCTCATAGATGGGGCGGCTGTCCCGATAGTCCAGATGGATCATAGTGTCACTCCTCCCGAGTGTAGTGTATTAAGCGTGTTAATACACTTATACCATGATGTGGTACACCTGTCAAGGGGGCGGGACAATTTTTTCAGAAAAATTTCCTCCCGTTATGGCTGGGTTTCATTTTTTTCATGGGTACGGGGCGGAAATTTGGCTGTGGGGGCTTTTCTTTTCCAAAGAAACAGGTATAATGATAAGCACCTGTTATGAAAGGATGATCTGCCTTTATGAAACTGAGTTCTATCCGTCAGGCGGCCAAGAGCGTGCCGCTGCGCCGGGTCTGGGAGACCGCCGGAAAGGCACACGCCATCTGCGGCAAGCCCACGGCAGCGCTGTTTACCGACATGCTGCGGTGCGCCAAGCGCTACGGCGCAGGCCCCACGGACTATATGATGTTTGAGTTTTACGACCTGAGCGACGATGAGCGGGCCACCTATTTGACCCGGGTGCGCTCCGCCGCCTTCGTCAAGCGGGTGAATAACCGCACCGACGCCGCCATTTTCAACGACAAGAACGCCTTTTTTGAGAAGTTCCGGCCCCTGATGGGCCGCGAGGCGCTGAATCTGTTCAAGGCAGATTTTGAGCAGTTCAAGGCGTTCATGGCGGACAAGGACGCCGTGATCGTCAAGCCCATCGACGGTGACTGCGGCAGCGGTATCGAGAAGCTGTACAAGAAGGATTTCGCCGATCTGGAGGCCATGTGGGCCTACATGAAGCAGCCGGAGAAGCGGTTCGGCATCTGCGAGGAGGTCATCCGCCAGCATCCCCAGGCGGCGGCGCTGCATCCCGATTCCATCAACTGCATCCGCGTGGCCACCTTCGTGAAGGACGGCGAGCCGCTGGTGATCTACGCCGCCTGCAAGGCGGGCACCGGCGGCATGGCCTTTGACAACATGGGCCGGGGCGGCATCACCATGCGGTTCGATCTGGACACCGGCAAGATCGCCGGTCAGGGCCACGACGAGGAGCTGAAGAAGTACGACCGCCATCCCACCACCGGCATCGAGCTGAAGGGCTATCAGATGCCCATGCATGAGGAGGTCAAGGCGCTGGCCCTGAAGGCGGCGCTGATGTATCCGGAGTTCCACTATGTGGGCTGGGACATCTGCATGACGGAGAAGGGCCCCGCCATCATCGAGGGCAACGACTATCCCGGCTACGATCTGGCCCAGATCCCCGACGACGGCGATCCCCATCCCCGGTACGGTCTGATCCCCCGGTTTGAGAAGTACGGCATCGAGGTATAAAGGTTTCGTAATATAGAGACGCATCAGGGGCGGGAATTGTTCCCGCTCCTTTTATTTTTGCTTATGGCTGTTCGATGCACAGGATGTAGGGCGGGGTGACCTCACCCCGCCGCCAACGGCATAGTGCGTTGTCGTGCGGCGGCATGTAGTCATGCCGCCCTACAAAATACACAAGAAGCGTGGAGGTTCATACGCGGGGCGTCGGGGACGCCGCCCCCTACGAAATTCAGTACGCAGAGGCCGATGACGAGCGCTGTGAAGCGCAGCGAAACAAGTCCCCTTGTGATATCGGCCCAACCGAAAATGCCGCGTTTACCGTTTGGGCGGACAGGGTCGTCCGCCCCTACAGAATTCAGCTTTTACGCAAAAAAGACCACAGCGGGCATGCACCCGCTGTGGTCTTTCTTTTGTTGGAAGTATCAGTACGTTTCAGAACACGCTTACTTCTGGTGTGCCAAAGCCTTGTTGGCCTCAGCCATTTCCTCGAAGATACCGGCGTGCTTCTTGGCAACGATCGCCTTGATCACCAGCAGGGTGCCGACCATCAGGACGCAGGCGAGGATCAGGTTGATGACCACGTTCTGGATCAGACCGGCCAGGATGAAGCTGACGAAGGCCACACCGGAAACGGTCAGGGCATAGGGCATCTGGGTGAACACATGGTTCAGGTGGAAGCAGTGGGCACCAGCGGAAGCCATGATGGTGGTGTCGGAGATGGGGGAGCAGTGGTCGCCCATAACGCCGCCGGAGCAGGCAGCCGCCAGACCGATGGTGCACAGGGTAGGCTCCACATCATAGTTGAACACGGAGACAACGATGGGGGCCATAATGCCGATGGTGCCCCAGGAGGTGCCGGTGGCAAAGCCGATGGCGCAGCCGATGATGAAGATCACGGCAGGCAGGTAGATCTTTAGCTCGCCCGCACCGGCCATGGCGTTGGTAACGAAATTGGCGGAGTACATGCCGAAACGGGTCAGGCCGCACAGAGTCCATGCGAAGGTCAGGATCAGGATAGGCGCGATCATCTGGATAAAGCCCTGAGGCACGCACTCGAAGGACTTTTCAAAGCCGATGGAGCCCCGCAGCCAGAAGTACACAAAGGTGAACACCAGCGCGATCATGGAGCCGATGGCCAGGCCCTGACCGGAGGACGCATCGGAGAAGGCATTCATGAAAGCGTGGTAGTTGCCGCTCTCGGTATCATAGTAGCCGCCGGTGTAGATCAGGCCGACGATGCAGGTGATGATCAGCACGATAACGGGCAGCAGCAGGTCCAGAACGGAGGACTTGCCCTTGGAGCCGGTCTCGTAATCGTCAGCACCCTCGAAGGGGCGCTCGGGAGTGGTGAACAGGTCGCCCTTGACCTGGGCGTTGTACTCGTGGGTCAGCATGGAGCCGAAGTCGATGTTCAGCAGGGAGATAACCACGATCATCAGCAGGGTCAGCAGGCAGTAGTAGTTCCAGGGGATCTGCTTGATGAACATTTCAATACCGCTGACGGACTCGGAATTGACGTAGCCGGAAACGGCAGCGGCCCAGGAGGACACGGGCGCGATCATGCAGACGGGAGCGGCGGTAGCGTCAATGACGTAAGCCAGCTTGGCGCGGGAGATGTGATGGCTCTCGGTGACGGGACGCATCACAGCGCCCACGGTCAGGCAGTTGAAATAGTCGTCAATGAAGATCAGCACGCCCAGCAGCATGGTCATCAGCTGCGCGCCGGCGCGGGACTTAACGGCCTTCTTGGCCCAACGGCCGAACGCCTCGGAGCCGCCGGCCTTGTTCATCAGGTCCACCATGATGCCCAGAATGACCAGGAACATCACAATGGCAATGTTGCCGCCGTCAGCCACAGTGGTGACGATGCCGTTGTCACCCTCGACCAGCTGAACAACAGTCTCCCAAGGGTGGAAGTTGCTGACCAGCAGTGCGCCAACCAGGCAGCCCAGGAACAGAGAGGAATACACTTCCTTAGAAATCAGGGCCAGCACGATGGCAACGATGGGGGGCAGCAGGGACCAGAAGGTGCCGGCGAAGGGAGTGGTGGCCTCGATCATCTCGCCATCAACTTCCAGCGTAGGCAGGGGAACGCCCTTGAAGGTGATGCCGAGAATGACCAGCAGCACGATAAAGATGCCCAGCGCAACGAAATACGCTATCTTTGTGCTTTTCTTTTCCATTATGAGATTTACCTCCTCATGATTTATGGTGCCCCCATCTTAACTTGTTTCCGTGGGATTGTCAATATTTCAGCAATCACGAGAGCGGGTAATTTTGAACAAATTATGAATCCCACTTTCTCCCTTTTCTCCAATTTTGAGCCGTTTTTGCACCGCTTTATCACTTATCCAGTTTTCTTTTCATTGTATTTATAATAAATCCGTTAATCTACGCAACTTTTCTTCCCAGTTCTTTAACGGCATTTCGGGCCGTTTTGTCCCACGTTTTTAAAGTCGTTCTCTCTGTCTTTTTCTCTTGCATTTTTGGTTTTTCGTCAATTTCCGCATTTCCTCGACAGAATCGTGCCCTGTGATGGAGCAAAAAAAGAAAGCCCTTGCGGGCTTTCTTTTTTGCGTATTATTTATTTGGCATCAACTTACTTGGAAGCCAGAGCCTTGTTGGCCTCGGCCATTTCCTCGAAGATACCGGCGTGCTTCTTGCTGACGATAGCCTTGATGACCAGCAGGGTAGCGACCATCAGGACGCAGGCGATGATCAGGCAAATCACCACGTTCTGGATCAGACCGGCCAGGATGAAGCTGACGAAGGCCACACCGGAAACGGTCAGGGCATAGGGCATCTGGGTGAACACATGGTTCAGGTGGAAGCAGTGGGCACCAGCGGAAGCCATGATGGTGGTGTCGGAGATGGGGGAGCAGTGGTCGCCCATAACGCCGCCGGAGCAGGCAGCCGCCAGACCGATGGTGCACAGGATGGGCTGGGTGTTGTAGTCGAAGACCTGAACAACGATGGGGGCCATGATGCCGATGGTACCCCAAGAGGTACCGGTGGCGAAGCCGATGGCGGCGCCGATGATGAAGATCACGGCGGGCAGGAACTTGGCCAGCTCGCCGGCACCAGCCATGGCGTTGACCACGAAGTTAGCGGAGTACATACCGTAACGGGTCAGACCGCACAGGGTCCACGCGAAGGTCAGGATCAGGATGGGGGAGATCATCTGGATGAAGCCGTTGGGAACGGACTCGAAGGACTTCTCAAAGCCGATGGAGCCGCGCAGCCAGAAGTAGATGAAGGTGAACACCAGAGCGATCATGGAGCCGATAGCCAGACCGGCACCGGAGGAAGCGTTGGAGAACGCACCCATGAAGTCATGGAAGTACTCGCTCTCACCATCATAATAGCCGCCAGTGTAGATCAGGCCGACGATGCAGGTGGCGATCAGCACGATAACGGGCAGCAGCAGGTCCAGAACGGAGGACTTGCCCTTAGTGCCGGTCTCATAATCGTCAGCGCCGGCAAAGGGACGCTCGGGAGTGGTGAACAGGTCGTCCTTGACCTGGGCGTTGTACTCGTGGGTCAGCATGGGGCCGAAGTCAATGTTCAGCAGAGAGATGACCACGATCATGACCAGGGTCAGCAGGCAGTAATAGTTCCAGGGAATCTGACGAATAAACATCTGGATGCCGCTGACAGACTCGGAGTTAACGTAGCCGGAAACGGCGGCAGCCCAGGAGGACACGGGCGCGATCATGCAGACGGGAGCGGCGGTGGAGTCGATGACGTAGGCCAGCTTGGCGCGGGAGATCTTGTGGGACTCGGTGACGGGACGCATAACAGCACCCACGGTCAGGCAGTTGAAATAGTCGTCGATGAAGATCAGCACGCCCAGCAGCATGGTCATCAGCTGCGCACCGGCGCGGGTCTTAACGGCCTTCTTGGCCCAACGGCCGAAGGCCTCGGAGCCGCCGGTCTTGTTCATCAGATCCACCATGATACCCAGAACAACAAGGAACACGATGATGGCAATGTTGCCGGAATCGGAAACGGTGGTGACGATACCGTTGTCACCCTCGACCAGCTGAACAACAGTCTCCCAGGGGTGGAAGTTGCTGACCAGCAGCGCACCCACCAGGCAGCCCAGGAACAGGGAAGAGTACACTTCCTTGCTGATCAGGGCCAGCACGATGGCGACGATGGGGGGCAGCAGAGACCAGAAGGTACCGGCGAAGGGCGTGGTGGCCTCAATCATCTCGCCGTCAACTTCCAGCGTAGGCAGGGGAGCGCCCTTGAAGGTGATGCCGAGAATGACCAGCAGCACGACAAAGACACCCAGCGCTACAAAATACGCAATTTTGGTGCTCTTCTTTTCCATTATGAGATTTACCTCCTCATGATTTATGGTTCTCTCATTTTATAGGTTCTTAACACCATTGTCAAGTTCTTGACGCTTTTTCAGTTCTTTTAACAAGTTTTTAACAAGAAGTTTGACTGATTTCACAAATTGTTCATATTCTCGTGGAAAAGAAGCCATTTTGCATGTCCGGAGGAGGAAAAGACGCAGAAAAGACGCCGGAGCGGGCGCTCCGGCGTCTTTGGGATGTAAAATTTTTCTCAGGCTTCCTGAATTTTTAGAAGTTGAAGAAGGACTGGAGCTGGCCGTACAGGATCAGCAGCATGCACAGGGGGGTGATGACCTTGACGCAGATCTTGAAGAAGCCATAGCTGACCAGCTTGTTGCCCTGCTGCTCCGCCTCTTCCTTGACGACCTCGGGACCGATCTCCCAGCCGATCATCAGGGACATCAGCAGCGCACCCAGAGGCATCATGATGCCCTCAGACAGCATATCCCAGAAGTCCAGCCAGTCGGCGGCCCAGGTCTGGGGATTCTCGATGCCCAGCAGGTCTGCCGGTGCGATGCCGGCACCGCCCAAGCAGTCGGCGCACACCAGGATGCAGCCAAGGCCGACCAGTGCGGCGGCGATCAGGCTGTAGGGCTTACGCTTGTCGCCCTTACCCTCGGCACGGGCCTTATCCACGAAGTGGGCCACGATGACCTCCAGCAGGGAGATGGAGGAGGAAATAGCGGCAAAGACCACCAGCAGATAGAACAGGATGCCGAAGATGGGGCCAACAGCGCCCATGTTGTGGAACACGTTCTGCATGGTGATGAACAGCAGGGACGGACCTCCCAGCGCGCCCTCGGGATCCAGAGCGAAGCGGCCGGGGATCACGCACAAACCGGCCATCAGGGCCACCAGGGTATCCATGACCACGATGAGGATGGCGTTCTTTTCCAGATTCTCCTTCTTATCCAGGTAGGAGCCGTAGGTGATCATGGCGCCCATACCCAGAGACAGGGAGAAGAACATCTGGCCACCGGCTGTGGAAAGAACTTCAAAGAAGCTGGGTGCCTCGGCAATAACGCCGTTGGCCACGGACCAGCCGGGGATAAACATGTACTTCAGGCCGTCCACAGCGCCGGGCAGGGTGCAGGCGCGGATGATGCAGATCAGCAGGGCCACAAACAGGGCGGGCATGCCGATGGAGCAGACCTTTTCGATACCGCCGCCGATACCGCCCATAACGATGATCATGGTCAGGGCCACGAAGATCAGGCCATAGATAATGGCCTCGACAGGGTTGCCCATGAAGGCGCCGAAGATCTCGGCACCGTTCATGCCGTTGGAGCCGAAGCCGGCGCCGAACAGGTCGCCCACGTTCAGGACGGTGTACTTGATGCAGTAGCCGCCCAGCGCGCAGTAGAAGAACAGGATGAAGAACGCGGACAGGATGCCCAGCCAGCCCATCCAGCTGAACTTCTTGCTGAGCACCTTGTAGGCGCCCACAGCACCGTGACCGGTCTTACGGCCCAGCGCCAGCTCGCCCACCATGACGATGAAGCCGCAGCAGACAGCAAGAACCAGATAGATCAAAAGGAACGTGAAGCCGCCGGACGCACCCATCTTATTGGGGAAGCCCCAGATGTTGCCCAAGCCGACCGCCGAACCAACAGCAGCCATCAGGAAACCAAAATTGGTTCCAAAGCCTTTTCTTTCTTCCATTGTATTCTCTCCTTACTAAAAAATATGTTTTCCCTGTCTATTGACAGGAAACATCCCGCAGCGCCGCCACGCTGTCGGAACGAACCCCGGATGGATGATTTTTCCTCCATTTGAGGTATAAAAAAAGTATACAGGATTCAAAAGCCTTCCGCAATTAGCAATGTTGATAAATTTTTTGCATGGGATTTTATGTTTTTAACATTTTGTGAACGAAATATGCACATGTTGTGGTGGTCATTTCGCTCTTTTATTGTATAATTTGTCAAGCCATTTCAGGCTATTTTTTCACTTCTTTGCAGAAACTGTATATGTTTTTCGTTACAGGAAACGTCAGATCGTTAAAAAATTTACGCTTGACAAGAAAAATGGGTATATATCGCGGCGAAACAAACCGGTCCGGAGAGACGATCCGGACGATCCTCCGTCAAAACGCCGCAACAGGAAACGTCCGCCGTTGGCGGACGTTTCCTTTTTGTCACATTTTTTAGTAAGAAGAGCTGCGGGATGGCGGTCCCGGAAATCAGCTTTTCAGGACAAACCTCTTACAGGCCGAAGAAGCTGGCCACCTGACCGTACAGGATGAAGAGCATGCACAGCGGGGTGATGACCTTGACGCAGATCTTGAAGAAGCCGTAGGAGCCCATCTTGTGGCCGGGAGTGGCTTCGCACTCCTCCTTGACCACCTCGGGGCCGATCTCCCAGCCGATCATCAGAGACATCAGCAGCGCGCCCAGAGGCATCATGATACCTTCAGACAGCATATCCCAGAAGTCCAGCCAGCAGTCATTCCAACCGGAATAGCTTTCCAGACCCAGCAGCTGCCACGGTGCGATACCGGCGTTGCCCAGAGAGTCGGCGCAGACCAGAATGCAGCCCACACCAACGGCAACAGCGGCGATCAGGGTGTAAGTCTTACGCTTGTCGCCCTTACCGGCCTCACGAGCCTTGTCGACGAAGTGGGCCACAACGACCTCCAGCAGGGAGATGGAGGAAGAGATAGCAGCGAACACAACCAGCAGATAGAACAGGATGCCGAAGATAGGACCGACAGCGCCCATCTTGTGGAACACGTTCTGCATGGTGACGAACAGCAGGGACGGGCCGCCCAGAGCGCCCTCGGGATCCAGAGCGAAACGGCCGGGGATAACGCACAGACCGGCCATCAGAGCCACCAGCGTATCCATGACCACGA
>USAT01000026.1 GCA_900552725.1 uncultured Eubacteriales bacterium | reverse complement strand
CGCCCCCTACGCACGACTTTGGAAACGCACGCCTCTTTGACAATGAAATCGTCAGATTTCATGCCAGCTTGTTTTATTCGTCATCCAGCCTCCGCAGACCCGCCACGTCGGAGACGGGCAGGGAGAAGCTGATAGCGCCCGCCGGGGTGGAGGGCCCGGCGTCCTTATTGATGGCATTCATAATGGCGGCCTTCTCCTTGCCGCTGGCCACGATGTAGATCACGTCCTTCTCGTTGGCCAGGGTCACACCGAAGAATTTCTCGGTGCCGATGGCGCCGGTGCCCTTGGCGTGCAGCACCGTGCCGCCGCCTGCGCCCGCGCTGCGGGCCGCGTCCATCACCATGTCGGAGTGACCCTCGTTCAGGATCACCACGATCAGCTCATAATCAAAGTTCATAGTCGGTACACCTCCGGTAGCGGCCTTGCCGCCGTCTGTCAGATAGGCCAGCGTCCGGCCGCTGCTGACGCTTTTCAGGGGCACGGCCAGCATCAGGCCGTTGCCGGGAATGTCGATAAACAGCTTGCGCTTGGCCGTGCGGAACAGCTGCTTCATGGTGTCGGTTCCCACCACCGCGCCGGTGACGGCCTTCTCCGTCCGGGACAGGCCATACAGCGCCAGCTGCTGGGGCGTGGCGGTGCCCCGGCCCATCATGGTGGTCACCAGGTTCAGCCCGGCGTCCCGGTACAGGGCGGCCATATCCTCCGCCCGGTCACGGTCGGTTATGCTCATTAAGTAGTAAAGCTCCATGTCAGGCCACCTCCCACAGCTCGATGACGCCCTCGTCGCTGAATACGGGCGCGGACTCCTGCGCCTTGTTGCGGCGGGTCTTGATGACGTAGATGGCGCCCATCACCTGTACCACGATCAGGGGCATCATGGCCACCAGCGCCACAAGGCCGAAGGCGTCGGTCATGGTGTTGCCGCCCAGGGCCGTCGTGGCGCCCATGGCAAAGGGCAGCATGAAGGTGGCGGTCAGCGGGCCGGAGGCCACGCCGCCGGAGTCGAAGGCGATGGCGGTGAAGATGCTGGGGACAAAGAAGCTGAGACCCAGGGCGATGATGTAGCCCGGCAGCACGAACCACAGGATGGAGATGCCGGTCAGCACCCGCACCATGGCAAGTCCCATGGCGGCGGCCACGGCGATGGACAGGCTCATGCCCATGACCTTGGAGGAGATGGCGCCGGCGCTCAGCTCCTCTACCTGCTTGTTCAGCACGTGGACGGCAGGCTCGGCGTTGATGATGAACCAGCCCATCAGGGTGGCCAGGGGGATCAGCAGAAGGCCCAGACCCTCGTCCACGATGACGCCGCCCAGCACATAACCCAGGGAGGAGAAGCCCACATTGACGCCGGTCAGGAACAGCACCAGGCCGACATAGGTATAGCCCACGCCGATGAGGATGCGCAGCAGCGGCAGCTTCCGCAGGTGCAGGGAGAACACCTGGAACAGCAGGAAGAATACGCAGATGGGCAGCAGGGCGATGGCCACCTCGCCCATCATGACGGGCAGCTCCTCTAAGTAGCTGTAGCCCACGGTGAGGGTGGTCTCGAAGCTGTCCACCACCGTCTCGGTGGCGGAGGCGGTGTTTTCCGGATACAGGAAGCCCAGGATCAGCACCGCCAGGATGGGGCCGATGGAGCACAGCGCCACCAGGCCGAAGCTGTCGGACTTGGCCTTTTCGTCGCTTCGGATGGAGGCGACGCCGACACCCAGGGCCATGATGAAGGGCACCGTCATGGGGCCGGTGGTGACGCCGCCGGAGTCAAAGGCCACCGACAGGAAGTCCGGGTCGGACAGGGCGGCCAGCACGAACACGATGGCATAGAACACCAGCAGCAGCGTCCGCAGGGAGATGCCCAGCAGGATGCGCAGCATGCAGATGGTCAGGAAAATGCCCACGCCCACCGACACCGTCAGGATCAGCATAGTCTTGTCGATGCCCGGCACGTTCTGGGCCAGCACCTGCAGGTCGGGCTCGGCAATGGTGATGACCACGCCTAGGACGAAGGCCAGCACCAGAATGAGCCACAGGCGGCGGGACTTGGTCATCTTCGCGCCCACCAGGTTGCCCATCTGGGTCATGGACAGCTCCGCGCCCAGGGTGAACAGGCCCATGCCGATGATCAGCATTACCGCGCCCACCAGGAAGGCCAGCATCAGTCCGCTGCCCACCGGCACGAAGAAGAAACACAGCACCGCCACGATCAGGGTGATGGGCAGCACGGAGTCCACGGCTTCTTTCAGTTTACTGTTGATGATTTTACGACTGGTCAAAGTAACGCTCCTTCTCTCAAGTTTGATCGTGGCGCGCCGAAAACGGTGCGCCACGGTAAATATAACGATATCATTTAGTATACCGTAAAAGGGCGGCGGTGGCAAGTTAAAACCTTGACAAAGGGAAGAAATTGGGAAAAAGTTTACATTTCAGAAGAAAAGCCGCACGCACCATGCCGCCGCCAGAAAGCCAACGAAGTCCGCCGTCAGGGCGGCGGGGACGGTGTAGCGGATCTTCCGCACGCCTGCCGCGCCGAAGTAGACAGCGATGGTGTAGAAGGTGGTCTCGGTGCAGCCCAGCATCACCGCCGCCGTGCGGCCGACGGTGCTGTCCACGCCGTAGGCGGCCATCAGCTCCCTGCCCGCCGCCAGGATTTCGCTTGCGGCGGCCAGGGCGCCGCTGCCGCTGAGGGGACGGATCAGCAGCAGCGGTGCGGTCTCCGGCGGGATGCCGATGGCCGTCAGGACAGGGGCCAGGAGGGATGTGAAGAAGTCCAGTGCCCCGGAGGCCCGGAGCATGTACACCGCCGACAGCAGGGCGATGAGGTTGGGGCAGATCCGCAGCACCACCCGCAGTCCCTCCGCCGCACCGTCGGTGAGGGCGGTGTACACGTCCACCTTACGCCGGACACCCCAGGCGGCCACGGCGGCCAGCAGCAGGGGGATCAGCAGAGCGGTCACGTCCATATCAGCGCCTCCACACGGCCTGCAGGCCCCGTGCCGCCAGCAGTCCCGCCGTCACCGACAGGGCGGAGGAGAGCCACACGGCGGGGAGGATATCAAAGGGAGCGGCGCATCCCTGGGCGCTGCGGACGGCGGCCACGGTGGTGGGCAGCAGCTGGATGGAGGCGGTGTTCAGCACCACCAGGCGGCACAGCTCGTCGCTGGCCACACCGCCGCAGCCCTCTGCCATCCGGGTGGCCGCCCGGATACCCAGCGGTGTGGCGGCGTTGCCCAGTCCCAGCAGGTTGGCGGACACGTTGGCGCTGAGGGCGGCCATGGTCTCACTGTCCCGGCTGGCCCGGGGCAGGATGTGCCGCAGCACCGGCCGCAGCAGCCGGGCAAGCTTCTGGCTGAGGCCGCAGCGATCCATCAGCGTCATAACGCCGCTCCACAGGCAGATGGCGCCCGCCATGGAAATGCACAGCTCCACAGCGGCCCGTGCGCCCTCCATGGCGGCGGCGGACACAGCGCCCCACTGGCCGCTGATTCCGCCAAACACCAGCGCCAACGCAAAAAAGGCGGTCAAAAAATAGGACATGGCCATAAAAGTTTCACCTCAGTATACTATATGCACAGAGCATATGCCAATATTTGTAAAAGAATTGGATAAAATGTCCAACCACAGTTGACAAATTGGTAAAATTATGGAATAATGAATGAGCAGAGGAAATCACGACACGCGTGAGAAGCAAAACAGAGGAGAGGTTTCAGTGAAATCAACCGGTATCGTGCGTAAGGTGGACGAGCTGGGCCGGATCGTCTTACCCATCGAGCTGCGCAGGACGCTGGATATTGCGGAGCGGGATGCTTTGGAGATCTATGTGGATGGCTCCACGGTGGTATTGAAGAAGTACCGTCCCTGTTGTATCTTTTGCGACAGCAGCAGAGATCTGATGGTGTACAAGGACAAGAATATCTGCCCCAAATGTCTGAAAGACCTGAAAAACGGCTGAAAACCGCACAAAAAAACGCTCCCCGCCACATGGCGGGGAGCGTTTTTTGCGTCCCTGACGGGACGCAGATAAGAGATAAAAGTGAAAAGAGAAAAACTTCGGTATGCCGCCACAGGCGGCATAATTGGCATTACATGAGGGGGAACTGGGCAAGGCCTCGCAGAGTTCGCGGCGCGGACGCGAAAAGTTATTCGTCCCTGCGGGGACGAGGTACTTTTGGCCGTTGTCCCAAAAGGGACCAAAAAGACAACCAGAAACCCAGGTTTCTGGACTTCCTGCGCGCTAAAGGAAATGCAAAAACGTAGTTTTTGCCGGTTCTTTTGCCCACTTTTCCAACTGTTGGGAAAAGTGGGTCGCCGAAGGCATCTCTCGCGCCCGCGCAGTGGAGCGAAGCTGAACAAGTGCCCTTAGGGTACAGGCGCGAAACAGCTATTGTCTGATCGCCGCGTCGTACAGGGCGTTGCGGCTCAGGCCCGTGTCGTCGGCCACGGCCCGGACAGCGTCCTTCAGACGCATGCCCTCCTCGCGGCGGCGCAGCACCAGCGCCACGCCCTCCTCCAGCGTCATGGCCGGGGCGTCGGACTTCTCGCGGCCCGCCACCACCAGAACGTATTCGCCCCGGGGCTCGTTGGCGGTGTAGTAATCCGATGCCTCCGCCAGAGTGACGCGCATGGTCTCCTCGTGGAGCTTGGTCAGCTCACGGCACAGGGCGATCCGCCGGTCGCCGCCGAAGGCCTCTGCCATGTCGGACAGCGTGGCCCGGAGCCGGTGGGGCGCTTCGTGGAAGATCATGGTGCGGCGCTCGCCGGTCAGCTCATGGAGTTGCTCCCGCCGCTCCTTCTTGCCGGAGGGCAGGAACCCCTCGAAGGTGAAGCGGCCCGTGGGCAGGCCGGACACCGCCAAAGCGTACACGGCGGCGCAGCAGCCGGGGATGGCCAGCACCTCCACGCCGTTTTCGGCGCACAGGCGCACCAGATCCTCGCCGGGGTCGCTGATGGCGGGCATGCCCGCGTCGGTCACCAGGGCGCAGGTCTCGCCTCCCAGCAGGCGGGCCAGGATGGCCTGTCCGGCGGCGGCGCGGTTGTGCTCGTGATAGCTGACCAGGGGCTTTTTGATGTCGAAGTGGTTCAACAGCTTCACCGACACGCGGGTATCCTCGGCGGCGATGAAGTCGGCGCTTTGCAGCGTTTCCACGGCGCGGGGGGAGAGATCCCCCAGGTTGCCGATGGGGGTGGCGACCAGATATAGTGTTCCGGGCATAGCGGTTACTCCTTGTCTCTGAAATAGGCGCGGCGCACGTCGGGGGACTCGCCGCCGTCCGGCAGATGCAGCAGCAGAGGCGGCTCCACGGAAAGACCGGGCTTTCCGCCCCGGCGGCACTCCAACAGCAGCAGGGACGGCGCGCTCTGGGCGGTGTGCTGCACCATCCGCAGGCGCTTGGGCTCCAGGCCGTGGGCCGCGGCAGCGGCCATCAGCGCCGCCAGACGCTCTGACCGGTACACCAGGCAGAAGCGGCCGCCCCATTGCAGCAGGCGCTTCGCCGCGGCGAAGACGTCATCCAGCGAGGCGGTCAGCTCGGCCCGGGCATCGCCCCGGACGCCCTCCGCCACCGCGCCGGTGTGGGGCGCGAAGTAGGGCGGGTTGGACACGGCCAGTTGAAACGCCCCGGCGGGCAGGGCGTCCCGCTGCCGCAGATCGGCGCACAGCGGGGTGAGGGGCAGGCCGTTGGCGGCGGCGTTGCGCGCCAGCATTGCGCAGGCGTGGGCGTCCCGCTCAATGCCGGTCACGCTCAGCGACGGCTCCCGGGCCAGCAGCAGAAGGCCCAGCAAGCCCGCGCCCGCCCCCAGATCGCAGACCCGTTCGCCCCGGCGGGGCGCGGCGAAGCTGCCCAGCAGGAACGAGTCTGTGGAGGGCGGGAAGCACTGTTCGTCGTAGATGTACCGCGGCCCACCGGGCCACAGGCGTTCGGCGCGCTCCATGGGCAGCCCTCCTTTTCTGGGGATAGTATAGCATATACGGGGCCTTCGGGCAAGAGTTTGTCGGGGCTGGCACCCCTGACGGCCCGTCCGCATAAAAAACGACCGGTGCATTGCACCGGCCGTTTTTTATGTACGGATTTTACTCAGCGGGATTGATAGCACCGTTGGGGCAGGTGTCTGCGCAGGAACCGCAGTCCAGGCAAGCGCCAGCGTCGATCACGTACTGAGAATCGCCCTGGGAGATAGCGCCCACGGGGCAAGCGTCTGCGCAAGCGCCACAGCTGACGCAAGCGGAACCGATCTGATAAGCCATTTTGGTACCTCCATTAAGATTTGTCAACGCTATTGTATCATGAAAATAAAAAAATGCAAGACCTTTCTGGAAGGAAAACCGACGAAAATTGTGGAAGCGGGTGAAATTGACACCATGTGGCCGGTGTGGTAAAATCAATACAATATATAATAGGAGGATATCCCATGGAATATACCTATGAATTTTTCGAGAAAAGCGCCCGGTATGTCCGGGAAAAGCTGGACTTTCAGCCGGAGATCGGCATTATCCTGGGCTCGTCCCTGGGCCCCTTTGCCGCCCAGGTGGAAACCCCGGTGGTGATCCCTTATGAGGACATCCCCAATTTCCTGCGCTCCACCGTGGCTACCCACGCCGGGAAGCTGATCTGCGGCACCATCGCCGGCAAGAAGGTGGTGTGCATGTCCGGGAGGTTCCACTCCTACGAGGGGTATGACTTCCCGCAGTTGACGGCGCCCATCCGGCTGTTCAAGCTGCTGGGCTGCAGGGCGGTGATCCTGACCAATGCCGCCGGGGGCGTGAACCTGGGCTACAAGCCCGGCGACATCATGATCATCAACGATCAGATCATGCTGCCGGGCTGCTCCCCCATGCGGGGTCCCAATATCCCGGAGTTCGGTCCCCGGTTCTTCGACGTGCAGAAGATGTACAGTCCCGAGCTGCGTGCCGTCGCCCGCGAGTGCGCCCAGGGCAGCGGCCTGACCTTTCATGAGGGGTGCTATTTCTTCATGCAGGGCCCGCAGTTCGAGACACCGGCGGAGATCCGCGCCATCCGTACCCTGGGCGGCGACGCGGTGGGTATGTCCACCGTGACCGAGGCGCTGACGGCGGCCCACTGCGGCATGCCCTGCCTGGGCTTCTCCGTCATCACCAACATGGCGGCGGGCATCCTGGATCAGCCCCTGACCGACGAGGAAGTCAACGAGGTGGGACATCTGGTGGCCGACAACTTCAGTGCGTACCTGAAAAAGGTGCTGACGAGGATGTGAGAGCATGACCACATTACTGAAAAACGCCTGGGTCTATGCGCCCGGCGGCGTGATCCAGGGCGGCTTCGTGGCCGTTGACGGCCCGGTGATCACCTATGTGGGCGCTGCCCGTCCGGAGGGCGTCTTTGACTGCGAGAAGGACATGTCCGGCAGGCTGCTGCTTCCGGGACTGGTGAACGCCCACACTCACGCCGCCATGACGCTGCTGCGGGGCGTTGGCACCGACCTCCCCCTGCAAAGGTGGCTGTTTGACAGCGTGTTCCCGGTGGAGGGCCGCATGACGGCGGCGGACATCCGGGCCGGTACGGCCCTGGCGCTGCTGGAGATGCTTGCCTGCGGCACCACCAGCTTTTCCGACATGTATTTCTTCCCCTGGGAGGCGGCGGAGCTGGTGGCGGAGTGCGGCATCAAGGCCAACCTCTGTTATCCGGTGCAGGCCTTTGACCCGACGGATACCTATGAAAAGAATGAGAGCGCCCGCAAGCTGGAGCGGTTTTACCATGACTGGCACAATGCCGCCGACGGCCGCATCCGGGTGGAGGGCTGCCTTCACGCCGAGTACACCTGCAATCCCGACGTGGCGGCGGGGACGGCGGCATGGTGCCGCCGGAACGGCGCGCGGATGCACATTCATCTCAGCGAGACGAGGAGCGAGCACGACGGCTGCATGGAGAAGTACGGCAAGACACCGGCAGCGTGGATGAACGATCTGGGGGTGTTTGATGTGCCCTGTGCCGCGGCCCACTGCGTGTGGGTGACAGAAGCGGATCGGGCGCTTCTGCGGCAAAAGGGCGTCAGTGTCGTTCACAATCCCACCAGCAACATGAAGCTGGGCAGCGGCTTTGCCCCGGTTCCCGCGCTGCTGGCGGAGGGTGTCAACGTGGCGCTGGGCACCGACGGCGCGGCCAGCAACAATAACCTGAACATGCTGGAGGAGCTGCATCTGGCGGCCATCCTTCACAACGGCTATCACCACGATGCGGCGATCTTACCGGCCGGTCAGGTGCTGGACATGGCCACGGTCAGCGGCGCGAGACTGCAGGGCCGGGACGACACCGGTGCCATCCAGGCCGGAAAGCGGGCGGACATCATGGCCATCGACTTGAACGCGCCCCATCTCTGTCCCCATCTGGACACTGCGGGCCTTGCGGTATACAGCGCCCAGGCCGCCGATGTGTGCATGACCATGGTGGACGGCAGGGTGCTGTATGAAAACGGAGAATACCTGACGCTGGACAAGGAGCGGGTGCTGTATGAGGCCCGCGCCGCCGCAAAGCGGCTGTACGGCGCGTAAGAGAGGAGAAAATGAAAATGGAAAGAGCGGACAAAGGCCTTGCCTTTATGATGCAGTATGAAAACGTGGCCTGGTACGACAGCGGCCAGGTGCGGATATTGGATCGCCGGGTATATCCCCGGCGGGTAGAGTTCGTCACTTGCCGCACCCACGGCGAGGTGGCCCAGGCGCTGACGGACATGGTGACCCAGTCCACCGGGCCCTTCACCGCCGCCGCCATGGGCATGGCGCTGGCGGCCTGGGAGTGCCGGGACATGACGGCGGAGCGGCAGGTGGCCTATTTGGAGCAGGCCATGGACACCATCTCCCACGCACGGCCTACCACCGTGGGACGGATGCAGCTCATCTGCGGCGGCTGTCTGGAGGCGGCAAAGGCCGCCATCGCCCAGGGTGTCCCCGATGTGGCGCTGGCCATCCGGGACTATACCGTGGCTACCAACAACCGCCGCTATAACCGGGTGGGCCAGATGGCCAAGCATCTGGTGGACAAGTTCCCCGACAACGGCACCGTCATGACCCAGTGCTTTGCCGAGACCATCCTGGCCATGATGCTGAAGGAGTGCCGGGAACGGGGCAAAACCATCCGGCTGTTCTGCCCGGAGACCCGCCCCTATTTCCAGGGGGCGCGGCTGACGGCCACCGTTTGCCATGACATGGGCTTTGACGTGACGGTCATCACCGACAACATGCCCGCCTATGTGATGCAGCACGAGCATGTGGATGTATTCACCTGCGCCGCCGACGCCATCTGCTGTGACGGCTATATCGCCAATAAGGTGGGTACCTTCCAGATCTCCATTGCCGCCAACTATCTGGGTGTGCCGGTGTACATCAGCGGCATCCCCGACAAGGGCCATCCCACGGTGGACAGCGTCCACATCGAGATGCGCAACCCCCAGGATACGCTGGAGGCCATGGGGGTCAAGACGGCGGCCGATGGCGTGAAGGGCTACTATCCTGCCTTCGACATCACGCCGCCCCAGCTAATCACCGGTATCGTGACCGATCTGGGCATCTACTCCCCCTATGACCTGCAAAAGTATCTGGAGGTCAGCGAGCTGGGGCCGTATGAAATGGTGATCTGAGATACGAAATAATTGTTTAATAATCGAAAGAGGCGATAAAATGGAGTATTCTCACAAAGAACTGCGGCAGGAAATGGTGGACGTGTGTCTGGAATCCCTCCACGAGGGAATGTTCACCGGTACCAGCGGCAACCTCAGCGTGGCGCTGGAGGACGGTACCATGCTGATTACCCCCACCTCGGTGCGCTATACGGTGATGCGGCCCATGGACATCGTCCGGTGCGATCTGGACGGCAACATCATCGAGGGCGACTTGCAGCCCTCCAGCGAGTGGCGGATGCACGCCGCCGTCTATCGGGCCTATCCGGAGCACAAGGCCATCTTCCACACCCATTCCCCCTATGCCACGGCCTTTGCCGTGGTGCATAAGCCCATACCCTCGGTGCTGATCGAGACCCGGATCTTCCTGGGCGGCGACGTGGCGTGCGCCGAATACGCCACACCCGGCACCTTTGCCGTGGGGGAGAACGCGGTGCCCTGTCTGAAGGATGGCCGGGGCGGTTGCCTGCTGAACAATCACGGCGTGCTGGCGGTGGGCAGGGATCTGAACGAGGCCCGCACCCGCGCCCAGTACATTGAGGACAGCGCCCGGATCTATCACTATGCCCTGCAGGTAGGCGAGCCGTTCGTTCTGGAGAAGCTGTAACGGAGGATATCCGTCCCCTCTCAGGACGGGATCGCAATACTGAACAGCCATTTAGAATACCATTCCACCGCCCAAACAGGCGGAAAGGGGGAACAATATGACCCATAAAGCCTTTTTCTGCCAGCACTGGAGCGACGCCTTCCGGGCCGCCGCCTTCCAGTCCCGGCTCCATGACCCGGCGATGGCACAGCGGTGGGCCCAGGCCCGGTTTTTCGAGGGCTTTCTGCCGGTGCGGCAGCGCCTTGCCTGCCGCGCGCTGATCGAGGCCGCCGTCGAGGCCATGCCGGACATCCCCGTGCCGGAGGGCGGCTGGTGCAGCTGCGTCCTCAGCGATGCCACCGCCCGCCTGTACCCCCAGCATCGCCGTCCCGCCACGGAGCCGCAGGAGGACTTCGCCCTGTGCGCCCTGCTTGCCATACAGCTTCTGCTGGAGGAGGAGCGCCGCGCGCTGCCCTTCGACTGGCACATTGACTTCGCCTTCTGCGCCGACGAGGAGGCGGCGGGCAGCCCCTTCTATCCGCGGTTTTTGCAGGTATGGCGGCAGGATTTCGTCTATGAGCTGCTGCGCTTGGGCAGTGAGCTGACGCCCTTCAGCACCCTGCAGCACATCGCCATGGTCCACCATGTGGCCATGACGGCGGGCCGCGCCCTGCGCCGCAGCGGCGCGGCGGTGGATCTGGCCCTGACCTCTGCCGCCGCCGCCGGACACGACATCGGCAAATTCGGCTGCATGCCCGGCGAACGGGTGCCCTATCTCCACTACTACTATACCGACGAGTGGCTGACCCGCTCCGGCCTTCCCCAGGTGGGCCAGGTGGCCGGCAATCACTCCACCTGGGATCTGGAGCTGGCCAATTTGTCGGTGGAATCCATGCTGCTGATCTACGCCGACTTCCGCTCCAAGCAGCGGCGGGAGGCGGACGGCCGGGAGACGGCGGCGCTGTACGCCCTGAAGGACGCCTTTGACGTGATCCTCAGCAAGCTGGACAATGTAGACGCCGCCAAAAAGCGCCGCTATGAGTACGTCTACCGCAAGCTGCGGGACTTTGAGGACTACCTCATCGCCCACGGCGTGGACGTGACGCTGCAGGGCCGGAACACCGAGCCCAGTCCCCCGCCGGACATCGCCCTGATGAAGCCGGATGAGTACTACCGGGCCTTCTGCTTGACGGCGGTGGAGCACAACCTGGACATGATGCGCCGCCTCAGTCACGAGGGGCTGTTCTCCGATCTGCTGGAGATGGCCCGCAGCGAAAAGGACTGGACGCGGGTGCGTACCTATCTGTGCGTGCTGGAGGACTACTTCACCTATCTGTCCACCAACCAGAAGATCCAGACGGTGTACTTTCTCTATGAGCTGCTGCTGCACCCGGAGGGTGACATCCGCCGCCAGGCGGCGGCGCTGATGGGCCAGGTGATGGCCAAGTTCAGCCTGCGCTATAAAAAGGAGCTGCCCTCCTCCGCGCCCCGCGCGGCGGTGGAGCAGACCCAGTTCGCCCTGTGGTCCCAGTATCTGAACCTGCTGTTTTACCCCGACCACAAGCTGACGCCCCAGCAGACCAGCCACATCCGCTTCACCGCCAAGCTGGTGGTGTCCGCCACGCTGGAAAACTGCGCGCCCCAGGAGACGGAGCAGTTCCTGTCGGTGCTGCTGTCCCACTACCAGTCCCCCCATGTGGAGGACGAGGGCGCGGCGCTGGCTCTGACGGACACCCTGTGCTATCTGCCCCTGAAGCTGCTGACGGAGGAGCGGGCGGAGCAGGTGGCCGCCTTCGCCCTGGCCCAGTGCCGGGGCCACAGCCCCTCCCTGCAGGCGGCGGCGCTGCAATTCTTCTTCCGGGCCAGCCAGACCCTGCCGGAGAGCCACCCCCTCCGCTCCGCGCTGGAGCGGCTGCGGCAGGAGGAGTTGACCTTTGCCCTGCCCTCTCTGCGCTATCGGTACGCCCGCGTGTGCGGCGTTCCGGCGGAGCAGGCCATGGAGGCCCTTACCAATGAAGAGGTGTCCGACATTCTGCTGGACAACCTGAAAACTGCCACGCCGTGGATGATCAAGGTGGTGAATGTGGAGCTGCTGTCCCGCTACGCCGCCTGCGGCATGGGCAGCGCCATGCAGATCGCCGCCCACTTCGCCAACCTAATCCGGGTCAGCGAGGCGGTGGTGGTGCGCCAGCGGGCGGGCCGCGCACTGCTGGGCATCGCGCCCCGGCTCACCAGCGAGGAGCGCAACGAGATCGCCGTGGAGCTGGCCAAGGCCCTGGAATCCGGCCACTACGAATTCTCCAAATATATCCCCCAGTATCTGGGTACCTTTATGCTGTGGCTGCCTCCGGCGGAGCTGGACGAGGTCATCGACTATCTGGCGGAGCTGCTGAGTCACTCCGCCGACAGCGTGGTGGCCTCGGCCCTGGACACCGTGGGCTTCGCGTTGGAGAGCTACCGCACCTATCCCCAGCGCTTCCCGGAGGAGGAAGCGGTGTGGGATCGCCGCCGCCGGCGTCTGGCGGGTCTGCTGCTGAAGGGCATGGCGTCCTATCGCCAGGCGGTGCAGCAGGAGGCCATGTATGTGCTGGGCGACACCCTGTTCGCCTCGCCCCGGTTCCCCGATGAGCGGCGGGCGTGGCTGTTCACCCTGTGCGCCCACAAGCTGCTGTTCCTGATGCACGAGAATCAGGAGGAGGGCCTTAACGATCTGTACTGCTCGGCGGCGCTGTACCGCATGTACCAGTTCATCGTCCGGTATGAGACCGACAATGGCCCCTTCCGGTTCACCCAGCGGCAGAAGGTGGCCTTCTTCCCCGGCACCTTCGACCCCTTTACCCTGTCCCACAAGGCGCTGGCCTGCACCATCCGGGACATGGGGTACGAGGTGTTTCTGGCGGTGGACGAATTCTCCTGGTCGAAAAAGACCCAGCCCAGCCTGATCCGCCGCCGCATCGCCTCCATGTCGGTGGCCGATGAGTTCCACGTCCACCTGTTCCCCTATAACATCCCCGTCAACATCGCCACCCCCGGCGACCTGCGGCGGCTGAAGGATATGTTCGCCGGACGGGAGCTGTATCTCATCGTGGGTTCCGACGTGATCCACGGCGCGTCCTCCTACAAGGCGGCGCCCAGTCCCGACTCCGTCCACAGCATGAATCACATCGTGTTCCGTCGGGTCTCCGCCCTTCACGGCGAGGAAAAGGACATGGACGCCGATGTGGGCATGATCACCGGCAAGGTGGTGCAGCTCCAGCTCCCCTCCCAGTTGGAGGACATCAGCTCCACCCGTATCCGGGAGAATATCGACATGAACCGGGATATCTCCCACCTGATCGACCCCATGGTGCAGGAGTATATCTATCAGCGGGGCCTCTATCTGCGGGAGCCCCAGTACAAGCCCCTGCTGTCCCCCGGCACACTGCGCTTTGATGAGGCTGCGCCGGAGGCACCGCTGCTGGCGGAGCTGCAGGCCATCGGCATGCCGCCTGCCGCCGCCCAGGGCGTTCAGCGCCGGGGTGAGCGGATCATGACCCTGCGCAGCGGCGACGAGCTGCTGGCCGCCGCATCCTTCGACCAGCGCCGTACCCGTGAGCTGCTGGCCCTGCTGGGCGACCCCGTGCGGGTCAACGCCGTGCGCAACGCCGCCTCCGGCAGACTGCTGTGCATCACGGGCATGTACGGCCGGGACGACGAGTCCCTGCAATTACTGCTGACCCAGCTCTTTGCCCAGGCCATGGAGCAGGACTGCCTGTGGGCGCTGTTCGCGGCGCTGGACGCGCCGGCCAGCCCCATGGCCGATGACCTGCTGCGGCAGCAGGGCCTGCGTCCGGTGCGGCCCGGCGATCCCTCGCTGCTGCTGGCGGACATGAGCGCCCCGGTGGTGTTCCTGCAGAATGTGGAGACCGCCATCAAGCCGCCCTTCAGCGGCGACAGCGCGGTGCTGTCCGCCATCCGGCAGGCCCGACGCCGCTTCAAGCTGGGGCTGGTGGCCCTGTATCCCGGACGGCTCATTTTCACCATCTCCTCGCAGCTGGTGCTGCACCGGTTGGTGGAGAAGATCACCGCCCTGAACGGCGTGCCCATGACGCCCACCCAGCCCCGTGTGCTGGGCCCCTATATGTGCGTCCCCTTCGGCAAGCTGCTGCGGCGGGCCGCCATTCCCAACACCGTCACCAAGACCATCCACACCGACAAGGTGTTCGCCGCCGACCGGCGCACCCAGTGGATCCAGGCCTTCCCCGGCTACGCGCCGCTGGCCGATCAGATGCGGGTAGTGCACTCCTTCCGCCGCCCGGTGATCCTGGTGGACGATCAGCTCCACACCGGACGCCGCATCGGCGTGCTGGATCCCCTGGCGCGGGAGCAGCAGGTGGAGATCAAGGAGGTGCTGGTGGGCATCCTGTCCGGCCAGGGCCGGGATCTGGCCCAGCAACTGGGCCGGGATGTGGACTATGTGTATTTTGTGCCCAATCTGCGGGCATGGTATGTGGAGTCCACCCTGTACCCCTTTATCGGCGGCGATACGGTGGAGCACCCCGCCATGGAGCGCTCCGGCCTGCAGCCGTCGGTGAACCTGGTATTGCCCTACGTCTATCCGGAGCATCTGCGCCAGTGCGGCGCCGACGCGGCCTATACCTTCTCCCGCACCTGCATCGAGAATACGCTGTATATCATCGAGGCGCTGGAGACCGCCTATCGCCGGGTCTATGCCCGCAGCCTGACGCTGCGGCGGCTCAGTGAGGCGGTGGTGCTGCCCCTGTGCCCGGACAAGGGACGCATGAGCTATAACCCCGACGGCGCGGTGTCCGACTACCTCCGGGACGATCTGGAGACGCTGCGGCGGCTGAAGAACCTGTTCCGGTAAAAGGAGGAACCATCATGTATCAATATGAGGAAAACGGCCAATATTTCGTGTCCTGTCAGCCCCTGCCCCTGACGGCGGCGGAGAGCGCCCAGGGCCAGCCCATCTTCCTGTTCCGCCGCCCGCCGGAGAGCGGCCGCGCCGCCTTTTCCGCCGCGGCGCTTGCCCAACTGACGGCAGGGGCGGAGGACGTATCGTGGCTGGACAGCCGCCGCGTGGCCGTGACACAGGCGCCGCCCATCGAGGCGGCGGAGTGGCTGAGCGGCGGCCTGCGGGCGGTAAACTTCGACCATCCCCGCTGGCGGGAGATGGCGGCATGGCAGCCCAAGCCGGGCAAAAAGCGTGTCCACATCCTGGCCATCGGCGACGTGGGCAGCACCATCGCCATGGGACTGAAGCTGCTGGGCGACGATACGGTATCCGCCATCGGTATCTGCGACATCAACGAGGCCGCCACCAAGCGCTGGGAGTTCGAGCTGAATCAGGTGACGCTGCCGTGGCAGTATGACGCCATGCCCCCTGTGGAGATCGTGCCGCAGGAGACGCTCTTTGACTGTGACGCCTTTCTGTTCGTGGCATCCAAGGGCATCCCCGCCGTGGGCAGCGGCGTGAAGGACGTGCGGATGGCCCAGTTCGAGGCCAACCGGGGACTGGTGGAGCTGTACGCCCGCAAGGCGCGGGAGGCGCAGTTCCGCGGGCTCTTCTGCGTGATCTCCGATCCGGTGGATCCCCTGTCCCGTGCCGCGCTGCTGGCCTCCAACCGGGACGAAAACGGCGTATACGACGGTATGGGCCTGCTGCCCCAGCAGGTGCAGGGCTACGGCCTTGGCGTCATGAACGCCCGCGCCGCCTACTACGCCAAGCGGGATGAACGCTTTGCCTCCTTCCTGACGGAGGGCCGGGCCTTTGGCCCCCACGGCAGCGGGCTGGTGATCGCCAACTCCATCGAGCACTATGATGACGCCCTGTCCCGTGAGCTGACGGAGCTGGCATTGACGGCCAACCTGAAAATGCGGGAGCTGGGCTTCAAGCCCTATGTGGCCCCGGCGCTGTCCTCGGCGGCCATCAGCGTGCTGCTGACGCTGCGGGGTGAATGGCACTACGGCAGCGTGTGTCTGGGAGATATCTTCATGGGCGTGAAAAACCGCTACACCCCCACGGGACTGGAAACGGAGGACATCCCCCTGCCGGACGAGCTGTTTGCCCGGCTGACGGAGACCCAGGACATCCTGCGGAAGATCATTTGAAAAGGAGGCCGGTATCATGGAGCCTTTGCTGGTGATTTGTCCCCAGGCGGAGGAGAATCCCCGCCTTTCGGCGGTGCTGTCCCATGCCCTGGAGGGCCGCCCCCATGTAAAGGTGCAGCGGCCCGATGAGCTGCATCCGGTGACGGGGCAGCGGGTGCTGTTCGCCGTTTCACTGCTGCACGGCGGCGTGAATCTGGGCTGGTACGCCATGCTGTCCGCCATCCGGCAGGACAGCCGCTTCTTTGACGGCTGCTGCGGTGCGGTGCTGGTGGACGGCGACGGTGAGCTGTACACCAAGTCCGCTGCCCGGGAGATCGTGTTTGCCGCCAATCAGGCGGGCTGTGCCTTTATGGGCGCGCCGCTGGTGGAGGCCACCGGGTCGCTGGAGAATTTCCACATCCGGGCCATGCTGCGGCACACGGACTATCTGGGTGCCTACACCGCCTGCACCCGTGAGCTGGTGGACCGCCTGCTGGCGGATACGCCGCCGGTGCGGCAGCATCCCCATCTGATGGTGCTGCACGCCTCCAACCGCAAGACCTCCAACACCATTGCCCTGTGGGAGCGGATGGCGCCTCGGCTGGAGGGCCGGGTGGACGCCCAGGTGGTGAGCCTGCGGAACGGCACAGTGGCCGACTGCAACGGCTGCGAGTTCCGCACCTGCCTCCACTTCGGCGAGGAGGGACGGTGCTTCTACGGCGGCGTCATCGTGGACCAGGTGTATCCCGCCATCGGCCACGCCGACGGCGTGCTGTGGCTGTGCCCCAACTATAACGACGCCCTGGCCGCCAACCTGACGGCCTGCATCAACCGGCTGACGGCGCTGTTCCGCACCACGCCCTTCTACGATAAGGATCTGTACGCCATCATCGTGTCCGGCTACTCCGGCGGCGACATCGTGGCCCAGCAGCTGATCTCGGCCCTGTGCATGAACAAGGCCTTCCGCCTGCCGCCCCGGTTCTGCATGCTGGAGACAGCCAACGACGCCGGCGCGGCGTTGAAGCTGCCGGGCATCGAAGAGCGGCTGGCGGCCTTTGCCGACAAGATGCTTGTATAAAAAAGAACCGCCCCGTGGGCGGTTCTTTTTTGCCGGTGGAAAGATAAAAAACGAAAGGGAAAAGCTGATGTGTGCCGCCGCGGCGGTACGATTTGGATCAGAAGCGCTTGGCAAGGCCGCTGAGCAGCAGCGTGGGCAGCAGCCACAGGGCCAGGAAGGCCAGCATGTACAGGGGAGAGAGGGTGCCGTAGCTGCCCACAGAGGTGAGATAGTAGGTCAGCAGCAGGCCCACCACCGCACCGGCATAGCACAGCCAGGTGCCGGTCCTGACGACGCTGCGCAGGCGGCGGGAGCCGATGGCGGCCTCGGCCAGGGGCATGAGCCCCTCCCGGTAGATGACGGCATTGGGGGCTTCCCCCTGCTGCTCCATCACGTCGGACAGCGCCAGACGGGCGGAGACATTGGGGTAGAGGGGCTTGCAGTCTATGCCGAATTTCCGCTTGAGAAGGCCGGGGGTCACATTGCCGCTGCGGACGGCCAGCACGGGCCGCAGTCCGGCGCGGCGCATGGCCCGCAGGGCCCAGTCCACGTTGCGGGAGGGCTGGTACTTGATGACGAAGATGGCGCCCAGCACACCGTCGATGGCCAGGAATACGCCGGTCTGCAGCTTCAGGTCGTGGGGCAGGGCCACCTTCTGCTTGCGCATGAAGTACGCGCTGCCCATGGCCACCGTCTCGCCCCGGATCATGCCGGTGACGCCGCCCTCCTCGCAGAAGCGCAGGTCGTCCACCCGGGCGGAGAAGCCGCCCTCCGCCGCAAGCTGCTGGCGGAAAAGGGGAGAGAGCTGACTGTGGGCCGCCTGGGCCATCCCGGCGGCGTAAGAGAGCATTTTGACCCGCTCCTCGCCATAGACCTTATAGCCGTTGAAGGCCACCGTGCCGGTGGGGAAGAGGTCGTTTTCCGTCACCACCAACTGGCGGGCACGGCTGAGGGGAGGCGCTCCCGTGTAACCGGCCAGGGCGCTGCCGCCCCGGGTCAGCCGGTGCTGGAGCCGCTGGAAGGGCAGTGCTGCCGTCAGCGGCAGGGACAGGGGCAGCGCCACCGTCAGGTGGGCCGACCAGACCCACAGGAAGCGCTCCATACACTGGTTGGAGAGGCACACCACCGCGGAGAGCACCGTGGCGGCACTGAGCAGCAGGGGGGTGAGATACCACTGCCAGCGGCGGGCCGGGTCTGGCTTGTCCGTCATATGATAGAAGCCGGACAGGCGGCCCTTCTGCTTGCAGACACCGGCGTCGGTGACGGAGGCCACATAGGGGGGCTCACCGCCTACGTTCACCAGCTGGAACGCCTCACGCCGGGCTTCGGCCCGCAGCAGCAGCGACCACTGCTCCATCCACAGGAGGAGGGCGGCGGTGGCGGCAAAGGGGACGTGGCTATCCTGGGGGACGGCGGCGGACACGACGCCGTCAAGGACGACGATAAGGGTCAGCAGCAGTGCGCCCAGGGCGCTGGCCACATGGCGTTCTTTCAGCTCGCCGATGGCGTGCTTCCACACGTCCGCCGCCAGCAGCGCCGTGATCAGCAGGATGCCGCAGGGCACATAGGCGCGCAGCAGGGGGCTTTCCAGCCACGGGGCGGGCATATAGCCCAAACCGTCCGGGATCGCCAGGGCCAGCAGCGCCGCCACCGGGAAGGTGAGAACGGTCAGTGCGCGGCGGGTGTGCTTTACCCGGCGCTTTTCCGCCCGGAACGCCTCATCACTGTCGGGCTCCGGTTCCGGCTCAGGCTCGGGCCTGCGGCGCTCCGGCTCCTCCCAAAGCTGCTCGGTATCGTGGCGGGGGCGTGGCTTTTTCCGGGAACGGCGGCGATTCAGCAGCTCCTGCAGCCGCTCACGCAGGGTGGGTGGCTCCTCCAGGATGCCGTCGTCATTCTCGGCCAGCACGGAATCCACCGTGTCGTACATAAGGTTTTTCAGAGAGACCCGATCCGGCGGCAGCTCCGGCTCCGGCGCAGGCTTGGTTGGGGGAGGGGGCGGCGCGGGCTCCGGCGCGGTGCGGATCACCGGGAATTCCGCGGTGTCCTGCTTCTTCCGGGGCTTTTTCTTCTTGTGCTTTTTTTCCGGCCTGGGCAGCCGCGTGGTGATCTCCTCCTCTGGTTCCGGCTCTGGCGCGGGTTCCGGCGGGGGGACAGGCTCCGGTTCGGGTTCCGGGATGGGCTCCGGCGCGGGCTGGGGAACGGGGGCTTCCTCCGTTTGGGCAGGCTGACGCCCACCCTTGCCGTATTCGGCCAGGATGGACTCCAGGGTGAACGCCTCATCCTCCGGGATGGGCGGGGTATGCAGTTGTGCCTCGTCTTGCCTGCGCATGGATGTCCTTTTCTCAGCTCCGCTGGCGTACCGCCTCGTACAGCAGGATGGCTGCCGCGGCGGAGGCGTTCAGGGAAGAGATGTGTCCCTTCATGGGGATGCTTACCAGAAAATCACAGTTTTCCGCCGCCAGGCGGGTCATACCGTCGCCCTCGGAGCCGATGACGATGGCGGCAGGGCCCTTCAGGTCGGCGTTATAAAGAGTGGTGTTGCCGTCAGCGGCGGTGCCGAACACCCACACGCCCTGCTTCTTCAGATCCTTCAGCAGGGAGGGGATGTTGGCCACCCGGGCCACCGGCATATAGCTGACGGCACCGGCGGAGGTCTTGGCCACGATGGCGGTCAGTCCCGCGCTGCGGCGCTTGGGGATGATGACGCCGTGGGCACCGGCACACTCGGCGGTGCGGAGGATGGCGCCCAGATTGTGGGGATCGGAGATCTCGTCGCATACCACCAGCAGCGGGGCCTCGCCCTTGTCGGCAGCGGCCTGCAGGATGCTGTCCACCGTCACATATTCCCGGACGGCGGCCAGGGCGATGACGCCCTGGTGGGCGTGGGTGCGGGACATGTTGTCCAGCTTGCGGCGGTCGGCCTCCACCACCACGATGCCCGCGGCGCGGGCCTTGGAGGCGATGTGGCCCAGGGTCTTGTCCGTCTCGCCCTTGGCCAGATAGATCTTGTCGATGGCCGTGCCGGAGCGGAGAGCTTCAATGACCGCATTGCGGCCCTCGATAATGCCGTCGGCCTCCGCCTCGGGCATGGGGCGGCGCTTGGGAGCGGCAGCTTGTTCGTTCATAGATGATCGTTCCTTCCGTCAGTTGATACCAATACAGCATTAATTATACCATACCCCCGCGGCAAGATAAAGCCCGATTCATAGAAATTTTACAGAAAAAGGGACAACGTGCCGCTTGTGAGGCGGCGGCTTTTGTGGTATACTGGCACTTACACTTAGAATGCTTCCACTCTTGCAAGGAGGATTCCATGGCAGATAACAATAAAAACAACAAAAACAACAAAAACAGCAACCGGCTGCGGGGCGTGCTGACGCTGGTGCTGTGGGCGGTGGTGCTGACGGTGGCGATGAACTACATCAGCGCCTATTCCGGCAACACCGCCAACAAGACCTCCAGCCACGAGATCAAGTACAGCCAGATGATCGACATGGTGGAGAAGGATCAGGTGGACGAGATTCTGTTCAAGGACAGCACTATCTACATCACCCCCGTGGAGGGCTATACCTACACGGAGGAGGCCAAGGAGAACAGCACCGAAAAGCCGAAGAGCTATACCCAGTCCAAGGATGCCAAGCTGACGCTGTACACCGCCCAGCTGTCCGATAGCCAGCTCCTGCCCCTGCTGGAGGAGCACAACGTGGCCTATACCGGCTACTATAAGGCGGAGATGAACCCGGTGCTGGTGTTCATGGCCAGCTATGTGCTGCCCATCATCATTATGGTGGGACTGTTCATGCTGGTGATGCGCTTCCTCAGCAAGTCCGGCGGCGGTGGCTTCGGCGGCATCGGCAGCGTGGGCAAGTCCAACGCCAAGGTGTATATGGAGAAATCCACCGGCGTCACCTTCAAGGACGTGGCCGGTCAGGACGAGGCCAAGGAGTCGCTGGAGGAGATCATCGACTTCCTGCACAATCCCG
>USAT01000025.1 GCA_900552725.1 uncultured Eubacteriales bacterium | reverse complement strand
GAAACGGTGAACGAATCCTTTTGCGTCACAAGGCGGGCCGTCGAGGACGC
Source organism: uncultured Eubacteriales bacterium (assembly GCA_900552725.1). Classification (GTDB taxonomy): domain Bacteria; phylum Bacillota; class Clostridia; order Oscillospirales; family Oscillospiraceae; genus Vescimonas. Next base: position 22,053 of record USAT01000025.1, on the reverse strand, counting down.
CGGCCCCTACGCAACGTTCTTCGGTGGTGCGCCTGTTATTTCATCCCCCGTACAGAGCCGTCACCAACTGGGAATACACCTGCTCGGGGTTGCGTTGGAAGCGCTGGGCCAGATCCTCGGCCATCTCCTTGGTGGCCACCATGAGCTGCAGATGCATCACGTTGTCCACATCGTCGCTGAGGCTCAGCTCCACGGTGTAGGTGCCGTTCTCCCGGCACTCCACCCGGGAGCGCACCTGGGCGCGGCGCACCAGCTCCTGCCGGTGGGCGGCGATGAGCCTGTCCGCCTTCAGCCGCACGGAGCGGGGTAGGCTGGACTGGCAGATCTCGCTGTTTTTCAGCCCCTTGGGGGTGATGGCGTACTTCTGCTCGTCATTGATCCGCAGATGGCCGGTCTTCACCAGCTCGTTGAGACACTGGGAAAAATCGAAATAGTCGATGCCGTCGTCGATCATGGTCAGGGCCTGGATATCGCTGAGGGGCATAGGCTCCGCCACTCCGGCGGTCACATACAGGATGAGAAACTTGATCTCCAGCTTGTCGCGGATAAATCCGACGCCCATGTCATCACGCTCCCTTCTCTTTGTATCATACGGAAAATTTTAGGATTTGTCAATCGCGGCGGCGCACCACCACGTTCTCCTGTCCCAGCCACTGGCGGCACTCCTCCAGGAAGGCCGGGTGGTTCAGGCATTTGCCCGCCAGCAGCTTTCCCGTGTCGGCCAGGCGGATCTTCACGGGAGTCTCCCCCTCGAACATGGTCATCACCAGGCGGATATGGCGGAAGGCTACGCTGTCCATGCTGGAAAAGCGCAGAAAGATGGTGCTGTTCTTGTCCTGCGCCCTGGCATTGGCCGGAAGGGGCGCCGTGCCGTCGGTGTTCAGGGGATAGACGGCGTCGCACATGATCTGGGGCGGCTTTTCGTCCCGGACAGACAGGCGGCCCTTCACCACCACGGGGGTGTTGACGGCCATGTACGCGCCGCACTGGTCGATGGTGCGGCTGAAGCACAGCAGCTCGATGGACGCCGCCTCGTCCTCCACCACCACATAGGCCATCAGGGTGTTGTTCTTGGTGGTGCGGGTCTTGTTGGAGATGACGATGCCCGCCACGGTGACGTTCTGCCCGTCGGCAAAGCGGACGGGGCCGTCCTCGCCGTTGAAATCCGCCAGGATCTCGTGGATGGGGGTGGCGCCTGCCGCCTGGGCGGCGGCGCGGTAGTCGTTCATGGGGTGGCCGCTGAGGTACAGGCCCGTGGTCTCCTTCTCCATGAACATCCGCTCGGTGGCGGAGTACTCGGGGATATTGGGCAGATGGATGTCCGAGGAGGGGCCGCCGCTGCCGCCGGAGGCCATACCGAACATGTCGAGCTGGCCCTCCACGTTGACCTTGCGGCTGTTGGCGATGGCGTCCAGCACCTTTTCGTACACCTGAACAAGCTGGGAGCGATAGGCGCCCAGTCCGTCGAAGGCACCGGCCTTGATGAGGTTTTCCACGGCCCGCTTGTTCATGTCGCCGCAGTCAAACATCCGCTCGCAGAAGTCCGGGAAGGAACGGAACAGGCCGTTTGCCTCCCGCTCCCGCACCAGGGTGCGGATGAAGCCCCGGCCGATGTTCTTGATGGCCACCAGACCGAAGCGGATGCCGTCCTCCTCCACGGTGAAGCCGTCGTGGGAGCGGTTCACATCCGGCGGCAGCAGCTTGATGTCGCAGTTGCGGCACTCGGCGATGTACTCGGACACCTTGTCGGAGTTATCCAGCACCGAGGTCAGCAGCGCCGCCATGTATTCCTTGGTATAGTGACACTTGAAGTACGCCGTCTGATAGGCCACCACTGCGTAGGAGACGGCGTGGGCCTTGTTGAAGGCGTAGTTGGCAAAGTCGTAGATCTCGTCATAGATGGCCTGGGCGGTTTTTTCCGGGATGCCGTTGGCCACGCAGCCCCTGATGTTCCGGCTCTCGTCGCCGTGAAGGAAGGCCTCCCGCTCCCGCTCCACGTCCTTGGCCTTCTTCTTGGACATGGCGCGGCGCACCATGTCTGCCTGGCCCAGAGAGTAGCCCGCCAGCTCCTGGAAGATCTTGATGACCTGCTCCTGATAGACGATGCAGCCGTAGGTGCCCCGTAGGATGGGCTCCAGGGACGGGTGCTTGTAGCTGACCAGCTTGGGGTCGTGCTTGCAGGCGATGAACCGGGGGATGGATTCCATGGGGCCGGGGCGGTACAGGGCTATGATGGCGGTGATATCCTCGATGGACTGGGGCTTCAGGCCCAGGCACACGCCGGTCATGCCGGTGGATTCCATCTGGAACACGCCGGAGGTGCGGCCCTCGGTCAGCATCCGGAACACCTCCGGGTCGTCCATGGGGATCTTCTCCAGGTCGAAGTCCGGGGTGTGGCGGCGCACCATCTTCACCGCGTCGTCCAGCACCGTCAGGTTCCGCAGGCCCAGGAAGTCCATCTTTAAAAGGCCCAGCTCCTCCAGCGTGATCATGTTGTACTGGCAGACGATGGACTCGTCGTTCCGGGCCAGGGGGACGTATTCATACACCGGCAGCCGGGTGATCACCACACCGGCGGCGTGGGTGGAGGCGTGGCGGGGCATGCCCTCCAGGGCCTTGGCGGTGTCGATAAGCTTCTTCACCCGCGGGTCGCTCTCATACAGGTCGGAGAGCTGCTTGCTGAGCTTCAGGGCGTCGTCCAGGGTGATGTGCAGCGCGCCGGGGCCGGAGGGCACCAGCTTGGCCACCACATCCACCTCGGCATAGGTCATGTTCAGGGCGCGGCCCACGTCCCGGATGGCACCTCGGGCGGCCATGGTGCCGAAGGTGACGATCTGGGCCACATGGTCGTCACCGTACTTGCGGCGGACATAGTCCACCACCTCGCCCCGGCGGGTATCGCCGAAGTCCATGTCGATATCCGGCATGGACACGCGCTCCGGGTTCAGGAAGCGCTCGAAATAGAGCTGATACTGCAGGGGGTCGATGTCGGTGATGTGCAGGCAGTAGGCCACCATGGAGCCGGCGGCGCTGCCGCGGCCCGGGCCCACGGGGATGCCCGTCTGGCGGGCGTAGTTGACGAAGTCGGACACGATGAGGAAATAGTCGGTAAAGCCCATCTTCTCGATCATGGCCAGCTCGTATTCCAGTTGTTTGCGGTACTCCGGCTTCTCCTGGCCGTAGCAGCGGACAAAGCCCTCGTCGCACAGCTTGCGGAGATAGGTGGGGGAGTCGTAGCCCGGCGGCAGCTTGAATTCCGGCAGGTGATACTTGCCGAAGGTGAACTCCAGTTGGCAGCGGTCGGCGATGCGCTGGGTGTTCTCCACCGCGTCGGGATAGCCGGAGAACAGCGCCTCCATCTCCTCGGTGGAGCGGAGGTAGAAGTTCCGGGGCTCATAGCGCATGCGGTTCTCGTCGTCCACGGTCTTGCCGGTCTGGATGCACAGCAGCACGTCGTGGCTCTCGGCGTCCTCCTTCCGGAGGTAGTGGGCATCGTTGGTGCAGACCAACGGGATGCCCGTCTCGTTGTGCATCCGCAGCAGGGCGCGGTTCACCGTGGTCTGGTCGGCGATGCCGTGATCCTGCAGCTCCAGATAGAAATTGTCCTCCCCCAGAATGGACTGCAGCTCCAGGGCATGGGCCTTGGCCCCCTCGTAGTCGCCGTTCAAGATGCGGCGGGGGATCTCACCGGCCAGGCAGGCGCTGAGACCGATCAGCCCCTCGCTGTGCGCGCGCAGCAGGTCAAGGTCGATACGGGGCTTGATGTAGAAGCCCTCGATATACGCCTGGGACACCATATAGGACAGGTTCCGGTAGCCGGTCTCGTTTTTGCACAGCAGCACCAGATGCCGGGACTCAGTATCGAATTCGTGCTGCTTGTCGAAGCGGGTGCGGCGGGCCACATACACCTCGCAGCCGATGACGGGGTGGATGCCCTCCGCCTTGCAGGCGCGGTAGAAATCGATGGCGCCGTACATGGCGCCGTGGTCCGTGATGGCGCAGGCGGTCTGCCCCATCCCCTTGACCAGCTTGGGCAGGTCACGGATGCGGCAGGCGCCGTCCAGAAGGCTATATTCCGTATGGACGTGGAGGTGGGCAAACGCCATTATTGCGCCTCCAGCTCAGTGAGCATGTCGCTGAGCAGCTCCACGCCGGACACCACCAGCAGGCGGCAGTGCTGGGTCACGCCCAGCTCCTGTGCGGCGGGGGTGCCCTCGATGTCCTTCTCCGCCAGCAGATCGCGGCAGTCCAGTTTGCGGAAGCGCTCTGTAAACCGGCGCTGGAATTCCTGGGTCAGTTGGGTGGAGCGCTTTTTGCCCTCGCCGCCGTTTTCCAGCGTGGCGGGATAGACCGTGCCCAGCACCACCGCCGCGGCGTTGACCACGCCGCACACGCCGCCGCAGCGCAGACCGCCGCCGAAGCCGCTGGCGATGGCCATGCTCTGGCTCTCCGTCAGGCCGGTGACGTCCGTAAAGGCCAGCAGCACAGACTGTCCGCAGTTGAGGCCCTTTTCATGAAATTCCTTTGCTCTCTGGCATCTTTCCATCTTTGTCATAGCTTTCGTGCCTCCTCCATGATCTTTCGTATCCGATGGTTCAAACAGGATTTGCTGATGGGGGGATCGAACAGCGCCGCCAGTTGGGCCAGCGGCAGCTCCGGGTTCTGCATCCGCAGCCGTGCCGTCTCCTGTATCTTCTCCGGCAGCTTTTCCATCTGCCCGGACTTTTCCAGCTTTTCGATGGCCTCCTGCTGGGCGGCCACCGCGTCCAGTGTCTTGTTCACGTTGGCCATGTCGCAGTTCATGGCCCGGTTGGCGCCGTTGCGGATCTCCTTGTCCACCTTGGCGGTCATGATCTCGGTGGCGGCCACCGGCGCGCCCAGGGTGGTCAGCAGATCCTCGATATGCTCGGACTGCTTGAAGTAGATGACGGCGCTGCCGCCGCGCATGACGCTGCGGGGCAGGAAGCCCATCTCCTGCAGAAGGGCCGACACCTCGCGGCTGGCCTGGATGTGGGAGGTGGACAGCTCCAGGTGATAGCGCTTTTCCGGATCGGTGACGCTGCCGCCCGCCAGGAACGCGCCCCGCAGAAAGGCCGTGCGGCAGCAGTCGTCCTCCAGCAGGGCGAAATTCACATGCAGCACCAGCGACTGGCGGGGGTCGTAGCCCAGGGTGTCCAGCACCCGCCGCAGCTTGTCCGGGTCGGTGATCTGGAAGATCAGCTTGCTGCCCGGGGCCTCGTCCGCGGGCTGGCGGTCGAATTTCACGCCGAAGGCGCGGTGGAACAGCCGGGGCAGCCGCGCGGCAAACTCCGGATTCTCGGTGATGATGCGCACCTCCTGCATGGTGAAGGTGTTGCAGTACAGCAGCACGCCGTAGCACTCGGCCCGGGCGCAGCACAGCCGCTGCACCGCCGCACGGCACAGCTCGGCCTTGGCCTTATAGGAAAACGATTGCATGGAAAACCTCCTCACCGGGTGGGGCTCTTCTGTGTATACGTCTCGTAAATGGTCATCAGCTCATGGGCCAGGTGGCCGGGGTTATGGCGCACCAGGCCGTTCTCCAGCGCGGCGATGGGCCGGTCGATCAGCTCCACGCCCAGGGCGCGGCACCGCTCCACATCGTGGCGGATGGGCTCCGCCCCCTCCTGGGCGTACCGCAGGGCGATGCACTCCGGAATGGGGGTGGAATTGGTCAGGCACAGCCGGAACAGGCCCGGATAGCTGTGGTGGAACAGGGCCTGGATATGGTCGGCCACGGTATAGCCCTCCGTCTCGCCCTCCTGGGTCATGACGTTGCAGACGTAGAGCTTCAGGGCCCGGCTGTCCCGGATGGCGTCGGCGATGCCGTCCACCAGCAGGTTGGGGATAATGCTGGTATAGAGGCTGCCCGGCGCCAGCACGATCATGTCGGCGCTGTGTATGGCCTCCACCGCCGCGTCCAGCGCCTTGGGATGCTCCGGCAGCAGCCGGACGGAGCGGATGCGGCAGTCCTGCTCCTTCTTGCAGTAGAAAATGTGGGACTCGCCCAGCACGGTGGCCCCGTTTTCAAAGGTGGCCTCCAACTGGACGTTCTCGTTGGTCACCGGCAGCACCCGGCCCGTGATGGCCAGCACCTTGCTGAGGCCGGACACCGCCTGGTCGAAGCTGGGCATGATGTCGTTCAGCGCCGCCAGCAGCAGGTTGCCCAGGCTCTGGCCCGCCAGGGAGCCGTCGGTGAACCGATATGCCATGAGCTGGGCCATCAGCGGCTCGCAGTTGGCCAGGGACTGCAGACAGCTCCGGATATCGCCGGGGGCGGCCATGCCCAGGTCGTGCCGCAGCATGCCGGTGCTGCCGCCGTCATCCGCCACCGTGACGATGGCGGTGATGTTGCGGGTATAGAGCTTCAGGCCCCGCAGCAGCGTGCTCAGGCCCGTGCCGCCGCCGATGCCCACGATCTTCGGGCCCTGCTCCGGCGGGATATGATACAGGTTATGGGACATGACAAGGTCACTTCTTTCCAATGCTCAGCGGGAGATGTCCCGGTGGCTCTCGGTCACCGCGAAGCCCGCGGCGGACAGAGACTGGGCCAGGGCGTGGGCCACCGCCACGCTGCGGTGGTGGCCGCCGGTGCAGCCCACGGAGATCACCAGTACCGTCTTGCCCTCGGCGTTGTACTGGGGCAGCAGGAACAGCAGCAGCTTCTCCAACTGGGCCATGAACTCCCCCGTCTGGGGGAAGGAGAACACATAGTCCCGCACCGCCGCGTCCAGGCCGGTGCCCTTTTTCAGCTCCGGCACATAGTAGGGGTTGGGCAGGAAACGCACGTCGAACACCAGGTCGGACTCCAGGGGCAGGCCGTGCTTGAAGCCGAAGCTCATCACGTCCACATGCAGGCCCTGGCGGTCGCGCTCCCGGCCGAAGAGGTTCAAAAGCTCACTGCGGAGCTTTCCCACCGAGAAGGCGGAGGTGTCCAGCACGATGTCCGCGTGATCCCGCACCGGCTGGAGCATCTGCCGCTCCAGCATCACCGCCTGCTCGATGCTCCGGCCCTCTGCCGACAGGGGGTGGGCCCGGCGGGTCTCCTTATAGCGGTTGATGATGGCGTTCGTGTCCGCGTCCAGAAACAGCAGGCGGCAGGTCACATCCGTGCGCTTCAGCCGCTCCAGCGTGGCGATCAGCAGATCAAAGGGCTCACCCGCCCGCACGTCGTACACCAGCGCCACCCGGTCATAGTGACCCCGTGACGCGGCGCAGAAGTCGGCGAATTTCACCATCATCTCCGCCGGAAGGTTATCCACGATATAGTAGCCGATATCCTCCAGAATGGAGGCGGCGCGGCTCTTGCCGCTGCCGCTCATACCGGTAATGATCAGAATTTCCATAGGTTCTCCCCTGTTTTATTTGACAATGCGTACTTCCGGCTCCAGCGTCACGCCGGAGTTTTCCTTCACCCGGCGCTGCACCTCCGCCATCAGCGCCAGCACGTCGGCGCAGGCGGCGCCGCCCACGTTGATGACGAAGCCCGCGTGTTTTTCCGACACCTGTGCGCCGCCCATGGTCAGGCCCTTGCAGCCCGCCTCCTCAATCAGGCGGCCCGCGAAATGGCCCTCCGGCCTTTTGAAGGTGCTGCCCGCACTGGGGTATTCCAGGGGCTGGGACGCCTTGCGCCGTGCCATCAGCTCGTCCATACGGCCGCGGATGGCGGCGCTGTCGTCCGGATGCAGGGCGAATACGGCGGAGAGCACCACCGCGTCGGGGTGCTCCATCAGCAGGCTGTGGCGGTAGCCAAAGGCCATATCGCCGCAGGGGACGGTCCTCACGCCCTCGTCGGGGAACAGCACGTTGACGCCTTCGATGACCTGTGCCAGCTCACCGCCATAAGCGCCTGCGTTCATGCACACGCCGCCGCCCACACTACCGGGGATGCCGTGGGCGAATTCCAGCCCCGCCAGTCCCTGCCCGCAGGCATAATTGGCCACCCGGGCCAGAGACGCGCCGGCCTCCGCCCTGACGCGGCCACCGTCCAGCAGCCGGACCTCCGCCATGTCGCGGGTGTTGACCACCAGCCGGTCGATCCCCTCGTCGGGGAACAGCAGATTGGTGCCGTTGCCCAGCACGAAGGGCCGCGCGCCGCATTCACCGGCGAAGCTCATCAGCAGTACCAACTGCTCGGCGTTCCGGGGGAAGGCCATTCGCCGGGCCGGGCCGCCGATGCGGAAGGAGGTGTATTTCGACAGCGGTTCCTCCGCCGACACGGGAAGGTCAGGCAGATAGTCCCGCAGTTTTTCGTCCAAAAGCTCATACCAACGCATACAGCGCCTCCTTGTGATGGATGTTTCAGATGATCCGCTTATTCTTCCCCAGCAGTGCCGCGCCGATGATCCCGGCGTCGTTGCCCAGTTGGGCCTTGACGATCTTCGTCATCTTGTCGTAGTTGCAGGGCAGGCTGTGGGCCGCCACCTGTCGGCGCAGGGGCAGCAGAAGCTGCTCGTCGGATTCGTTGCTGACGCCGCCGCCGATGGCCAGGGTATCCGGCTGGAAGATGTTGATGATGTTCACGGTACCGGCGGTGAGATAGCGGATGTACCGGTCGCAGACCGCCTGCCCCACCGGGCAGCCCCGGCGGGCAGCGATGAAGGCCGACTGGCCGGACACATGATTGTCGTTCTCGGCGATGACCTGGGCCAGGATACTGTCGGGGTTCTCCTGCCATGCCTTGGCGGTCTGGCGCTTCAGGGCGCTGGCGGAGGCGTACCGCTCCCAGCAGCCGCGGCGGCCGCAGGGACACTCCTCGCCGTCCATCTCGATGGACATGTGGCCCACCTCGCCCGCCATGCCGTTGGAGCCGTGGAAGATCTTGCCGTTGTGGACGATGCCGCCGCCCACACCGGTGCCCAGGGTGACGGTGATGAAGCGCTTGCTGCCCCGTCCGCCGCCCACATAGTATTCCGCCAGCGCCGCGCAGTTGGCGTCATTTTCTATGTACAGCGGCAGGTCGCTGAGCTGGTGGAACAGCCGCCGCAGCGGCACGTTCCTCAGGGGCAGATTGCAGGTATACAGGATGGAGCCGCCCCGGATCTCCACCGCGCCGGGACAGCCCACGCCCACAGAGAAGATGTCGCCGGTATCGCAGCCGGTGTCGCGGCACAGCTCCGTCACCAGGGCGTGGATGGTCCAGGCCAGGGCTGCCGGGTCGGCGATGCCCGCCACCTTCATTTTCCGGGTAGCCAGCAGCCGTCCCGCCTCGTCCACCAGCCCGGCCTTCAGGTTGGTGCCGCCGATGTCGATGCCGATGTATTTCATAACAGGTCGCTTCCGTTCTGCCGGCTCATGGCGTCCAGCTTGCTGTCGAATTGGGTCACGAAGTCGCGGCCCGCATTGTAGCCGTACTTGGTCTGGCGGTTCTTCATGGTGGCGATCTCCACGATACCGGCCAGGTTTCGGCCGGGCCGTACCGGGATGGTCACGATGGGCAGCGACACGTCCAGCAGCGTATACTGCTCCTCGCCCAGGCCCAGACGGTCATAGAACTTGCCGTCCTGCCACTGCTCCAGCTGGATCACCAGGTCGATCTCCGTCTCGAACTGCACTGCGCCCATACCGAAAAGCTGCTTCACGTCGATGACGCCCACGCCGCGGATCTCGATATAGTGGCGGATCAGCTCCGGCGCCGTGCCGTGCAGGGTGTCGGAGATGCGCTTGATCTCCACCGCGTCGTCGGCCACCAGCTGGTGGCCGCGCTTGAGCAGCTCGATGGCGGTTTCGCTCTTGCCGATGCCGCTGTCGCCCAGGATCAGCACGCCCTGGCCATAGATGTTCATCAGCACGCCGTGGCGGGTGATCTGGGGTGCCAAGGCGTTGTTGAGATAGTCAATGATATGACTGGTGGCGTCCACCGTATCACTGCCGGTGCGCAGCAGGGTGCGGCCATGCTTCTGGGCCATCTCCAGCAGCTCGCCGAACACCTCCAGATTGCGGGAGATGATGAGCGCGGGAAAGCTGTAACTCATCAGGCGGTTAAAGACCCGCGTCCGCTCTTCGGCGGTCATGCGGGAGAGAAAGCGCATCTCGCTCTTTCCCAAAATCAGCAGGCGCTTGGTGTCGAAATAGTCATAAAAGCCCACCAGCTGCAGGGACGGGCGGAACACGTCCGACACGGTGATGACGCAGGTGTCATAGTCGCTGCCCTTGCAGAGGATCTCCATATGAAAATATTCCGCCAGCTTCTTTACGCTGGCCGGGGTACGTCTCACTTTTTCCATGCTCGTCGCTCCTCATATCTATATAGATAACAATACAGATTATATTATACCGTATCCGCCTCCGTTTCGCAACTTTCCCCTTTGAAAATTTTTTCGGTTTTTTGTCAAATAATGCTTGCATTTTGTTTTAACTTCTGGTATGATAACTACTGCTTGTGAAACGGCAAGCAGTATGTTACGACAGCAAGGAGGTGCAACGGATGGCTAAGTGCGAGTTCTGCGATAAGGGCGTGACCTTTGGTATCAAGGTTTCCCACTCTCATCGTCGTTCCAATCGTCCCTGGAAGCCCAACGTCAAGCGCGTGAAGGCTTTGATCAATGGTACGCCTCGCCATGTGTATGTTTGTACCCGGTGCCTGCGTTCCGGTAAAGTTACCCGCGCGATCTGAAACATAACATGAGCAAAAGCTCTGTGGGAGACCACAGAGCTTTTTTCATGCCCGCGGCCGCGTCTGCCGCTTGAAATTTTTTTGCCCTTTCCCACTGAAATTGTCAATTTTTGTAAAACATGCTGAAATTCACCGGCCCCGGCCGCCGCTTTTTTCGGGCAGAAGTGCTGTTGACCAAGTGAAAAACGTGTGTTATAGAATCGCCAATCTTTTGAAAGGAGCCGGAGCAAATGGTACAGAACATTCGTTACGCCGTCGCATATCGATTTTTTACCTATTACTTTTTTGCCGAAAAAGTAATAGCGATTTGTGATGCCCGTAACCGGAATTCTGTTTGCCCAACGCTCTGAGCGCTGTTCAAGCCATTGCGTTAAATCAAACCCGCTGTATGGACCACAAGTCTGTGCAGCGGGTCTTTTTTAACCAAAAACACATTTTCAGGAGGATCATACCATGAAAGCCAAACGTATCACATCTCTCATTCTTGCCCTTGCGCTGGCGCTGAGCCTGTGTCTGACCGGCTGCGGCAGCCAGGGCGGCGACACCCAGGAGCCCGCCGGAGAGAGCACCGGCAGCGACGACGCCAAGTACACCGTCGGCATCTGCCAGCTCGTGCAGCACGACGCGCTGGACGCCGCTGCCTCCGCCACCAGCGATATCCCCATTCTGGGCACCTCCATCACCGCTTACGGCGTGGCGCTGGACATGGACGACTTCAACGGCACCGTGGGCGGCAACATCTCCGGTACCTCCGACCTGGCCGACCTGGAGAAGCAGGCCGCCATGATCACCGAGTGGTTCCCCCAGGCCAAGAAGGTGGCCCTGCTGTTCTGCTCCGCTGAGCCCAACTCCCGCTATCAGATCGAGGAGGTGGCCAAGCATCTGGCTGACGCCGGTATCGAGACCGCGGAATACGCCTTCACCGACACCAACGACGTCGCCTCCGTCACCCAGGCCGCCTGCGACTATGCCGACGTGATCTACATCCCCACCGACAACACCGCCGCCGCCAATACCGAGGCCATCGCCAACGTGCTGATCCCCGCCGGTGTGCCCGCCATCTGCGGCGAGGAGGGCATCTGCTCCGGCTGCGGCGTGGCGACCCTGTCCATCAGCTACTACGACCTGGGCAAGACCACCGGTCAGATGGCCGCCAGGATCCTGACCGGCGAGGCGGACATCTCCACCATGCCCATCGAATACACCACCGCGACCCCCAAGTACAACCCCACCATCTGTGAAGCCCTGGGCATCACCCCGTTGGACGGCTACACCGCCATCGAGGACTGATCCCCGCCTTCCCACGGGAGGATGCACGCCGCATCCTCCCGCACTCTGAAATCAAAGGAGCATGACCTATGAGTTTCCTTTCCTCGCTGATGAACGCGCTGCCCGGCGCGGTCGCCCAGGGACTGGCCTGGGGCATTATGGCCATCGGCGTCTACATCACCTTCCGTATCCTGGACGTGGCCGACCTGACGGTGGACGGCTCCCTGGCCACCGGCGGCGCTGTGTGCGTCATGCTGATCCGGGCGGGTGTGAACCCGTGGCTTGCCATGCTGTGCGCGCTGGTATCCGGCATGCTGGCCGGTCTGGTCACCGGTCTCTTCCACACCCGCTGCGGCATCCCCGCCATCCTGGCCGGTATCCTGACCCAACTGGCCCTGTACTCCATCAATCTGCGGATCATGGGCGGCAAGGCCAATCAGGCCGTCAGTGTGGATAAGTACCACCTGCTGCTGAGCCAGCGGTACGTCCGCGAGCTGTCGCTGGACAATCCGCTGCCGCTGCTGGTCGTGCTGACCGCCGTGATCGTGGCCGCGCTGTACCGGTTCTTCGGCACGGAAAAGGGAAGCTCCGTCCGCGCTACCGGCGCCAATCCCCACATGGCCCGGGCCCAGGGCATCAACACCAGCGTCAACATCGTGCTGGGCCTGATGCTCTCCAACGGTCTGGTGGCCCTGTCCGGCGCGCTGCTGGCCCAGTATCAGGGCTCCAGCGACATCAACATGGGCCGCGGCGCCATCGTCATCGGCCTGGCCGCCGTCATCATCGGCGAGGTGATGTTCGGCAAGGTGTTCCGCAATATCGGCGCCCGGCTGCTGGCCGTCTCCATCGGCGCCATCGTCTACTACATCGTCCTTCAGATCGTGCTGCAGATCGGTCTGAGCACCAACGACCTGAAGCTGATCACGGCGCTGATCGTGGCGCTGTTCCTGACGCTGTTCCTGACGCTGTCCTATCTGAATCTGAAAAAGACCCGCCGCAAGCCCCGGCGCGCCGCCAAGGAAGGAGTGGAGCAGCATGCTTGAACTGAAAGACCTGCATAAGACCTTCAATCCCGGCACCGTCAACGCCAAGACCGCCCTGGACGGCCTGAGCCTGACGCTGTGGGACGGCGAGTTCGTCATCGTCATCGGCGGCAACGGCGCGGGAAAATCCACCATGCTGAACGCCGCCGGTACGCTGAGCGTGGATTCCGGCGAGGTGCATCTGGACGGCGTGGACGTGACCGATCTGCCGGAATACAAACGGGCCGCCTACATCGGCCGCATGTTCCAGGATCCCATGATGGGTACAGCTCCCTCCATGCACATCGAGGAGAATCTGGCGCTGGCGGCCCGCCGCGGCCAGAAGCGGGGCCTCCGCTGGGGCATCACCAAGGCGGAGCGGGAGCGATACCGCGCGCTGCTGGGCGATCTGGGACTAGGGCTGGAGACCCGACTCTCCTCCGAGGTCAGCACCCTGTCCGGCGGCCAGCGTCAGGCGCTGACGCTGCTGATGGCCACGCTGAAAAGTCCGAAGCTGCTGGCACAATTCGCCAGAGTCAGCGGCGACGTATTCGCCAGTGACCGGGCCCTGCTCTCCTGACAATACGCTATTTTTCCCCTTTCTCATAAAGACACAGGGCTGCTCCCGCGGGAGCAGCTCTGTGTCTTTATTCCTTTATTACCGCTATCACCGCTCCGGATCCCACGAGGCCCGCTGGCGTTCGCCGCCGTCGTCGGGCCGGTCGTAATAAGCCGCCTTGCTGCCCCGGCGCTCAAAGCCCAGATAGCGGGTGCCCTGGAACGTCAGCTCACCGAAGTCGCCCTCCACCAGCATGCCGTACTCCCGGCCGCTGACGTGCAGCTCCATCCGGTCGCCGCTGGCCACCTGAAACGTGACGTAATAGGTGGTGGAGGTGGTGGTGTGCATGCCGTGGGCGCCGGTGGCGTCTCCGCCGTTGGGGTGGTGGTGCACATCGACATTCTGCCGCTTGGACACCACCGTGGCCTCCACCGTCAGGCGTGGTGAGTTGTTGTTCTTGTGCCAGGTGCCGATGCCCTTCACCGCCGTGACGATGAACATCACGATCACAAAGCCGAATATCAGAAAGAACATCACACTGAACATGCTGAAGCCCATTCCAAATCCCATCGCGTTTCTCCTTTCGCCGGTCAAACGTGTTTTCTCTATTCTATCCCATTGCCGCCGGAATGTCCATCAACTTCAGGTTGCACCGCGGAAAATATCCCGCAACCTCAGGTTTACATGGCGTTATTCCTTGGTCAGATGCCGCATGGCGGCCTTCAGCATCAGCTTTTTGGTACCCACGGTGTCGAAGGCCACCTCGATCAGCGCGTCGCCGCCCATGGCCCGCACCGACAGCACCAGCCCGTGGCCGAAGGCGGCGTGCTTCACGCTCTCGCCCGCCTTGATCTCCATCAGGGGCGCGCTCTCCTTCTTCGCCGCAGCCGCTGCCACATAGGCGGGCTTTTTCGGCGTGGGACGCTCGGCATAGCCCACGGTGCCGCGGCCCGTATAGCCGCCGCCAAAGCCGCCGTAGGCGGTATCGTCGTTATAGTCGTCGCTCCAGTGGCGCTCCTGCCGGGGCTCCGGCTTGCCCACCCACTGGCTGTTCTCCTCCGGGATCTCCTCCAGGAAGCGGGAGGGCATGGCGGGGGGGGTGCGGCCGAACAGCATACGCTGCTTGGCGTGGGTCATGGTGAGATGCTCCCGGGCGCGGGTCATGGCCACATAGCACAGCCGCCGCTCCTCCTCCATCTCCTCCTCGTCGCCCATGGCGCGGTTGCCGGGGAACAGACCGTCCTCCATGCCCACCACGAACACCTCGGGGAATTCCAGGCCCTTGGCGCTGTGCATGGTCATCATCACCACGCAGTTGTCGCTCTCCTCGGTGCTGTCCAGGTCGGTGTACAGCGCCACCTCGTCCAGGAAGCCCGACAGGCTGGGGTCGTCCGGCTGGTTATCCAGAAAGGCGTGGATGCTGGAGGTCAATTCCTGCACGTTCTCCAGGCGGCCACGGCTCTCCATGTCGTTCTTCTCCGTCAGCATGGCGGTGTAGCCGCTGCGGTTGCAGACGAATTCATAGAACTCCGGCAGGGGCATCTCCCCCGCTTTTTCCCGCATTTCCTCCATCAGTGCCGTGAAGCCTTCCAGCTTTACAGCCGCCGATCTCAGCTCCGGATAACCGGAGGCATGGCGGAAGATCTCGTACAGCGGCACGCCATGGGCCGTAGCCAGGAGCTGGGCCTTGTCCACGGTGGCCGCGCCGATCTTGCGGGAGGGAACGTTGACGATGCGCCGCAGGCGCAGGTCGTCGGTGGGGTTGTTGATGACGCACAGATACGCCAGCATGTCCTTGATCTCGGCCCGATCGAAGAACTTCATGCCGCCGATGATCTTATAGGGCACACCGCTGCGCTTGAAGGCATATTCCAGCGCGTTGGACTGGGCGTTCATGCGGTAGAGCACCGCGTGATCCCGCCAGTTCATACCCCGGTTGTAGTTCATCATCACCTGGCCCACCACGAAGTTGGCCTCGTCGCCCTCGTTGAAATTGGTCTTGATGAGTACCTTGTCCCCTGCGCCGTTGCGGGTCCACAGAGTCTTGCCCTTGCGGCCCTGATTGTGGCGGATCACGGCGTTGGCCGCGTCCAGAATGTTCTGGGTGGAGCGGTAGTTCTGCTCCAGCCGGATCACCCGGGCGCCGCGGTACTCCTTCTCAAAGCTGAGGATATTCTCGATATTGGCGCCCCGGAAGCGGTAGATGCTCTGGTCGTCGTCGCCCACCACGCAGATGTTGCGGTAGCCGCCTGCCAGCAGGCTGGTCAGCAGGTATTGCAGGTGGTTGGTGTCCTGATACTCGTCCACCAGCACATAGCGGAACTTCCGCTGATAGTATTCCCGCACCTCGGGGCGGCTCTGCAGCAGCTGCACCGTCAGCAGGATGATGTCGTCAAAGTCCAGGGCGTTGGCGTCCCGCAGCTTTTTCGTGTAAAGGGAATATACTTTCGCGATCCGGATCTTCCGCCAGTCGTTGTTCTTCTCCCAATAGGCGCGGAAGTCCTCCGGCAGCAGCATCTCGTCCTTTGCCCGGGAAATGACCGACACGATCTCCCGAACGGGGAAGGTCTTTTCGTCCAGCTCCAGTTCCTTCAGGCAGTCCTTCACCACCCGCTTGCTGTCGTCGGTGTCGTAGATGGTGAAGTCCCGGGAGTACCCGATCTGCTCGATGTCCCGCCGCAGGATGCGGACGCAGGCGGAGTGGAAGGTGGACGCCCACACGTCACGGGCCTCCTCCCCCAGCATGCGCTCCAGCCGCTCCTTCAGCTCGTTGGCGGCCTTGTTGGTGAAGGTGATGGCCAGCACCTCCCAGGGGCGGGCGGGCTCCACCGCGCACAGGTACTGCATCAGCGGGCGCTGCTCCGGCGTGGGCTGGGCGGCATACGCCTCCAGAAACGCCACCTCATCCTCGGAGATGGGGATGGGGATCTCGTCGGTGTCGCTGCCCCGGCCATAGCGCAGCAGGTTGGCCACCCGGTGGATCAGCACCGTGGTCTTGCCGCTGCCCGCGCCCGCCAGCAGCAGAAGCGGCCCCTCGGTGGCCATGGTGCCCTGCTGCTGCATGTCGTTCAGATTGGCGTAATCCAGGGCAATGGCCTGCCGCCGGGCGTTTATGAACTTTTGTTCTAGTTCTGTCATATCTCGCGTTCCCCTATCCCTTGTGGTGTTTTTCCCTATTGTAATACAAAATCCTGTTGCGGTCAACCCAATTCAAACATTTTGGAATTTTTGTTCTATTTTCACTTGACAAGAACTGCTGTTCGATATATAATGTGAGTCGAACAAAGATTCCAATGGAGGTAACTGTTATGACTGCTATGGGTTATGTGATCGTGATCGTGGGCGCGCTGTCCGCTTCTGTGAACCTGATGCACCTGATCGACCGGCTGGAGCGCCGTCCCCAGCGCCGCCGCACCGCGGCATGACCAATGGAGCTTCTGGATAAGCTGACCATCCTGTCGGACGCCGCCAAGTATGACGCCGCCTGTACATCCAGCGGCGTCAGGCGGAAATTCCAACCGGGAAAGATCGGCAACACGTCCTCCTCCATCGCCGGATGCTGCCACAGCTTTTCCGCCGATGGGCGGTGCGTCACGCTGCTGAAGGTGCTGATGACCAACTGCTGCGTCTATGACTGCAAGTACTGCGTCAACCGGCGCTCCAACGACACCCGCCGCGCCGCCTTCACGCCCCGCGAGCTGGCGGAGCTGACCATCGGCTTTTACCGGCGGAACTACATTGAGGGGCTGTTCCTCTCCTCCGGCGTGCTGCGCAATGCCGACTACACCACCGAACAGATGATCCGCGCCCTGCGGATCCTGCGGCAGGAGTACGGCTTCAACGGCTATATCCACGCCAAGGCCATCCCCGGCACGTCGCCGGAGCTGGTGCAGCAGTTGGGTCTGCTGGCGGATCGCATGAGCGTCAATATCGAGCTGCCCTCCCAGCAGGGTCTGCAGACGCTGGCCCCGGACAAGACCCGGGAGGCCATCCTGCGGCCCATGGGGCTCATCCGGGACAAGGTGTCGGAAAGCCGACAGGAGCTGGTGAAGTACAAGCACGCGCCCGCCTTCGCCCCGGCGGGACAGAGCACCCAGTTGATCGTGGGCGCCACCAAGGATACCGACCGGCACATCCTGCATCTGACGGAGGCACTGTATCAGAAGTACCGACTGAAAAGGGTGTTCTATTCCGCCTATGTGCCGGTGGTGGAAAACAGCCTGCTCCCCGCGCTGGACACCAAGCCGCCGCTGCTGCGGGAGCACCGGCTCTATCAGGCGGACTGGCTGCTGCGGTTTTACGGCTTTCAGGCCAGTGAGCTGCTGGATGAGGCCCACCCGGACTTTAATCCGCAGCTTGACCCCAAGTGCAGTTGGGCCGTCTCCCATCTGGAGCACTTTCCGGTGGAGATCATGCGGGCCGACTATGAGACGCTGCTGCGGGTGCCGGGCATCGGCCCCACCAGCGCCAGGCGGATCGTCTCCGCCCGCCGCACCGCCCATCTGCGGTTCGAGGATCTGAAGAAGCTGGGCGTGGTGGTCAAGCGTGCCCAGTTTTTCCTGGTGTGCGACGGCCATGCCGCGCCGGGTCTGCGGTTCTCCCCCGAGTCCATCGTGCGGCAGCTGGAGGCCGTGGAGCGGGGCCTGCTGCCCTCCGGTGAGATGCAGCAGCTCTCCCTGTTCGACGCGGTGGGGTGATGGCCGTGGCATGGAGAGATGTGGTCTTTCAATACGACGGCACCTTTGACGGTTTTCTGTGCTGCGTGTTTGAAAGCTATGTACATAAAGAATTCCCCATCGCCTTTTCCGGCGATGAGGAATGTTGGTCGCTGTATGAGGTGCGCTATGTGGTGACGGAGCGGGCGCACGCCCAGCGGGTCTATCAGAGCATCCTGCGGCGCTCGAAGGCCGCCGCCGACGTGGTGCGGCGGGGCTTTCTCACCTGCCTTCCCGAGAAGGAAAGCCATCTCTACGCGCTGATCCGGAAGTTCTATGACGAGGGGACTGATTTCCTCCGCAACACCGCCGATCCGGTGTACTATCCCGTGGCCAAGGCCCTGCGGCACATGAGCGGTGAGCTGGAAAAGCTACGGGGCTTCGTGCGTTTTTCGGACTATAACGGTGTTTTAGGGTCGGAAATCGAGCCCAAAAACCGGGTTTTGCCCCTGCTGCGGCGGCACTTCTGCGACCGCTACGCCAACGAGGCCTTCTTCCTCTACGACCGCACCCACAGGGAGCTGCTGGTCTACGCGAAGGGTCACTCCCGCATCCTGCCCATGGACAGCCTGCAGCTTGCGCTGCCCGGCGATGAGGAGGTGTCGTTCCGGCGGCTGTGGAAGCGGTTTTATGAGACCATCGCCATCAAGGAGCGCTATAACCCCCGGTGCCAGAACACCTTCATGCCCAAGCGCTATCGCGGCACCATGACGGAGTTCCTGCCGGACGACTACGAGGCCCGGCAGCAGGGCCTCAATCCGCCAGCAGCTTCCGGAGCTTTTCCAGGCCCCGGTGCTCCAGACGGGAGATCTGCACCTGGGATACCCCTACGATCCGGGCCGTCTGCTCCTGGGTCAGGCATTTGAAAAACCGCAGCAGAATGGTCATCCGCTCCTTTTCCGGCAGGGTGTCGATGGCCTCCCGCAGGGCGATGCTCTCCACCAGGCGCTCTTCCTCCGCCTCGGTGCCCAGGGTGGATTCCAGCGTCAGCCCCTCCGCCGTCTCCTGCTGGAGCGATTCCGGCGCCACGGTGGCCAGGTCGATGCTGGCGATCTCCTCCACCGTCATGCCGGTGGCCTCCGCCAGCTCCGACAGCCGGGCCTCGCGGCCCAGCTTATGGCGCAGCCTCTCCCGGGCCGACCACAGGGTCTGGCCCTTCTCCCGGATGGTACGACCCACCTTGATGGCCCCGTCATCCCGGAGAAAGCGGCGGATCTCGCCGGAGATCTTCGGCACGGCATAGGTGGAAAACTGGGTGCCGTAATTCAGGTCGAACCCCTTCACCGCCTTGATGAAGCCGATGCAGCCCAGTTGATACAGATCATCCGTCTCCACCCCACAGCCGTAATAGCGCTTGACGATGGACCAGATGAGGCCGCTGTTTTCCGTCAGCACCTGCTGACAGGCTTCGTCGTCCCCCCCCTGGGCCCGCTCCAGCAGGGCGAACAGGTCACTCATCGCTTGATGCGGGCGGAGACCCGCTTGCGCATGGTCACGGTGGTGCCGCGCCCAGGGGTGGACTTCACCGTGAGCTTGTCCATAAAGCTCTCCATAATGGTAAAGCCCATGCCGCTGCGCTCCTCCCCTCCGGTGGTGAACAGCGGCTGCCGGGCCTGCTGGATGTCCGCGATGCCGCGGCCCCAGTCACGGACGGTGATCTCCAGGGTGTTGTTGGGCAGCATCTTCAGCTTGACGGCGATCCGGCCCAGTTGATCCGGGTAGCCGTGGACGATGGCGTTGGTGACCGCCTCGCTGACGGCGGTCTTGATGTCCCCCAGCTCGTCCAGCGTGGGATCCAACTGCGCCGCAAACCCGGCCGCCGCCACCCGGGCGAACCCCTCGTTGCTGCTGCGGCTGAGGAATTCCAGCGTGACATAATTCTCGATGCGCTGCATATGTATGCTCCTCTCCTGTCGTGATGCGCCGCGCTTCCGGCGCACGCGGTTTTATTCCAGTGTCATCATGCGGCCGATGCCCGCCGCTTCCAATACTTTCTTGGGCTGGGGCGCCACATGGCGCAGCACCACGCTGCCGCCCAGCTCCCGCATCCGCTGCCAGCCCCGCAGCGCCACGGCAATGCCCGCGCTGTCCATAAACGTGATGCCGCTGAAGTCCAGGATCAGCTCCGACGGCAGCGATGCCTCGATCTCCCGCTCCAGCTTGGTCAGCAGGCCCTTGGCGCCGTGGTGATCCAGCTCTCCCTTCAGGTACAATTCCAGGACTCTGTCCCGGCAAGCGGCCATTACCTCCATTTTCATTCTCCTTCTTATGTGGTCGTTAAGGGCCGGACAGCTTGTCCGCCAGCCCTTCTTCCTGTCACAAAAAAAATCACCGTAGTGGGATCCACTACGGTGATTATACAAAATCTGCGGTGCGCTTTTCCACGAAATCCGCCGACAGGGCGGGCAGCGCGAAGTTTTTTGGTGCACTTTCCGCATGGATGGCGAAAAGCCGCGCATACTACCTGCAACGATCACAGGAGGTATGGATCTATGTCAGAAATGTTTTGCTTTCAGTGCCAGCAGACGGCGGGCGGCAGCGGCTGCGTAAAGACGGGCGTCTGCGGCAAGCAGCCGGAGACCGCCCATCTGCAGGACGCGCTGGTGTGCCGCCTGATCCGGCTGGCGGAGGTCTGCCGGCAGCGGGAGGAGTATCCCCCCGAGGTCACGCGGCTGCTGGCCGACGGGCTGTTCACCACGCTGACCAACGTGAATTTCGACAACGCGGCCATCCGCGCCTTTACCGACCGGGTGGACGAGGCTCTGCGGCGGCATGGCGGCAGCAGCGGCAGCGGCGACACCTCGTGGCTCTGGAAGGGAGAGACGGACACCGTCTCCCTGCGCGCCACGCTGCTGTTCGGCCTGAAGGGAATGGCGGCCTACGCCCACCACGCCATGAACCTGGGCTATCGGGACAAGGAGGTGGACGCCTGGTTCTACAAGGGTCTGGCCGCGCTGGCCCGGGAGCACAGCGTGGAGGAGTGGTTGGCGCTGATCATGGAGTTCGGGCAGGTGAACTTCCAGTGCATGGCCCTGCTGGACCGGGCCAACACGGAGACCTTCGGCGATCCCGTCCCCACCCGGGTGAACATCGACGTGAAGAAGGGGCCGTTCATCGTGGTCTCCGGCCACGATCTGGAGGACCTGCACCAGCTTCTGGAGCAGACGGCGGGCCGGGGCGTCAACGTCTACACCCACTGCGAGATGCTGCCCGCCCACGGCTATCCCGGCTTGAAGAAGTACCCCCATCTGGCGGGAAATTTCGGCACGGCGTGGCAGAATCAGCAGAAGGAATTTGCCGATATCCCCGCGCCGGTGCTGTTCACCACCAACTGCCTGATGCCGCCCCGGCCCAGCTATGCCGACCGGGTCTACACCACGTCGGTGGTGGGCTATGACGGGCTGCGGCACATCGCCGCGGACGCCCAGGGCCGCAAGGATTTCTCTCCGCTGATCCGGCAGGCGCAGGCGCTGGGCGGCTATCAGACCGACCAGAGCATGAGCGGCGTCAACGGCGGCCACATGTTGACCACCGGGTTTGCCCACGCCGCCGTACTGGACAAGGCGCCCCAAATCATCGAGGCCATCCGGAGCGGCGCGGTGAAGCACATCTTTCTGGTGGGCGGCTGCGACGGGGCTCACCCCGGGCGCAACTACTACACGGAGTTCGTCAAGCGCACGCCCATGGACTCCCTGGTGCTGACGCTGGCCTGCGGCAAGTTCCGCTTCAACGACCTTGACCTGGGCGAGATCGGCGGCATCCCCCGTATTCTGGACGTGGGCCAGTGCAACGACGCCTACAGCGCCGTGCAGATCGCGCTGGCACTGGCGGACGCTTTCCACTGCACCGTCAACG
>USAT01000024.1 GCA_900552725.1 uncultured Eubacteriales bacterium | reverse complement strand
CCAGCTCGTAGGAAGCGTCGCCGAAGGTCAGCTTCTGCGCGTCGGACGCGTCCATGGCCTTGCAGAAGGCGGGCAGCCGCGTGCCGAAGGTGAATGCCGCGCGGGTCAGGCAGCGGCCGGTGAAGGGCTTCAGATAGACGTCGCCCCAGGGCATCTCCCGATAGGTCAGGAACTTCTCCGTTGCCGGCGCGGACTGTCCCTCCAGCAGAAAGCGGATCAGCAGCATCTGCGCGGGGAGGTTGCCCAGCGCGAACGCGCCCGGATTGTCCGAGCAGATGGCGAATTCCGGCCACGAGATCGCGTAGTCCGCGTACAGCAGCCGAATCGCGAACTCGCCGCGCGCGGAATCGAACGCCACACCGCAGCGCGCCGCCGCCTCCCGCCTATAACGCCCAGGCCCGGATCATCGGCGGCATCGTGTGCCTGCTGCTGGCGCTGTGCGTGCTGGTGACATACTTCAACGTGGATGCCATTCTGCTGACGTTTCTGGCAAACGTCCTGAAGGGCTGCGTGGGCTATGGCTACTGGCTGGCGGCCCCGGCACTGCTGTACGCCGGGATCCTGCTGGTGAACCACAAGGGCTGCCCGGTGAAGCTGCGGCGGGTCTGCACGCTGCTGCTGCCGGTGCTGGTGGGCATGGTGCTGCACCTGCTGCTGGCCCGGGGAACCTATGGATTTGATCTGGAGCACATCAAGCCCATGTGGAAGGACGGCCAGTCGCTGCTGTGCGGCGGCGTGGTGTCCGGCTCGCTGGCGGTGGGTGCGGAGGCCCTCCTCAGCCGCGTGGTGTCGCTGATCCTGACCATCCTGCTGACGCTGCTGGCGGTGCTGGGCGCGCTGCAGGTGAAGCCTGCAGAGCTGATCACCGAGATGAAGCGCCGGGCCGAGGAGCGTGCCCAGTGGGACGATGAAGAGGATGACTATTACGAGGACGAAGTCCCTGTAAAGCCTGTAAAGGCAGAATCCGTTACACCGCCTGCCCGGAAGCGGCGGCCCAATATCGACATCCCGCTGGATGACGAGACGGCGGAGCCCAGCCGCGAGGCCGCGGCGCTGAAGTCCTCCGGCGGCAGCCTGTTCCGGGGCCGCACCGGCGACGTGAAGACCCCGGCGGAACTGCTGGATCCCACGCTGGCCACCCCGGCGGCGGAAGCGTCCGCACCCGCCGCACCCCAGCCGGAGCCTGAACCGGCCCCGGCCCCGGCGCCTGTGAAGGAGCCCATGACGGAGAAGCAGCGGAAGGAGGCCGTCCGCGCGGAGGTGGAGACCGCCACCGCCGAGGTCAGCGAGGCCATCGAGAAGGAGCTGGCCGAGGGGGAGGAGGCCTACCGCTATCCCCCCATCACGCTGCTGGACGAGAACACCGACGACAACCATCAGGAGGTGGGCGCGGAGCTGCGGCTGAATTCCCAGCGGCTGGCGTCGGCCCTGGCCTCCTTCGGCGTGGACGCTCACCCCGGCGAGGTGGTCCACGGCCCCAGCGTCACCCGCTATGAGTTCACCCTGGATCAGGGCGTGAAGCTCAGCAAGCTCACCAATCTCAGCGACGATATCGCCCTGGCGCTGGGCGCCACCGGCGTGCGTATCGCGCCCATCCCCGGCAAGATCTCCGCTGTGGGCATCGAGGTGCCCAACAAGGCGGTCACCGCCGTCCGTATCCGCGATGTGATCGAGAGCCGGGAGTTTACCAATCATCCCAGCACCGTGGCCTTCGCCGTGGGTAAGGACATCGGCGGCAGCGCCATCGTGGGCAACATCGCCCGGCTGCCCCATGTGCTGATCGCCGGTACCACCGGCTCCGGTAAGTCCGTATGTACCAACTCGCTGATCGTCAGCCTGCTGTATAAGTCTACCCCCGACGAGGTGCGCTTCATCATGGTGGATCCCAAGATGGTGGAGCTGGCCCCCTATAACGGCATCCCCCATCTGCTGATCCCCGTGGTCACCGATCCCAAGAAGGCCGCCGGCGCTCTCCAGTGGGCGGTGTACGAGATGATGAAGCGGTATAAGATGTTCTCCGAGCGGGGCGTGAAGGATCTGGCGGGCTTCAACGCCCTGTGTGAGAGTGACCCGGAGCTGAAGAAGCTGCCCACCGTGGTGGTGGTCATCGATGAGCTGGCCGACCTGATGCTGGTGGCCGCCAAGGAGGTGGAGGAATCCATCTGCCGCGTGGCCCAGATGGGCCGTGCCGCCGGTATGCATCTGGTCATCGCCACCCAGCGTCCCTCTTCCGATGTCATTACCGGCCTGATGAAGGCCAACATCCCCAGCCGCATCGCCTTCGCCGTGGCGTCGTCGCTGGAATCCCGCATCATTCTGGATACCACCGGTGCGGAAAAGCTGGTGGGTAAAGGCGACATGCTTTACTTCCCCCTGGGCAACCAGAAGCCCACCCGTGTGCAGGGCTGCTTCATCACCCCCGAGGAGATCGAGCGCGTGGTGAACTTCGTCAAGGAGAGCGGCACCGCCGACTACTCCGACGAGGTCATGGAGAAGATCGAGGAGGTCATGAAGCAGAGCGACAAGGGCGGCGGCAAGTCCTCCGGCGGCAGCGCACCCTCCGCTGACGAGGGCGAGGGCTGCGACGAGCTGCTGGGCGCTGCGGTGGAGGTCATCCTGGAGACGGGACAGGCCAGCGTGTCCATGCTGCAGCGGCGCTTGAAGCTGGGCTATTCCCGGGCCGCCCGTCTGGTGGATCAGATGGAGGAGCGGGGCATCGTGGGCCCCTTTGAGGGCAGTAAGCCCCGGCAGTTGCTGATCACCAAGGAGCAGTGGCAGGAGCTGAAGATGAAGGGCTCCTTCGACGCCGCGCAGCCGGAGCCGGAGAGCCATCCCGACCCCTATGGCAGCATCAGCGACGTATTCAACAGCCATGACGCATTAGATTAAAAAATACCGTGTACCCAACTGGGTACACGGTATTTTTTGATCAGTGAAAAGAGAAGAGTGAAAAGTGAAGAGTTGAGGTATGCCGCTCGAGCGGCATGATTTTAAATGAAAAACTTCCGGTGCAGGGATTGGCGCAGGGGCTTGCAGCCGGCCACCGCCAGCAGCATGCCGCCCAGGATCACCCCGGCGGCCAGCGGGTACAGGGACCAGAAGAAGGTCTCGTGGAGCCGGAAGGTCAGGTTGATGAGAAATTCGATCAGCACCGCAAGGCCGCCGGAGAGGATCAGCCCGCCGCCCACCACATACAGGTGGCCGCCCGGCAGATACCGCAGCAGTGTCACCATGGCCGTCACCAGAAGGCCGATGGCTCCGGTGACAGGGAAGGCGAAGGAGAGGAACCAGTGTCCCCCGGTGGCAAAGTTGATATACAGCAGATAGAGCCCGATGGCCGCAAAGTCGATGGGCACGAAGATTACCGGGTTGGGGCGGCGGAACCACAGCGGCAGCGCCACCATGATATACAGCAGCGCCACGCCGCCGGAGGCGTACCCCGACCAGACGATGGTGCCGTTGATGCGCCAGTCGCACAGGATGAACAGCACCGCCGGCAGCAGGGCCAGCACCGTCAGGATAAACAGCACGCCGGAGCGGCTGACCTCCTCCATATGGGGCCGCGGATCCGGGGGATAGGGGGGCTCCCCCTGCTGGGGCGGCATATCCGGGTGGAAGGCCCGCGTGCCGCACAGGGGACAAACCTTTTCGCTGTCCGCCAGCTCTACGCCGCATTTGACACAATACATGATACGCTCCTTTCCCGCTGTCCGTCAGCGCTGGTTGCTCTCGACCCTTACGGGGAGGCCCAACTGGTGCAGGACGCGGTAGAAATGCAGCTCCAGCTCCGGTTCCTGGATGCTGCGGATGCAGTTGATATACGCGGTGCCGTTCCAGGTGAGAACGCCGCAGTTGTGGGGCGCCTTGGCCTGTACGCCGATGATGAAATCCATCCGCTCTACATAGGGGGCCATCACCTCCGGCAGGTGTACCACCCCCAGGTTGGACAGACACAGGCAGGATTTGCACTCGCCCACCGTGTCGAACACCGCCTTCATGGCCAGATTCTTGATGAACAGCGGCATCACCCGCAGCAGGGGCGACTGCTCGCTGGCCACGTTGGCGGCGAATTTGGCCCGCATGGTCTGGGGATTGTTCTCCAGTCCCATCCGGTGGTGGACGGCGGCGCAGATCTCGTCAAAGGTGTAGTCGCCCATCCGGGGATCTACCTCCGGCGTGATATACGAGGCGAAGTTCCGCAGCGTCCGGCTGGGGAACAGGTTCCGCAGGTTCACCGGCAGCAGCACCTTCACCGGCCTGCGGCGGCTGCGCTGGGGCACCTTCTCCGCCTGAAGGCGGCAGATGGCCTGCATCATGGCGGCGCACACCAGCTCCGTCACCGTGACGCCGTGGGCCTTGGCGCAGCTCCGCAGCGCGTCGGCGGGCACCATCATGGTCACCAGATCCTTGAAGCCGTCCTTCTCCGGCGTGCCGGTCAGGTGCCAGGCGGTGGACTCTCTGCGGCTGGCCTTCACGCTTCCTGCATAGCGCAGGAAGCTGTCCTCCAGCTCCTCCTCGTCCGGCTCCTCCAGCCGACCCAGCACGCCGTCCCCGGCGGGGATGGTCAGGCTGTGCTTCTGGCTGAGGTATTCCGCCAGCAGCGTCTTGAAAAAGGTCAGGCCGCCGGTGCCGTCGGTCAGGGCGTGGAAGAATTCCACCGCGAACCGGTTATGATAGACCAGCACCCGGAAGGCGCACTGGCGCACCTCGTGGAAGGGGACGTGGGCCAGGGGGCAGCTCTTCTCCTCCTGGATGGCGGGGGGATGGGGGATCTGCTCCAGATAGTACCAGAATACGCCCCGCCGCAGCCGCACGGCGATGGAGGGGAAGCGCCGGGCCGTCACGTCCAGCGCGCTGCGCAGCACCGCCGTGTCCACCGGCTCGGTGAGGGTGGCGGAGATGCGGAAGAAGTTGTTCCAGTTCCGCCGCTTGGCGGCGGGATAGATCTTGGCGGCGTTGTCCAGCTTCATCCACCGCAGGCTCCGGGCGGGGGACAGCACCTTGTCCATAAAGCGGTTGATGGTCTCAAAGTCCTGGGGCATATTCTCGCTGAGGCAGTACAGCACATAGGCGTGCCACCGCTCCGGCGCCACGATCATTTTGCTGCGGCATCCGCTTTTCAGCAGCTTCTCGTGGAGGAGCCGGGTGTCGTCCAGCATCACCTCGTCCCCACCCACGAACAGCAGCGACGGGGGAAAGCCCGTCACATCGCCGAACAGCGGCGAACACAGGGGATCGGCGGGATCGTCGGTATAGCACTTGGCATAGAACTGCAGCAGCTCCGGCGACATGGAGGGGTCCACCTCCCGGTTCTCCTCATAGGATCTTCCGCTGCCGGTGAGATCCGTCCAGGGCGAGATGCCGATGAGGCCGCAGGGCAGGGGCAGCCCCAGCGCCTTCAGCTTCAGGCACAGGGCGTAGATCAGCCCGCCGCCGGCACTCTCACCGCACAGCAGGATCTGGTGGCCCGTGTAGCCCTTTTTCAATAGGTACTGATACGCCTCCAGTGCGTCCTCCAGCGCCGCGGGATACCGGTGCTCCGGGGCCAGACGGTACGCCGCGCAGAACACCCGCACGCCGCACTCCGCCGCCAGCACCGAGGAAAAGCCCTTGGCGTATTCCAGGCTGCCGCAGGTGTAGCCGCCGCCGTGGAGATACAGCACCACGCCGCTGCGCCGCTGATCCTGGGGCATGATCCACGCGCCCTGAAAGCGCTGGAAATCGTGGCCCTTGGCCATGATCTCACTCCGGTGCAGGGCGGTCATCAGCTCGCCCAGCTTATCCTGCCCCTTCCGGCTGGCCTCCAGCGAACAGCTCGTCATAATGGGCTTGAACAGATTCAGTTGTGCGCGGACACGCTTGGCGTGAAGCTCCATAGACCGTCGTTCCTTTACAAGTTTATCCTATCATTATAGCATTTACCGGCGGCGTTGTAAATACACGCGCCTCAGCGCAGTCCCTTTACCCGCTTGCGCAGCAGGGGACACAGCAGGGCCGTCACCGCGATCTTGATGGCGTCACCCGGCAGAAAGGGGATCATTCCGGCCCATAAAAGGGCGGAAAGGGACATATTTTTCCCCATATAGCCGTTCAGGATCAGCGCCATATAGGGCACGCCCACGGCGTACAGTGCCGCAAGTCCTGCCGCGCAGGCCAGGGCGATGCGCAGGGGAGCGGTGCTCTTGCCGCTGATGGCGCCGATGATGGCGGCGGCGGGGATCAGCCCCAGCAGAAAGCCGAAGGTGGGCTGCAGCACATAGCCGAAGCCGCCGCCGGTGGTGAAGATGGGCAGACCCATCAGTCCCAGCGCCACATAGACGCCCTGGCTCAGCGCACCGCAGCCCGGGCCCAGCAGCACGCCCGCCATGGCGGTGAACAGAAATTGCAGCGTGATGGACGAAAAGCCCAGGGGGATCCGCAGAAACGCGCCTGCCGCCGTCAGGGCGGTCAGCAGCGCGGTAAAGACCAGCTTGCGTGATGTCATGGCAACCGCCTCCTGTTTCAGGAAAAGAATGGAGACATGATACCCCGCTGACAGCGGTGCTGTCAAGCCGCTTGACGATTTTTTTTGCTTTACGGATGGGGAAAAACGTGGTAATATGGGCCACGAACGAGAGGAGGCGACCGCCATGGAACAGCCGAAGGTCTACCGCTATGACACGGTGGATTCCACCAATACCGTATGCAAGACGCTGGCACAGGAGGGCGCGCCGGACGGCACCGCCGTCATCGCGGCGCGGCAGACGGCGGGCCGGGGCCGTATGGGCCGGGGCTTCGAGTCGCCGGAGGGCCTGGGGCTGTATCTCTCCATGCTGGGGCGGCCCGGGGCGTCGCCGGAGGGCCTGCTGCCCCTGACGGCCATGGCCTCCGC
Organism: uncultured Eubacteriales bacterium; assembly: GCA_900552725.1. GTDB lineage: Bacteria > Bacillota > Clostridia > Oscillospirales > Oscillospiraceae > Vescimonas. The sequence continues at coordinate 15,604 of USAT01000024.1, read as the reverse complement.
CTCCGCCGCGCTGGCCATCCGCCGTGTCACCGGGGCGGATGTACGGATCAAGTGGCCCAACGATCTGGCGCTGCATGGGAAAAAGCTGGCGGGCATCCTGACGGAGGTGACCCTTGCCGGCAGCGGCGTGGATCATGTAGTCATCGGCATCGGCGTCAATCTGCGGCAGCGGCCGGAGGATTTCTCACCGGAGGTGGCGGTACTGGCCACCTCGCTGGCGGCGGAGGGCTATGACGTGGATCAGGCGGCGCTGGAGACGGCATTGGTGGACGCGCTGCGGCAATCGTTCCGCCATCTGTGCGCACCGGAGACGTATGTGGACGAATACCGGCAGCTATGCCTGAATCTGGGGCGGCAGGCCCGCATTTTACAGACGGGCGAGACGGTGACGGCCCTGGACATCGACGGGCAGTACGGCCTTGTGGTGCGGCACGAAAACGGCGCGGTGGAAACGCTGCGCTGCGGCGAGGTGTCGGTGCGGGGCCTGTACGGCTACGCGGAATAAGAGATAACCATACAAAAGAGGTGTTTTTCAAGTGAAGGAATTGTTGGATCTGTTTTTGACGTTCGCCAAGGTGGGCGTCATGACCTTCGGCGGCGGCATGGCTATGCTTCCCATCTTACAGCGCGAGGTGGTGGAGAACAAGGGCTGGGCCACCGACGAGGAGCTGACGGACTATTTCGCCATCGGCCAGTGTACGCCGGGCATCATCGCCGTCAATACCGCCACGTTCATCGGCCAGAAGCGCAAGGGTGTCTGGGGCGGCATCGTGGCCACGCTGGGCATCGTGTTCCCGTCCCTGCTCATCATCACGGCCCTGGCGGGGCTGATCACCAGCTTCTCCCATCTGGAGTGGGTACAGAACGCCTTTGCCGGTATCCGCGTCTGCGTGTGCGTGCTGATCTTCAACGCCACGCTGAAGCTGTGGCAGGGCGCGGTGAAGGACGTGTGGGGCGCGCTGATCTTCGCGGCGGTGCTGGCGGCATCGCTGCTGACGGATCTGTCTCCCGTGCTGTTTGTGCTGGCGGCGGCTGTGGCGGGCATCATCATCCGTAATGTGGGAGGTGCCAGGAAATGATCTATCTGCGTCTTTTTTACGAGTTTTTCAAGACCGGTCTGTTCGCCATCGGCGGCGGCCTGGCCACGCTGCCCTTCCTGTCGGATATGGCCGACCGCACCGGCTGGTTCACCCAGGCACAGCTGGCGGACATACTGGCCGTCAGCGAATCTACCCCCGGCCCGGTGGGCGTCAACATGGCCACCTATGTGGGCTTTGAGACCGGCGGCATTTTGGGTGCGGTAGTCGCCACGCTGGGATTGGTGGCGCCCTCCGTCATCGTGATCCTGATCATCGCCAGCTTCCTGAAGGCCTTCCGCAATAACAAGTATGTGGACGCCGCCTTCTACGGCCTGCGCCCCGCTTCCACCGCCATGGTGGCCTCCGCCGGTATCGGCGTGGTGCTGCTGAGCCTGGTGGATACCTCCGCCTCCGGCCTGGATTTCTTCCGCTGGAAGGAGCTGGCCCTGGCGGCGGTGATCCTGGTGCTGACCCGCTGGGTGCCCTTCACGAAGAAGCTGCACCCCATCGTGTTCATTGCGGCGGCCGCCGTGGTGGGCGTGGTGTTCCATTTCTGAGCCAATGCGAAAAGCGTACCTTATGCTTTTGATAAGGTGCGCTTTTTCTTTGTATGAAGTGTCAAAATGCCCATTTTTACGACGGGATTGTTAGGGTATTTGTCAGTTGTATTTTATTTCCCGGCGGGTTATGATAGAAGCAAACTATATATAAGGAGGATTATTCCCATGGAGCAGTTGAAAGAACGCATTCGCCGCGAGGGCAAGGTGCTGCCGGGTAACATCATCAAGATCGACGGATTTCTGAATCACCGGGTGGACACCAAGCTGTTGGGCGATATCGCGGATGAATTTGCCAAGTATTTCGATACCAGCAAGGCCACGGTGGTGCTGACCGCCGAAGCCAGCGGTATCGCGCTGGCCACCGTGTGTGCCGAGAGGTACGGCGTTCCCATGCTGTTTGCCAAGAAGGCCAAGAGCGACAACATCGAAAGCGGCCTGATCCAGAGTGAAATTTTCTCCTATACCTATAAGAAGAAGGTCACCCTGCTGGTGTCTCAGGAGTGGCTCAGCGAGGATGACCGCGTGCTGATCATCGACGACTTTATGGCCAACGGCTACGCCATGGGCGGCCTGGTGGACATCGTGAAGAAGGCCGGCGCCCAGCTGGTGGGCATCGGCGTGGCGGTGGAGAAGGGCTTCCAGGGCGGCGGCGACAAGTTCCGCGCCATGCCCGACGTGCCCTACAAGGCCCTGGCCGTCATCGAATCCGCCGACGAGAACGGCATTATCTTCCGGGAGGATGACTGAGATGAAGAAAGTTCTGGTTCTGGACTTCGGCGGCCAGTATAACCTGCTGGTGGCCCGCCGCGTCCGCGAGTGCGGCGTGTACTGCGAGATCAAATCCTTCCGCATGTCCCTGGAGGAGATCCGCGCCTTCGCCCCCGACGCATTGATCTTTACCGGCGGCCCCGCCACCGTGTTCGAGCCCAACGCCCCCATGGTGGACAAGGCACTGTTCGAGATGGGCATCCCCGTGCTGGGCATCTGCTATGGCGAGCAGTTGATGATGCACCTGCTGGGCGGCCAGTGCCGCAAGGCAGAGACCCGCGAATACGGCAAGGTGGAGCTGACCCACAAGGAATCTCCGCTGTTTGACAATGTGCCGGAGAAGGCCATCTACTGGATGAGCCACGGCGTCGAGGTGGAGCGCCTGGCGCCCGGCTTCGAGATCATCGGCTCCACTGAGGGCTGCCTTCACGCAGCGGTGCAGTGCGCCGACAAGAAGCTCTACGGCGTGCAGTTCCATCCCGAGGTGCTGCATACCGAGTACGGCACCCAGATCCTGAAGAATTTCCTGTACACCATCTGCGGCTTCGGCCCCGAGTGGACCATGGCCTCCTATATGGAGGAGGCGGTGGCCGAGTGCCGCCGTCAGATCGGCGACGGCCGCGTGCTGCTGGCCCTGTCCGGCGGCGTGGACAGCTCCGTGGCCGCTGCCCTGCTGCAGCGCGCCGTGGGCGATCAACTGACCTGCATCTTTGTGGATCACGGCCTGCTGCGCAAGGACGAGGGCGATCAGGTGGAGCAGGTGATGAAGCACCAGTTCCATGTGGATGTCCGCCGCGTCAACGCCGGGCCCCGCTTCCTGGCCAAGCTGGCCGGTGTCACCGAGCCGGAGCGCAAGCGCAAGATCATCGGCGAGGAGTTCATCCGCGTGTTCGAGGAGGAGGCCAAGAAGATCGGCGCTGTGGACTTCCTGGCCCAGGGCACCATCTATCCCGATGTGGTGGAGTCCGGCCTGGGCGGCGAGAGCGCCGTCATCAAGAGCCACCACAACGTGGGCGGCCTGCCCGACTGCGTGGACTTCAAGGAGATCGTGGAGCCCCTGCGCCGCCTGTTCAAGGATGAGGTGCGCCAGCTGGGTACCGAGCTGGGCCTGCCTGACGAGCTGGTGTGGCGCCAGCCCTTCCCCGGCCCTGGCCTGGCCATCCGCGTCATCGGCGACATCACCGAGGAGAAGCTGGCCATCCTGCGGGATGCCGACGCCATCTTCCGTGAGGAGATGAAGCTGGCGGGTCTTGACCGCACCACCAGCCAGTTCTTCGCCGTGCTGACCGACCTGCGCAGCGTGGGCGTCATGGGCGACGAGCGGACGTATGACTATACCCTGGCCCTGCGCGCCGTGCAGTCCCAGGACTTCATGACCGCTACCTGGTCCCGCCTGCCCTATGAGCTGCTGGACAAGGTGTCCAACCGCATCGTGGGCGAGGTGAAGCACATCAACCGCATCTGCTACGACATCACCTCCAAGCCCCCTGCCACCGTGGAGTGGGAATAATATCCGAAATCCCCGGAGCCCTTGAAAACACAGGGCCCCGGGGATTTTTTTCGTTTCCGTGGCATTATAGTGGCATTACAACATCAAATCATCGAGTTTTTTGACCGCTTCGGAGGTCGTCGTCTTATACAAATGCCCGTAGGTTTGAAGCGTCGTTTCGACGTCCTCATGCCCCAGGCGTTCGGACACCACCAGCACGGGATAGCCGAGGTTTATCAGCAGCGAAGCGTGGGAGTGCCGGAGATCATGCAGCCGGATTTTTTCAAGGCCACAGGCCTCACACCCTTTCCGCATCTGGTGATGAAAGTAGGACTTCGTAAACGGGAACAGGCGATCATCCGGCGCCAGATTATAGAGAGCAGCCATATATCCCTTGAGCATATCGGCCAGCTTCGGCGGCATATCTATCGTGCGGCGGCTCTTGGGCGTCTTCGGCTCAGTCACGACCTCGCGGCCGTCGATGGTCTGAAAGGTCTTGGTGACGGACAGCGTCTTCGCGTCGAGGTCTATGTCGGCCGGCGTGAGCGCCAGAAGCTCCCCTATCCGCAGCCCCGTCCAGAACATCACTGAAAAGCCAACCCGGGCCGGAAGGCGCGGAACACACGGCAGGAACTTGTTGAACTCCTCCACCGTCCAGAACTTCATTTCGCTTGCCTTCTTTTTGCCGACGGCGCCGGCCACTCGCGCCGGATTTTCTGGGAGCCGGTAATACTTCACAGCATAATTGAAAATTGCGGAGAGCTGATTATGGATTGACTTCGCGTAGGTGGGCGCAGGATTTTCCTTGAGTATTTCAGCCTGCCATTTACGGACGTGCGCCGGCTTGATAGCGTTGAGCGGCAGAGACCCGAAGAAGGGCAGTATTTTCCCTTCAATCAAGTATTCTTTGCTGCGCATGGTACTTTCCCGCAGGCGCGGCCGCATATCGTCCATATACAGTTTCGTCATAGAGCCGAAGGTCATATCGCAGCTCTGCGCCTCTTTCCGCAGAAACTCGCGCTCGTATTCCTCGGCATCCTTCTTCCGGGGAAACCCACGCTTTTTCTTGAGCTTACGGTCTCCGCGCCAATCAGTGTAATAGAACGAGGCGTACCAGGTGCCTCGCTCCTTGTCTTTATACGCAGGCATCACAGCCTCCTTCCCGCTGCCCGAGCAGCACCAAAAAAATAAGCCAAAATAGCGTTGACATTATGGGATAAATCACATATAATAGCCGTAGAGAAAGAAAGTGCGGTGGAGATATGGACAAATACGAAGTCATATTCTACGAAACGGAAGACGGCACAAAGCCGGCATACGATTTCATTGAAACCCTATCCCCGAAGATGCAGGCCAAGATATATAAAATAGCCTCCATGTTGGAGATAGACGGAACCCGGCTGCGGCTGCCCTATTCAGAGTTTTTGAAAGACGGCATTTTCCAAATCCGAGCCCAGCAGGAAGGAAATATCTCCCGCGTGTTATATTTCTTTGCGATTGGGAAAAAGATTATCCTTACAAACGGCTTCACCAAGAAGACGCCAAAGACCCCGCCCGGCGAAATCGAATTGGCGAAGAAATACCGGGCAGACTACGAGCGAAGGGAGGCTCTAAAATAATGCTTACTCTCAACGATGCTATTGCGAAGAAAATGGAAGACCCCGAGTTCAAGGCCGAATGGGACGCCCTGGAGCCCGAGTTCCAGATCATCCGCGCCATTATCGAAGGCCGCGAAGAAAACGACTTTACACAAGCGCAGCTTGCGCAGGCGACCGGCATCCACCAGGCCGACATCAGCCGACTGGAGAACGGAACCGGAAACCCGTCTCTGCGCACCCTCAAGCGGCTCGCCGCCGGCATGGGGATGAAGCTCAACCTCGAGTTCATTCCCCTTTCCAGCCAGACCCCAGCCAGATAAAAGCAGACGCCTCCCCTCCGTGGGGAGGCGCTTTTTTATTTCCCCGGATACTGTGAGCCGCGCAGATTTCCATGGAAGGCGCCGCGAAGCTGAACGCGCTCCTTCTGCTCATACGCGGCGATAATCTCGGCCACCCTCGCAGCGGCGTCCGGTTCGCCTGCATCAACGGCCGCAGCGTACTGGCGCTGCATATCGGCCAAGGCCTTCGTGCGGACATAGGCACAAGCCGGGCAGAGCCCGGAGACCATATCGCTGACATTTTCATCGGCCCCGCAGCTCCGGCAATAGGCACGGCCTACGCGGTGCTCGGCGCCAAGGGCAAAGCGGCGTTCGTCAAGGTCAATGATTTTTTCCACTTTTTTCACCTCCGGCCGGCCCGGGCCAGCCACCACTATCATCACAAGTTTTCTACCAGTTTATATATACAGAACAGTTTATTTATGTCGGTGAAAAATACCCCTTATTTTTCACCGGGAATTTTCACCACCTATTTTCAATATTCCCGGTGAAAATCACCAGGAATATGCTCTTTGCAGATAGGTGGTGAAAAACACCACCTATTCTATTTCCCAGCAGTTTTTAAGATGCTCAATCGTATCCGGCCAGTTTACCTGCCTCGGTCGGCAGACAGTCTGTTGATTTCCGTACATTCCAGTCTGAGAAACAGTTTCGTTCGCTGGGACAGCCTTTATCCATTCAACCAGGACAACGTATTCTCCGTCTTCATCGTCTCTTGACCGGCAGTATTCCCCGGACAGCGGCAGCGAAAAGAACGGCGTCCCACTGATTTTCACCGATGTAGCCGGCGCGGCCGATGCGTTGACGATGCAGCAGCCGACAAATCCTTTCGTTCCATCCTTATGCTTCATCTTCACCCAAACGCGGTCACCAGGAGAAAGCATTAGAAGCGGATGCCAATAGCAGCGAGCCCCACCGGCAGAGAGAAATCCATACTTCCGTGCATCATCCCAAGACCGCAGTTTTTGACCGCCGGGGCCTTCGCCTTCGGCCTCGAAGAAGTTCGCGTAGTATTCTCCGTTCCATTCTATCTTTTCCACGGCCTATCTCCTCCCGAAATCGACGTAGATTATACGGCCTCCGCATTGTGCGCGGGGGGCTCCGCAGAAGCGGTATCAAGCACAGGTGCGTACCGCTCCTGCAAGCGGCCCAGGAGTAGAAGCTGCTCCCTTTCGGGGAGCTGATTATATATTTCAAGAAGCTCTTGCCCGTTCTCGGAAATTTCCGGTGCGGGCTCTTTTTTTATGCTCATTTCCCGGACTTCGGAACGCCCAGCCAGATAGTCAAGCGAGACATTGAAGAACTCAGCGAGCCGAATAAGACTTTCTAGTTTTGGCTCATATTCACCTTTACGCCAAGCACCAATTACGCGGTCGGAGCCGCCGATTTCTTTGGAGAGGCGCAGGCTATTCATTTTCTTTTCAGCCATCAATTCATCAAGTCTCTCAGCAAAATTCATAAAAAATCTCCCCAAAACACAGCAAAGTCAACAAAACAGGTTTACTGAATACAGCGAAGTCAACAAATCGAAGTTTGCGGCGAAAAATCGCTTGACTTTTCCGCTGTACTCAGCGATAATTAGGCTACACCCGAAGAATACGGCGAAAACACAAGGAAAATATATCGGAGGGAATAACCTATATGAACACCTACAAAATCTTCTTCACCCGCGAGAACGGCACGACCGGGACGGAATGCATACACGCCAAAAGCGAAACACAAGCTGTCCACGATTTCTACGAGTGCTACCGGCACGGCACTTACACCATCGCCGAGGTCAAGCTCGTCTGCAAACATTTTTCTGCCAGCGAAGTTCAAGGGCGTAAGGTCAGCAGCTCTAAAATCGGCTTTTGCATCGGCGCCCCGTTTGCAGTTTTAACCGATTGCCCAAAAACAGTTGGAATCACGCCTTGGGATATTTGGGGCGACACTATGCAGGAACACATTAGCCCCGTATGTGAAGATGGCCCGACCGGGCTTCAGGTCATTTCCGCAGAGACATTTTTCAGCCAAAACGAAAATGCACCGGATATTTATCCCCGGATTTACCACGACCAGAAAGGCCGCCGCTACACAAGCGAAGACGACTGTTTTTGCCTCGTACCCCTGGAAATTATGCTTGGAAATTGGATGCCAGACCCAGAGGAAGCAGGATGTCAGTTCTTTTATGGAGCCGGTCAGGCCTCGATGGAGGATCGTGATGGGGTCATAACAGTTGAGCTTCCTACCGGGGAAACGGTAGTTATCGACACAAAAGAGTACAAGGACGACGAGGAGGAAACAGCTTAATGGATATGGATTTAGAGCAAAAAGCCATTATGCGGCTCCGCGAAGCGGCAGACACGTCCGAACGCTTTTACAAGGCTCCGCTCATTGTGACGACCAGCGGCGGAAAAGATAGCTCCGTTTGCGTGGCGCTCGCCGAGAAGGCCGGTATCGACTTCGAGGTTATGCACAATCACACGACCGTAGACGCGCCGGAGACGGTCTATTTCATCCGCCGCGAGTTTAAGCGGCTCGAGGAAAAAGGGATAAAATGCGAGATCAATTACCCGTACTACAAGGGCGAACGGGTGACTATGTGGAGCCTTATCCCGCAAAAACTCATGCCTCCTACGCGGCTCGTCCGCTACTGTTGCTCCATTCTCAAGGAGCGCGGAGGTCAAGGCCGTTACATAACGACGGGTGTTAGGTGGGCGGAGAGCGTCAAGCGTAAGAACAATCGCGGCATTTACGAAACTATGCCATCAGACCCACGAAAGAAAATCGTCCTCAATAACGACAACGACGACCGACGGCGGCTCTTTGAAACGTGCATGAGGCAGCATAAAGCTGTTTGCAATCCCATTATTGACTGGTCTGATGCAGATGTCTGGGACTATATCGAAGCCGAAAAAATCCCGGTCAATCCTCTTTATGAGTGCGGCTTTTCCCGCGTTGGGTGCGTTGGATGCCCTATGGCCGGAGCCCGAGGCAGGCAAAAAGAGTTCACCAGGTATCCGAAGTATAAAGACGCATATATTCGCGCTTTTGACAGGATGCTCGATGAACGAAAACGACGAGGCAAAACTGACGGAACATGGAGAGCCGGGACGACCGGACGAGACGTGTTTCATTGGTGGATGGAAGATGGGGTGCTTCCCGGCCAAGTTGAATTTGAAGACCTGTTATCTGAGGAAGCGGAGGACTGGTAACCCTGCAGGCCGCACCTATTCACAAGGAGACAGAACAATGAAGAAACTTCTCGATGCAATCTACGGCCTGGCGCTCATCCTCATTTTTGGGACGGCGCTGCTGGCCGACGGCCTGGCTGATATGCCCGGCGGCTTCGTTATCATGGTCGCGGCCATCACGGCCGCAGGCGTTCTCGTGAGCGTCGGGAACCGCCTGGAGGCTTCACTCCGCAGGCAGTCACGAAAGAGACCGCGAGCCGGAAACGCCTCTGATTTATCTCATTCTACCATCTATTCATCGTATTTACAAGCCAAATAAATAAGGTAAGGAGGAAAACCAAATGAGCGCACCACGGAAGGCAAAGACCGAGTTTGGCATTGAAGTCCGCGTCTTTACCGCCCAGACGGGCATGACCGTCAAGGAGCTCGCCGAGAAGGCCGGCGTCAAGTACACCACCCTCGTTGAGACCACTACCGGCAGATGCGCCGGCCATCAGCTTATCCCCACTGTTCGCCGCTTCATGGCGACGTATCCGCAGACGGAAGCGGGGGCGGTCAGATGAAAACTGTCAAGGACATCTTCTACTTTGTGGAGGACGTTATGACAATTACCGGCCTCTCACGGAGTAAAAGCTACAAGATTATCGCAGACCTTAACCGCGAATTGAGCGACCGAGGCTACTGCATCATTCCGGGCCGCATCGCAAAGAGCTACTTCCATGAGCGTTATTGCTACACGCAGGAGGTTGCCGCAAAGGCCGCCGCCCGGCAGACACGGGCAGCAAAAACGGCCTGAGGAGGAGCAGCTATGCAGACGATAGAAATGACCGTCAGCGCACAGACGCAGCGACGCAGGCGGAAGCGCCGGAGCAAGTTCCCCCGGCTGTTCCTCACGGCCCTTGCGGCTTTTGCGGCCGCCAGGCTCGTTCTTTGGGCTATTGACATTTCAGCAGCTCGCGCCGGGCTTCCCGGCGGAGAAATTACCGTCCCCATCTGGGCCGTCATTCTGGTCTACTTCGGGTACCGTCTCCGGGCCTGGGTGGAGGAAGCGGAACGCCGAAGGCGGAGAAAGGAGAAAGACAATGTGGAATTATAAATGCGACCGTTGCGGCTGCGCCCTTGACCCTGGCGAGCGATGTGACTGCGGCGAAGCGCCGGCCGACAATAAGGAGGTCTACACGGAAGATACCTTCGACTATGGCAAGGCCAAGGTCGGCGACTATGTGAGCCAGGGCGTTGTTGATAACGCCGTCAACTGCCTCCCGCCGGCCTGCATGAGAAGCGATTGCACCCAGCTCGGCGAGCCCTATTCCCATCGGGAAGACCCCAACAGCGGAAAGTGGCGTCCTGTTTTCGCCACCTTTAAGCGCATCACCTACGCCGGAGAAAATAGCATCTGGCAGTTCTGCGGATACTGCTTCGCCGGCGAGAACACGGAGCGAGGTAAAGACCCCGTTTACGTCTAACACGGAACCGAAGGAGGATACCAAGTGAATTACTACGAAATCAGCGAAGAAACCGCCCGCACCGCGCACTCCATGGTACACATGAGCGACTACAAGTCAGGCAGCGCCACGGATGGCTACCGCGCCACAGTAGACGAAGCCGCCGCATTGGTGGCTTCAAAGAAAGCCGAAGTCAGCCCGTTCTACCACGACAAGCTCGACGCGCTGCTCGACCGCTATGCCCGGCGCCTCGCGGAGTGGACGAACGCCTACAACCGCAATCAGGCCAGCTACCCCAGCCAGTTCATTTCCGGCGCAGGCGGCTACAACATGAAGAAGCATAACAAGCAGATGGCCCGCGAGGATACGCTCTGGAAAGAATACGACGAGATCAAAGGCATTTTGAGCAAAATCAAATCCGTCGGCACCGGCCCCGTTGATTTGGCCGACCCTCACGCCCGGGAGATTCTTACGGAGCAGCTTGCCGCCTATCAAAAATCTCTGGATGATGCAAAGGCTGCCAATGCCTTCTATCGCAAGAACAAAACGCTGGATGGCTGCCCCGGCATCACCCCGAAGGAAAAAGCGTGGCTTACCAGACCCGGCGTATTCGCCAAAGGCGACGGAACGCCCCTTGCGCTTTATGGCTGCCCGTTCCCGGCTTACGAGCTGCAGAGCCGCCGTGGCTACATCAAGCGCGTCGCCGACCGTCTGGCCGAGTTAGACAAGCGGCAGGCGCAGCAGGCCCAGCCCACCGAAAACGAGAAGTTCGACGGCGGCGAGATCGTCCGCAACCTGGAGGCCGACCGGCTCCAAATCATCTTCGACGAGAAGCCCGACGAGGAGACCCGCAGCGTCCTTAAATCCAACGGCTTCCGCTGGTCGCCTCGCTACGGTGCATGGCAACGCCAGCTCACCCGAAATGCTGAGTACGCGGCTCGCTGCGTCTTGAAGGCCATCAGCAAGGCCGCCGGAGGCGATTCCCCTTGCTGACAAACAAATGATACCACGGAAAGGAGGCTCACAGAATGTCAGATACGGCAACAAAAAACGCGCCCGATTATCTCCGCGAGGCACGTTTGAAGGCCGGATATGCCAGCAGAGGCACAGCAACGACCAAAGTACCATATTCGCAGGAGACAATCGGACGCCATGAGCGCGGAGAGGTTCTGATGGAACCTGGTGATGCTGTTCTCTATTCGGAGAGCTACAAGAACCCCGCTATTCTGGTGAAGTATTGCGCCGGGTGCCCCGTAGGGCAGCGCATCGGCCGAAAAGCAACAGACCGTCCGCTCCCGCTTGCAACGCTTCGCGTGAGCAGGATGCTCGAAGACGCGCAAGAGGTAGCCGACCAGTTGGAGGAGATTGCCTTCGATGGAGTGATTGACGACAGCGAACGCGAAGACTTCGGCAATGCGCTCGCCTTCCTCCGGAAGCTGGAGGAAACAATCTCGGACATCCTGCTTGTCGGGATGAACGCAGGCATAGAAAAAGCCGCCCCTGTTGGCGCAGGAAGCGGCTCGCTCGGAAAATAACCTATGGTCACAATATAGCACGGGCAGCAACCCGCGTCAAGACCTTTTTGAAGGAGGATAACCTATGAACCCCACCAACGCTATCGTGCAGCTCAACAAGTACGACCGCGAAAAATATAACGTCCTCGTGCCGGTCACGACCATGCAGGTCGCCAGCAACCTCCAGCGTATCACCGTTTCGGAAGTGCAGCTCGACGTCCGGCAGAACAGCTCCAACAACGGCCCGAGCAAGGACATCTACTATGAGAAATCCAGCAGCGCCTACGCGATCACGAAGGTCGGCGGCATGAAGCTGGCCGCCGCAGCCAACATCAGCATCGTTTCCACGACCCCCGGGCGAACCGAGGTTTGCGACCGTTGCATCGAAATGGCGAGAGCCACCGGCAAGGCTCGCTCTTGCGGGAATTGCCCCCATGTGCATGACGTGGCCGTGACGGTCACGATCAGAGTGCCGGAGCCGTCCGGCGGCTTCCGGCTCCTCCAGGCCACGAAGGAAATCGACTGCACCCTGGAGGCCGCCGGCATGAAAGACGGCGCCAACGGCCAGCAGTACCGGCGCTTCCTCCCGCACCGCACAGCGATGGCAGAGAGTAAAGCCTTCATGCGAGCAATCAGAGCCGCCCTTGGCCTCGCCGGGACGTATGCCTACGAAGACCTCAAGAAGCCCTTTGTCGTTGCCCGCGTCGTCCCCAATCTGGACGCACCGGAGATTAAAGACGCCGTAGCGGCCAACTACTTGCAGTCTATGGGGATGCTCTTTGAAACGCCCCTCCCCGCAGCACAGCGGCAGGCGCTCGAAGCTCCGCAGCAGCCGCAGAAGGCGGAGCAGATTCCGGCCTATCCCGACGAAGGGCCCGGCCAGTACGACCCCGCAGAAGACCCCGACGAGCCCGAAGGCGGCGAATGGGGCGACGAAGGCGCGGCAAGCGGCGCTTGGGGCGAACCGCAAAGCACAGAAGCCGACATCTGCGCGGACTGCCACCGGAAAATCGTCTCTCCCCCGGGGAAGAACTGGAAGGTAAGCGACATCGTTGCGTATAGCAAGCGCATCTACGGCCGCGCCCTCTGCCAGGTCTGCCAGGATAAGGCGCGTTCCGCGCAGCGCGGAGGACGCTGATATGGCTCTTGACAAAAAGCTCTCCGACATCTGCGAGCGCCTTGAATGGACGGTTCGTGAGGATAACGACGGAACAATCGAGCTTGCAAAGTTTTCCCCGGCCGGAGAAGATTTCAATATTTGCGTAGATTCCAAGGACTTCATTCAGAACGTCAAGGAATACGCGGCTGGGTGGGACATCGACGAACACATCGAAATGTGGATAGACGCAAGGCGGAACGGCGTCAAAGGTGTCCCAAGCACCCGTGAACTCGTTTGTGACGCGGAAGCCATCGACAAGATGCTCCAGGAGCTTGCGGCCGCGCTTGCAAAGGAGGAAGCTGTTTGAGGTACATGAGGCTCACCGAAGGCCAGAAAGGCCAGCATCCATCTATTCACTACACCGGCAGCGTCCGAGGGATGAAGAAGCTCGGATATTGGGGAAAGAACGATATATGCGTCCGCTGCGGCGCATACATCTACAACCTCTCCCGATACATCGGCCCATACCCCGCAAGACGCTGGCGCTGAAAAAGGAGATAACCTATGAAAGTTTTACACACCGCCGATACACACCTCGGCGACCTGACAGGGCCGACGAAAGACGGCCAGAACCTCCGCAGACTTGATACCTTGCGGTGTATGGAGGCTATCGTAGCCTCCGCCCAGGCAGAGAAGCCCGACCTCGCAATCATCGCCGGCGATCTTTTTAACCGCTCTCGCGTATGGGCTGATACGGCCCTTGAGGACGTGAACGACGCGGTGACGCATTTTATCCGGCCCCTTTGCGAAGCAAGCAGCGCGGTAGTGCTGCTGTTCGGAACAGAAAATCACGACAACCCCCGCGCCTTCGAGCTTTTGGCGGAGCTTACGAAGGACGCCAGGAACCTCCATATCATCACGGCACCGAAGGTGCTGACGTTGCAGACCACCGGAGGCCCCGTCCAGATCATGGGCGTCCCCGGCTTTGATAAGGGCCGGCTCCGCACCTTCTGCCCCGGCATTGATAAGGAAACCGAGAACCGAAACGCGACCGCGCTCATAAACGACGTGGTGCTGGGGCTGGCAACGCAGCTCGACAGGGCGATACCGTCTATTCTGGTCGCCCACTATACGGTCAGCGGTGCCGAAGCTGATAACGGCAGCACATTCCTGGCCGGCCAGGACGTTGTAATCCTTCCCGCCACCATCGACGCCACCGGCGTAGACCTGGCCTGTTTCGGCCACATCCACCACCCGCAGCGCCTTGTCTCTAACACGCCGGCCTATTACTGCGGCTCTCCCAATCAGCTCAATTTCAACGACGAAGGCACGGAGCACGGCTTTTATTACCACGATATTTTCACTTCGCCGGTTGGGCTACCTGGCACGGCTGTTGCGACGCACTTCGTCAACACGCCCGAAAGAAAGCACTACACACTCCACATCGGCCCGGAGGACGTTGCCGCGTTCATTCACAGCGGCGAGCTCAATCATCAGTATCAGGCCATCAAGGACGCAATCGTGCGAGTACGCTACGACTGTGACAGCGACCAGGACAAAGCATTTAACCGTGCGGAATATCAGAAGGCGCTTCTTGCGGCCGGCGCTTTTTACGTTGCCGAAATCCTCCCGGAAGAAATCGAGGAGCTGGGCGCGAAGGAGCCCATCAACGAAACAGACGGCCCGGTCGAATGCCTTTCCCGTTGGCTGGACAAAGCAGAAATCCCCGAGACCGATAAAGCCCGGCTTATGGAACTGGCCGCGCCCATCATCAAGCAGGCCGACGATGGCCGCGACGCCGGAAAGCATACCGGCTCCTTCACGCCGCTTACCATCGAAGTAAAGAACTACCGTAGCTATACGGAAGCCGCCTTTGACTTCGACCCCGTACACATGGCGATGGTCAACGGCCAGAATGGCGTCGGAAAGAGCAGCCTCTTTATGGACGCGATTGCCGACTGCCTTTATGAGCAGACCCGAAAAGAAGACGTCGGCGGCTGGGTGCGCGATGGCACAAAGAGCGGCGCCATTACCTTCACCTTCGCCCTCGGCGGCCAGAAATACCGCGTTATCAGAACGCGCACGAAAAGCGGACGCGGAACCCTTTCGCTCCAGCGGTTCAACCCAGATACGGATGCCTGGGACGACGCGAGCGATACGACCATGCCGCTTACGCAGAAGAAGATCATCGGCCTGCTCGGGATGGACTGCAACACATTCTGCTCCATCGCCCTTATCCGCCAGGACGCCTACGGCCTGTTTCTGGAGGCAGACAGCGACCGCCGCATGGAGGTCTTGAGCGCCCTTCTCGGGCTGGATATTTACGGCCGCATGGAGGAGCTTGCAAAGGCCAACGCTACGGAGCAGCGCCGCAAGATCGCCGCGACCCGCGAGCGTATCAATGTCCTCGGCGAGCAAATCGGGCAGAAAGACAGTCTCATGGAAGAAGACGAAGCCCTCACACAGAAGACCGCCGAACTCTCCGACGCCGCCGGGAAGAAATTTAAGCGCAGCATTGCCGAAATCCGGGGCGTGAAGCCG
>USAT01000023.1 GCA_900552725.1 uncultured Eubacteriales bacterium | reverse complement strand
TGTCGTTCCCGGCACTTTTTCGCCGTGGGCTGCCGCTCCCCGCCGCCCTTCGTTCTGGAAGGAATATCCACCCGAACAGAACGAAAGGAGCGCAGCATGAGCCGCGAGAAAAATAATTTTGAGAAATTTCCGCAAAAATGGCCAAAAGGGGTTGTAGTAGTCAAGAAAAGTAGACACAAAAAATATTTATTTTTGATTTACTTTTTCAAAAGTAGACATGAGGAACATTTTTGCGGAAATTGTTTTTTCAAAAGTGGACACGGACAATAATTTTTGCCGAAATCCTTTTTCAAAAGTGGACACGATGATTCAAAGCCTTGTAATGTCCTTGTTTGCAAGGGATAGTAGTTTTGGATAGAGTAGAGAGACAAAATCAAAAGTAGACACGGCACAGGGTTATTTTTCTGTATCTTTTCGTTTCTGCACGAATTTGGGTTCTTCGGTCAGGATGCGCTTTGAGAAAGTATCCTTCTTTTCAAGCTCACCTCGATAGAAGCGCTTGCAGTAGTTATCCGGTGTGTCATAGCCGATTGCAAAGCAGGGACGCTGCCGGTTATAAAAGGCAACATACAGCCTTTGTCCTGCGGCTGGGAAAACAGTATACGGGTGGCAAAAGCCTCTGGACGGAGAACCACCTGAAATGGCTGCGCGGACTCGATCTTACGCTGTTAGAAAAAGAAACACTTCAGGAATATCTGATTACATACGACTATCTGACGGACAAGCTGGAGCGTCTGGACGCGAGGATTGAGGAACTGGCGAGGAATGAACGGTATGGAGAGCGGGTACACCGCCTGGGCTGCTTCATCGGGATCAAACCGCATACGGCACTGTCACTTTTGGTGGAGGTCGGGGACTTCCGAAGATTTGAGAAAGCGCCGAACTTTGCAGGATTTCTCGGCCTTGTCCCCGGCGAAGATTCCAGCGGCGGGGGCAGAAACCGCCTTGCCATCACGAAAGCGGGCAACAGTCATTTGAGACGGCTTTTGGTAGAATCATCACAGAGCTATTCCAGAGGAACGATAGGCTTCAAGTCAAAGGAACTGAAGAAACGGCAGGAGGGGAACCCACCGGAGGTGGTCGCCTACGCAGACAGGGCGAATGAGAGATTGCGCCGCCGGTATTATCGGATGACGCTAAAAAACGGAGCGAAGCGGAACGACGCCATTGTAGCCGTGGCGAGAGAGTTGGCGTGTTTTATCTGGGGGATGATGACAGATGAGATTGCATAGCATGGTGTTTTAATGTCCCTGGCAAGGCTGCTCTGCACTGCCTGTGGCAGCAGGGCTTTGACGGAGCTGACGAAATACCACAGAAGGCAGATGAGCGGATAGAACCGCCAAAGCCGGATCTCATCCACAGGAAAGCAGGTGTGAGGGCAGGGTCTCAGATACCATTCAGGGTCTGGATGATCTGCGGGCTTGCTGTGCCGACATTGCTTGATTGCTTTGATTCGCGTGAATAGATGGCAGAATCCACGGCGGACCATTGACCTGCGGTATCCAATCCGCGTATAACAGAGTGGCCAATGCCGGGAAACTGTTATACTGAGGCTCTGCCCTCACGCCTGAAAAAATATTTTGTGATCTTATTTTTGCTCTTGACAAGAGGTCACTTCATAACAGCAAGCAAATCCGGTGAGTACCCACACCGAAAAAACAGAGCGCTCCGGCTGACCGCCGAAACGCTCTGTTTTCATTTTTGGGATAGTCCCAAACCCTTTGTAGTTACTTTTGAATATTGGATGTCATCATCCCAGACGGAGCTAAACCGGTACAAGCCTGTTCCAAAAAAGCAGTCACAGCTGCGCCGGTATTTCGGGGCATAAAGCAGGTATGCCCGGTGTCCAACATCTCTATCTGTTGCATTTCCTTTTCGGAAAGTACAAAATCAAAAATATCCAGATTTTCTTTCATCCGCTTGGGATTCGAGGACTTGACCAGCGGTACAATATCACGCTGTGTCAGCCAGCGCAGAACCACTTGCGCCGGGGACTTCCCGTGTGCGGTGCCAATGTCGCGGAGCGTCTTATTATGGAACAGATCATTCTGCCCTGCGGACAGCGGCGACCACGCCTGCATCTGAATCCCCTGCGCTTTCAGATAGGACATCTCGTCCTCTCGCTGAAAAAGCGGATTGCATTCCAATAGATTTACGGCGGGCTTTACTTTGTTCCAGAACAGGAAGTCCGCCAAATGGTCTTGGGTGAAGTTATCCACACCGATCGCCCGAACCCTGCCCTCTGCATACAATTCTTCCATCGCCCGCCATGCGCCGAATACATCGTGATAGGGCTGGTGAATCACATAAAGATCAAGGTAGTCCAATCCCAGCTTTTGCATAGACTCTGCGAACCCGCGCTTTGCGCCCTCATAGCTGATGTCTGGTACCCACAGCTTGGTAGTGATAAACAGTTTCTCTCTGGCAACCCCGCAGCGACGGATCGCCCGACCAACCGCCTCTTCATTACCATAGGCGGCTGCGGTATCAATCAGACGATAGCCCGCCTGAATTGCCTGAACGACAGCATCTTCACAAACAGCCTGATCCGTCATGCGGAACACGCCATAGCCGATTTTCGGCATGGTCACACCATTATTCAGCGTCACGATATTTTCACTCATAACAGTTCCTCCTTATGCTTTTGCAAAAAATAATCCAGGCAATCAATCTGCCTCTGACATACATGAAGTTGGTTTATACCAGCTTCTTCCGCAATCCGGCGCCGCTGTTGCTGAAGCTCAGCCGGTATCTGGAGGAGGACGCGGATTTTTACCGCACGCTGGTCCGCGCCAACGGCTCGGAGATCTTTATGGAAAAGCTGAAAAAGGCGTTCACAAGTTATATGCTCAACAGCAGCGACATTCCGGAGGATATGCGCCATTCCAAAATGGTCAGCCTCCGCGTGTGCTATTTCGCGGGCGGCATCGTGAACCTCTATAAGCAGTGGTTCCGGGGCGATCTGGACTGTTCGCTCAACGATATTGCCATGGAGGTCAGCAAGCTGCTGCAGCTGGAAGCACAGGAACTGTTCGGGGACTGACCGACCGCTCCTGCGCGCTTTTGCGCAGACCCGCCGCAAGGCGAATAAAGGAGCACCTCTTTCGGGAAACCGAAAGAGGTGCTCCTTTCATGCTTCAAGCCTACTGTGCCCCCTGCTGCTTCTGATATCCCTCACCCCACGCCCACATGGAGTCCAGGATGGGCTTCAGGCTTCTGCCCAGGTCGGTCAGGGAATACTCCACCCGCGGCGGCACCTCGGCATAGACCTGCCGGTGGACAAAACCATTTTCCTCCATGGCGCGAAGCTGGGCCGTCAGCACCTTCTGTGACACATTGCCTATGGACTTTTTCAGTTCGCCGAACCGCTTTGTCCCCGGCATCAGGTCCCGCAGGATCAGCACCTTCCATTTGTCCCCGATCAGGGTCAGTGTGGTCTCCACCGGGCAGGCGGGCAGTTCGTTTTTGACGGCTTTTTCCATGATATCCTCCAATCGTATCCTTTTGGTAACTACGGCACAATATTGTGCTTACTTTACGAATAGGCTCTATGGCGTTATTATAATGCCAACGAAAGAAAAAAGCAACCTTTCGGCATCAAACACCATTTGGAGGTACTTATCATGAACAAAGTCGTAGAATTTCTGAACGCCAACCCTGTGCAGTATCTGGCCACCGTGGGCCGTGACGGCAAGGCCAAGTGCCGCCCACGGCATCATCGCCGACTTCTCCGGCAACCCGCCCTACGAATTCTGATCGACGCGGCGGCAAACGCGTGATAAAATGATGCAGAGGTGATACAGCGTGAACCAGAGTGAAAAGCGGCTGTTTCTGATCCAATCATTATTGAAAGAGCAGCCGGAGTACCGGGGTATAGCCATACCAACCGATACGAACAGCCAGCGCCAGCTCCTGCGGGGACTGATGAACCTTCGCAGACCGGCGCGCATCGGCACGGAGTTCCTGCAAATGCAGGACGCATATCTGCAAGATGAGACCGCCGCAAAGGGTGTTACCGATGCTGCCGACCTGACCCCCATCCAGCCGGGACTGTATCTCTGGCAGGGCGATATCACCACGCTGAAATGCGACGCCATCGTCAACGCCGCCAACAGCGGCATGACCGGCTGCTATATCCCCAACCACCGCTGCATCGACAACGCCATCCACACCTATGCGGGCGTGGAGCTGCGGCTGGCCTGCGAGGCGCTGATGGAAAAGCAGGGCTCTCCGGAGCCCACCGGACAGGCGAAGATCACCCCGGCGTTCAATCTGCCCTGCCGGTATGTGCTGCACACCGTTGGTCCCATCATCCATGGGCGTGTGAGCAGGCAGGACGAGAAGCTGCTGGCTTCGTGCTACCGCTCCTGCCTGGAGCTGGCAGCGGAGAACGGTCTGGAGAGCGTGGCGCTCTGCTGCATTTCCGCGGGGGAGTTTCGCTTTCCCAATGAACCGGCGGCGGAGATCGCGGTCCGGACAGTCAAAGAATTTCTGCAAAAGCAAACCAGTGTCAGGAAGGTGATCTTCAATGTTTTCAAGGATCTGGACAAAGCCATCTATGAAAAGCTGCTCCGGGCAGATTGACCGGCTGCGGACAGCTTTACGGGACTGCGACGCCGTGGTGATCGGAGCGGGCTCCGGCCTGTCCACGGCGGCGGGCTTCACCTACACCGGCGAGCGGTTTGAACAGCACTTCTCCGATTTTGCCCGGAAATACGGTATCCGGGATATGTACAGCGGCGGCTTCTATCCCTTCCCCACACAAGAGGAATTCTGGGCCTACTGGAGCCGCTATATCTTCATCAACCGCTATCAGGACGCGCCCAAACCGGTCTACGATGACCTTTTGAAGCTGGTACAGGACAAAGATTATTTTGTCATCACCACCAACGTTGACCACTGCTTTCAGAAGGCTGGCTTTGACAAGAAGCGGCTGTTCTACACACAGGGGGATTACGGTCTGTTTCAGTGCAGTGAGCCTTGCTGTCAGGAGACCTTTGATAACGAGGACGTGATCCGTGAAATGGTCAAGCGACAGGAGAACATGAAAATCCCGACCGAGCTTCTTCCGACCTGTCCCCACTGCGGCAGGCCTATGACCATGAACCTCCGCTGCGACGATACCTTCGTACAGGACGAGGGCTGGCACCGGGCGGCAGAGCGGTATGAGAATTTCCTCCGCACCCGTGAGGGGCAGAAGCTCTTATTCCTGGAGCTGGGTGTGGGCTATAACACCCCTGTTATTATCAAATACCCCTTCTGGCAGATGACGGCGAAGAACCCCAACGCCATTTACGCATGTATCAATCAGGGCCAGGCGGCTTGCCTGCGGGAGATCGAAGGTCAGTCGATCTGTCTGGATACGGACATCGGCAGCGTTTTGCAGCAGCAATAAGGGGTGCAAAAGCGTGGGGCGCTTTGATTTCGAATCCCCGCCCGGCGTTTTTTGCGCCGCCTGCTGTCGGGATCGCCCCTTTGCACAAATTCCACAAACAGACATTTGTCTGCGCGGAGAGGATTCTACACCCTCCCGGCCCCTGCGCCGCAAAATCGTTTGATGTACCAAATGTGTATGCGGTTTGACCGGATATTTTGTAGAGTTATGGCGATTGACAAACCTCAAATTTACGCTTATGATAAAGCGCAACACAAAGGCGTGTGACCGGGATAGCCCGGACACACGCCTTTTCTGTTTATCAGACCAAAATCAAAACAAGGAGGGCATTCTGATGAAAATGAAAAAAGTTATTGCGTTGCTGTTGGCCTGCTGCCTGGCCTTCAGTCTTGTCGCCTGCGGCGGCAGCTCCGGAAATGACGCCGCATCTGACGGTGCCGCATCCGGCGGCAGCGACACCATTACCCTTGGCCTGATCGGCCCGCTGACCGGCAGCCTGGCTGTTTACGGTACCCACAATGAAAACGGCGCCAAGCTGGCCATTGAGGAGATCAACGCCGCCGGCGGTGTGATGCTCAGTGACGGCGCACACCAGCTGGCGCTGGAGGTCAAGGATGACCAGGGCGACTCCACCGAGTGCGTCAACGCCATGAACGCGCTGATCTCCGACGGCATCCAGCTGGTGGTAGGCTCCGCCACCTCCGGCTGCACCTCCGCCATCACCGCCATCGCCAATTCCGAGGGCGTGGTCCTGATCACCCCCACCGGTACGGCGGACTCCCTGACGACCACCATGGACTATGTGTTCCGTACCTGCTTCCGTGATTCCTTCCAGGGTGAGCTGGCCGCCCAGTACGCGCTGGACGAGGGCTATACCAAGGTCGGCGTGGTCTACTGCTCCGCCGATACCTACTCCGCCGGTCTGCGTGACGCCTTTATCGCGGCCTGCCAGAGCAAGGGTTTGGAGGTAGTGGCTGAGGAGTCCGTGGCCACCATGACCGAGGTGGACTACAGCAACCAGTTCAACAAGATGGTCTCCGCCGGTGCCGAGCTGGTATTTACCCCGTTCTACTATGACGTGATGGGCCCCTATCTGGTGCCCCAGGCCCGCAGCGCAGGCTTTACCGGCATCCTGCTGGGTGCCGACGGTGTGGACAGCACCGAGACCACCATTCCCGCCGGTGCGGATCTGTCCGTCTACAACAATGTGTATTTCGTGAACCACTACTCCACGGAGCTGGCCACCAGCGATGTCTCCAAGAACTTCGTTGCCGCCTACGAGGCCAAGTACGGCGAGACCCCCAACAACTTTGACGCGTTGGCTTACGACGCCGTGTATGTCTACAAGGCCGCCATGGAGGCCTGCGGCGCTTCTGACGCTGCCAGCGTGCAGGCTGCTCTGGCCGATACCAGCGTTGCCTATGACAGCACCTGCGGTACCTTCTCCTTCGATGAGACCGGTACGCCCATCAAGGGCGGCGTTCTGATGGGCTACACCTACACGGACGGCGATGCCGCCGTGACCAAGATCACTGTCAAGGATCTGAGCCTGAACTGACCGTATCAAACGCGGACAACGCGCCATAGGGGAGGGAGGCGCCTGCGCCTCCCTCCTGATTTTCAAGGTACCCGCACTGTATCTCACCCTGTCGGTTTACCGGCGAAGCAAGGTGTGCCTATTTCTGATCTGCTTCCGAGAGGGGGAACTTTTTCCATGATCACATTCATTCAATTCCTGATAACCGGGCTGCGTCTGGGAAGCGTGTACGCCCTGATCGCCCTGGGCTATACCATGGTCTACGGCATCATCAAGCTCATCAACTTCGCCCATGGCGACTTCATCATGGTGGGCGGCTATTCCCTGTTCTTCACCATTCCCGTGCTGATGGCAGCGGGGATCCCCGGATGGCTGGCCGTGGTGCCCGCCATCATCATCTGCGCCTGCGTGGGTATGCTGGTGGAGCTGCTGGCCTACCGGCCCGTCCGTAAGACCGGCAACAACCTGACCTGCCTCATCACCGCCATCGCCATGAGCTTTGTGCTGGAGAATCTGGCCCAGGCCATTCCAGCCATCGGCCCGGATCCCAAGGTGCCCTATACCCTGTTCGCCAAGACCTTCACCATCGGCGGCGTGTCCGTCAGCCATGCTACCATCATCACCGTGGCGGTGTCTGCCGTTATCATGGTGGCTCTGTACCTGTTTACCCAGAAGGCCAAGGTGGGCTGCGCCATGCGGTGCGTGGCCGAGGATAAGGAGGCCGCCACACTGATGGGCATCAACGTGAACCACACCATCCTGACCACCTTCGGCATCGGCGCGGGCCTTGCCGCCGTGGCGGCCCTGATGTACATCGCCCAGTACCCCAAGGTGTACACCACCATGGGTGCGACGCTGGGCATCTACGCCTTTGTGGCGGCGGTGCTGGGCGGCATCGGCTCCCTGCCCGGCGCCATGCTGGGCGGCCTGCTGATCGGCATTGTCCAGTCCGGCGCCAATACCTATATCAATTCCTCCATGTCGGACACCTTTGTGTATCTGATCCTCATTGTGGTGCTGATGATCCGGCCCGCCGGTATTCTGGGAAAGAATGTGGGTGAAAAAGTATGAAAAACACGAAACTGCGTTATCTGATAAACTTTATCGCGCTGGTGATCCTGTTTGCCGCCGTGACCCTGATGGGCCAGCTGGGCGGCGGCACCATGAAGCTGAAGATCACCCCGTCCATCTGGCAGTGCAGCTACCTGATCATCATGGCGGCGTCGCTGAATCTGGTGCTGGGCTTTCTGGGGCAGCTGTCCCTGGGGCATTGCGGCTTCATGGCCGTCGGCGCCTATACGGCGGCGCTGATCTCCCTGGCGTTCCAGCGTGCGGGCATCTATGCGGAGAAATCCGGCCCCATCTTTCTGCTGGTGCTGCTGCTGAGCGTGCTGGCCGCTGGGGCGGCCGCCGCTCTGCTGGGCCTGCTGGTGGGTATTCCGGCCCTGCGGCTGAAGGGCGACTATCTGGCCATCATCACCCTGGGCTTCGGCATGATCATCGTCAACCTGATCAACAACCTGCCCTTCTGCGGGCAGCAGGGTCTTGCCCAGGGCTCCGCCTCCTCGTCGCTGTATGCCACCGGCCTGGGCTTTTCCAACGATGAGAAGATGCGGTATCTGTGGGTGGCGGCGCTGGCCATCATCCTCTGCATGACCTGCATGTTCATGTTCGTCCGCTCCAAGTACGGCCGCAGCATCCGGGCCATCCGGGACAACGAGATCGCCGCCGCCGCTTCCGGCATCAATGTCAGCTACTACAAGATGCTGACCTTTACCATCTCCGCGTTCTTCGCCGGGATCACCGGTGCCCTGTACGCCTGCTGCAACGCGGCTCTTTCCACCACGTCCTTTGCCTTCACCAACGGCTCCATCCTGAACTCCGTGTTCATCGTGGTCATGGTGGTGGTGGGCGGCATGGGCTCTCTCACTGGCTCTGTCATCGCCGCCGTGGTGCTGTTTCTGCTGAACTATACCATCAAAAACGGCGCGTGGGTGTCCGCGCTGCCTGCTCTGCTGCAGAATGTGTTCACCTATCCCATGCTGGTGTACTCCATCGCGCTGGTCATCGTGATCATGTTCCGTCCCCGCGGCATCATGGGCAGCAAGGAATTCGCCCTGTGCGATATTCCCCGGTGGCCCGCAAAGCTCCGGGCGTGGCGCACTGCCCGCTCCGAGGGCAGATCCGTACAGAAGGAGGCCAGGCATCATGTCTGAAACAACAAAAACGCCGGTGCTGGAGACCAAGCATCTGGGTATCTCCTTCGGCGGCCTGCACGCCGTGCAGAATTTTAATCTCTCCATCTATCCCGGTGAGCTGGTGGGCCTCATCGGCCCCAACGGTGCGGGCAAGACCACCGTTTTCAACCTGCTCACCGGCGTGTACGTCCCCACAGAGGGCACCGTCCTGCTGGACGGCGTTCCCCTGAACGGGAAAAAGGTCCACCAGTTCGTGGAGGCCGGTATCGCCAGGACCTTTCAGAACATCCGTCTGTTTACGGACATGACGGTGATCGAAAACGTGAAGGTGGCCTGCACCAAGGATCTGCACTATAACCTGCTGGACGCCACGTTCCGCACACCGAAATTCTGGAAGGCGGAGCGTGAGGCCACGGAAAAGGCCCTGGAGCTGCTGGAGATCTGCGGACTGCGGGACAAGGCGGACGTCGCCGCCGCCAGCCTGCCCTACGGCCAGCAGCGCAAGCTGGAGATCGCCCGCGCCCTGGCCACCAACATGAAGGTTTTGCTGCTGGATGAGCCCGCCGCCGGCATGAACCCCACGGAAACGGCGGAGCTTCTGTCCTGCATCAACACCATCCGGGACCGGTTCGGCGTCGCGATTTTGCTGATCGAGCACGATATGTCGCTGGTGATGAACGTATGCCAGCGGATCCAGGTCATCGACTACGGCCAGACCATCGCGTCCGGCCTGCCCCAGGAGATCGCCGCCAACCCCCGGGTCATCACGGCCTATCTGGGCGAATAAGGGAGGGAACACATATGCTGGAAATCAAAGATCTGCATGTATTTTACGGCGCGATCCACGCCCTCAAGGGTATCTCCCTGACGGTGGGCGACGGCGAGCTGGTGTCCCTCATCGGCGCCAACGGCGCGGGCAAGACCACCACACTGCACGCCATCTCCGGACTGCTGCGCGCCGCCTCTGGCTCCATCACGCTGGACGGCACGGATCTCCAGTCCGTCCCCGCCAACTCCATCATCCGGCTGGGCCTGGCCCATGTGCCGGAGGGCCGCCATGTGTTCGCCCAGATGACCGTGGAGGAAAACCTGAAAATGGGCGCCTATTCCATTTCGGACACCAAGCGTGTGGCGGAGAACATGGAACGGGTCTACGGCCACTTCCCCCGGCTGAAGGAGCGCCGCCGCCAACTGGCGGGTACCCTCTCCGGCGGCGAGCAGCAGATGCTGGCCACGGGCCGTGCGCTGATGACCAATCCCCGCATCGTTCTGATGGATGAGCCCTCCATGGGTCTGAGCCCCCTGCTGGTAAAGGAGATCTTCGCCATCATTGAGGAGCTGCATAAAAGCGGCATCACCATTCTGCTGGTGGAGCAGAACGCCAAGATGACTCTGGCCGTCAGCGACCGGGCCTATGTGCTGGAGACCGGCACCATCTCCATGGAGGGCGCGGCGTCGGAGCTGGCGGAGGACGACCGGGTCCGCAAAGCCTATCTGGGCGCGTAAGGGAGGAACATATATGGATCATTTTGTCATTACAGTCGCCCGTGAGACCGGCAGCGGCGGCCACGACATTACCCGCAAGCTGTCCGAAAAGCTGAATATCCCCTACTATGACCGCGATCTGCTGCGCAAGGCCTCGGAGGTCAGCGGCATCCACGAGCGCCTTTTCGGCGCGGCGGACGAACGCATCGGCTGGAAGGAGATGCTCTCCGCCGCGGAAAAGGTCTACACCGGAGAGACCCTGCCGCCGGACAGCAACGATTTCATCTCCACCCGGAACCTGTTCAGCTTTCAGGCGAAGATCATCAAGGAGCTGGCCGCCACGGAGGACTGCATCATTCTGGGCCGGTGCGCCAACTATCTTCTGATGGACCAGCCCAATGTCAGACTGCTGCGGCTGTTTGTCCACGCGCCGCTGGAGGCCCGCTTGGCCCGTGTGGCGTCCTATTCCCTGGCCTGGAGCGGCCGCGAGGTGGCGAAGTACGTCCGCACTGAGGATAAGCGCCGCGCCGCCTATTACCGCTACTATACCGGCGAGGAATGGCGGGACGCCGCAGGGTACGACCTGTCGCTGGACTCCGAGCAGTTGGGCGAGGACGGCTGCGTGGAGCTTATCCAGAAGCTCCTGCCGCTGTTTACCTGATGCAGGCTGCCGCGCACCCTGCGTGACGCTTCACCGGCCAGTGCTCTGACGCCGCAAAAATGCAGCAATGTGCAAAAAAAGACTGACACGCAAGCGTGTCAGTCTTTTTTACGTCTATCTCCCCCGATGCGGCCTCCGGTACAGGAAAGCAGAGGGGAAAGCAAGCCGAAAGAGCGCCTGCTCCTTCGCTACTTCATGGTCCGGCTGTTCTGCAGCACCAGGGTGCTGTACAAAAACAGCACATCCTCGCTGCCGTCGAAGCTCAGAAACCGCCCCACCATCTGGCTGGAGAGGTATCGGATATCCACCGCGTAGATGGTGCGGTAGCTCTCCGCCAGCAGCGGGATCAGGCTGCTGCCGAAGGAGTCCCGGAACACCACCAGCGTTCTGTCGGTGGCGGACAGCGGGCTGTCGATCCGCAGAAGCGACCGGCTGCCCTGCAAATAGAGATCGTAGGGCGTGTCCGTGTCCACGGCGGCCAGGTCGTACAGCGGCTCCCGGGCGTCCGTCTCATAGTCATAGACGGTGCAGGCGTCCAGCACCTCGCCGGTGAGATACCGCAGGGTATCCGCCGCCAGCGGCTCTCCCGCCTTCTCTGCGTAAGCGCCGTAGAAGGGCACGTCGATGGCGTTCTCCTGAAAATCACCCGCCAGCGGTACATCCATGGCCTGGGCCAGCGTCTGCGCCGTGGCGACTAGGCACTCCTGCCGCCAATGGGGATCGGTGCGGTAGTAGTCCTCCAGCGTCAGTCCCGGCGCGATGTCCACATACTGCACGAAGTCCAACTGCGCCAGCAGGGTGTCCGCCGTCTCCTGGGCGGAGGCGGGGGTGTAGCCCTCCGGCGGCGCGGTAAAGCTGCCCTTATCGGGGACGACGGACAGATAGATGTGTCCGTCATTGCCGGTCAGGTAGCTGTCATAGAGCTGCTGGAACTTCAAAGCGGCGTAGTCCAGGGACTTCTGATCATATCCCGCCTCGGTGGTGACGGCGTAGCCCTGGTACACATACACGTCAGGAAGCGCCGCACTCGGCGCTTCCTGTGTGGGGATCCATTTCGCCGCGCCGAACACGACGGCGCAGGCCAGCAGCACAAAGACTACCCCTTTTACAATGGCGTTTCTCACGCCTGGACGGCCTCGTCGTAGGCCAGCGCCATACCGAAGATGCCGCTGAGACGGCCGGCAAAGGCGTCCACCAGATCCTCGGCGCCGAAGGCCACGGCCACATACTCGCCGCGGACGGCTACCACCACCTTATCGGGGAAGCCGCACATCCAGCGGTTGGCCTGGACGGCGTCACGCAGCTCCGTGGCCAGCGCCTGGGCGTCGCCGGTGGCGTGATAGGCCGCGGCGGTGAAGGTGTTGGCGTTCAGCATGTGGATCAGGGACGCGGCCTCATCCACCTCCGCCGTCTCCGGCAGCACCAGATGGTACTCCGCCAGGGAGCGGTCGCTCAGGTCGAAGACGCCGGGGGCGCCGTCCACCATCTGCTCCGCGTCGGGGCCGCCGCCCACCACGGAGAACTTCTCGTCGTCGCTGTAGTCGTTCCACACGGTCTCCAGCAGGCTCAGAGCGCTGGTGATCTCAGCGGCCTGATCGCCGGACGGCTCGTCGGTCTTGGTGTCGTTACCGCCGCAGGCCACAAGGGACAGGGCCATCACAGCGGCCAGCAGCAGGGCAAAAAGCTTTTTCATGAAACATATCCTCCTTGATCTCCGCAATTCATGCGGGTCTGCCTCTTTAGACGTGCGTTTTCACCATTTTGTTCCCGGAAAGTTGTGGAAAACGCACTGAAAATTATAACCAGGTTTGGTCAAATCCATAAGGCAGCAGCTCCTTCAGGGCGAACTTCTTCGCGTCGCCCGCCTTGTTGATGCAGATGACCTCCATCTGCGGGGCGAACTCCATCATCACCTGGCGGCAGGTGCCGCAGGGCACACAGTAGTCGTCGCTGCGGCCGGCGATGGCGATGCGGACAAAGTCCCGGTGCCCCTCGCTGACGGCCTTGAAGATGGCGGTGCGTTCGGCGCAGATGGTGGCGCCGTAGGCGGCGTTTTCGATGTTGCAGCCGGTGTAGACCGTGCCGTCGCTGCACTCCAGTGCCGCGCCTACGGGGAAGTGGGAATAGGGGATATACGCCATATCCAGCATGTCGATGGCCTTTTGGCAAAGCTCTTTCTCTGTCATGATCGTCTCTCCTTTTTTAACTCAATTTTGCCTGGCCGGTATAGAGCTGATAGTACCGGCCCTTCTCTTCCAGAAGCTGGGCGTGGTCGCCCCGCTCGATGATCTGTCCGTTCTCCAGTACCAGGATGGCCTGGGCGTTGCGGACGGTGGACAGGCGGTGGGCGATGACGAACACCGTCCGGCCCTCCATCAGGGAATCCATGCCCCGCTCGATCAGCGTCTCGGTGCGGGTGTCGATGGAGCTGGTGGCCTCGTCCAGGATCAGCACCGGGGGATCGGACACGGCGGCCCGGGCGATGGCCAGCAGCTGGCGTTCACCCTGGCTCAGGCCCGCGCCGTCGCCGGTGATGACGGTGTCGTAGCCCTGGGGCAGGTGGCGGATGAAGCCGTCGGCGTTGGCCAGTCTGGCGGCGGCACGGATCTCCTCGTCGGTGGCGTCCAGCTTGCCGTAGCGGATGTTGTCGGCGATGGTGCCGGTGAACAGGTGGGTATCCTGCAGCACCATGCCCAGGGAGCGGCGGAGGGAATCCTTGGCGATGTCCTTCACGTCGATGCCGTCGTAGGTGATGGTGCCCTCCTGGATGTCGTAAAACCGGTTGATGAGGTTGGTGATGGTGGTCTTGCCCGCGCCGGTGGAGCCTACGAAGGCGATCTTCTGGCCGGGCTTGGCGAACAGGGACACATCGTGCAGCACCGTCTTTTCCCCGTCGTAGGAGAAGGTCACATGGTCGAACCGCACGTCGCCCTTCAGCTCCACCAGCGTGCCGTCGGGCTTCTTCCAGGCCCAGCGGCCGGTGCGCTGAGCGGTCTCGGTCAGGGTGTCACCGTCCTTTTCCACCCGGACGATGACGGTCTTGCCCTCGTCGGTCTCCGGCTGGGCATCCATGACGGCGAAGATGCGCTCCGCGCCTGCCGCCGCGGCCAGCAGCGTGTTCACCTGCTGGCTGATCTGGCCGATAGGCTGGCTCACCTGCTTGACGTACAGCAGGTACGCGCCCAGGGAGCCCACGTCGAACATGCCGCCGATGGCCAGCAGTCCGCCCACGCAGCAGGTGACGGCGTAGTTGATCTTGCTGAGGTTGCCCATGGCGGGCATCATCATACCGGCATAGGCCTGGGCCGCCGTGGCGGCCTGGCGGTACTCGTCGTTGAGACCGGTGAACCGGTCGATGGCCTGCTTCTCGTGGTTGAAGACCTTGATGACCTTCTGGCCCTCGATCATCTCCTCAATATAGCCGTTCACCGCGCCCAGGGCCGCCTGCTGCCGCTGGAAGTTCACCCGGCTGCGGCCACCGATGACCTTCACCACGCCGCCCATCAGGGCCAGGAAGCCGAAGGTGATCAGCGTCAGCCACGGGTTCAGGATGATCATCATCAGCACCGTGCCCACAAAGGTCAGCACGTTGGAGATGATGCTGGCGAAGCTGCTGTTGAGCATCTCCGACACGGTGTCGATGTCGTTGGTAAAGCGGCTCATCAGGTCGCCGGACTGGTGCTGATCATAGTAGCGGATGGGCAGGGCCTGCAGCCGGTCAAACAGATCCTGCCGGATGGCGGCTACCGTCCGCTGGGCCACATGCACCATGATACGGGCGTAGGCGTAGGAGCATCCGGCGCTGAGGGCGAACAGGCCGCCCATCAGCACCAGCATTTTCAGCAGGCTGGGGAAATCGCCGGGCAGGATATAGTCGTTCAGCAGCGGCTTGAGCATATAGCTGGAGGCCACGCTGCCCACGGTGCTGAGGATCAGGCACACTGCCACCAGCACCAGCGCTGCCTTATAGCGGCCCACATACCGCATCAGCTTCCGGAAGGTGCCCTTCATGTCCTTGGGCCGCTGGAAGCCGTGTCCGTTGGGGCCGTGACCGTGGCCGCCGCCCCGGGGTGCTCTCGTTTTGTTGTCAGCCATCAATGCTCACTCCTTCCTGCTGGGATTCATAGACCTCGCGGTAGATATCGCAGCTTTCCATCAACTGCGCGTGGGTGCCCTGGCCCACGATGCGGCCGTCGTCCAGCACCAGGATCATGTCCGCGTCCATCACGGAGGTGACGCGCTGGGCGATGATCAGCTTGGTGGCGCCGGGCAGGGCCTCCTTCAGGGCGGCGCGGATCTTCGCGTCGGTGGCGGTATCCACGGCGGAGGTGCTGTCGTCCATGATCAGCACCCTGGGCCGCCGCAGGATGGCCCGTGCGATGCACAGGCGCTGCTTCTGGCCGCCGGACACGTTGGTGCCGCCCTGCTCGATGTGGGTGTCGTAGCCGTCGGGCATTTTCTCGATAAACTCGTCGGCGCAGGCCATGCGGCAGGCGTCGGCGATCTCCTGGTCGGTGGCGTCGGCCCGGCCCCACCGCAGGTTCTCCCGGATGGTACCGGAGAACAGGGTGTTCTTCTGCAGCACCATGGCGCAGCCGTCGCGCAGTGCCTCCATGGTGTAGTCCTTTACGTTGTGGCCGCCCACATAGACGGCGCCCTCGTTGACCTCGTACAGACGGGGGATCATGCTGACCAGCG
Source organism: uncultured Eubacteriales bacterium (assembly GCA_900552725.1). Lineage (GTDB taxonomy): Bacteria > Bacillota > Clostridia > Oscillospirales > Oscillospiraceae > Vescimonas. The sequence continues at coordinate 8,004 of USAT01000023.1, read as the reverse complement.
TGGACTTGGCGCTGCCGGTGCCGCCCAGGATGCCCACTGTCATGCCGCTTTCGATGTGCAGGTCGATGTCGTTCAGGTTCCATGCCTCCGCCGTGGGATGGTACTTGAAGAAGACATGCTCAAAGCGGATGTCGCCGTTTTCCACGGTCAGGCTGCTGTCGGCCCGGTCGTCGGTGATCTCCGGCTGCTCCTCCAGCACCTCCTTGATACGCTTGCCGCAGGCGATGGCACGGGTCAGGATCATCAGCACCATGGACACCATCATCAGGGACATCAGGATCTCGCTGGAATAGGTGAAGAAGGCCATCAGGTCGCCGGACAGGAGGGTGCCCTCCGCCACGTCGTGGCCGCCCAGCCACATGACCGACACGATGGTGCCGCCCATCAGCAGGATCATGATGGGCATGAACATCACCACAAAGCCGAAGGCACGCTCGGCGGTGTCCCGCAGCTTGTCGTTGCGCTGGCGGAACTTCTCGGTCTCCTCGTCCTCCCGGACAAAGGACTTCACCACCCGCACAGCGTTGAGGTTCTCCTGCACCACCAGGTTCACGTCGTCGGTGGCGCTTTGCAGCGCGGTGAAGAAGGGGCCCACATAGCGAATGACGATCACCACCGTGATCACCAGCAGGGGCACCACCACCAGGAACACCTGGCTCAGGTCAAGGCTGATCTCCACGGCCTTGATGATGGCGGTGATCAGCATCACCGGGGCGCGGATGCACATGCGCATGCCCATAAACAGCGTCATCTGTACCGATGACACGTCGTTGGTCAGGCGGGTGATGAGGCTGGCTGTGGAAAAATGCTCGATATTGGCGAAGGAGAAGCGCTGTACCTGCTCATACTCCGCCTGGCGCACCTGTGCGCCAAAGCCCATGGACGCCTTGGCGGCGAACACCGCCGCGCCTACGCCGCCCAGCAGTGCCAGCAGCGCCAGCACCAGCATCTTCAGGCCCATCATCATGATATAGCGCCGGTCGCCGCTGGCAATGCCCACATCCACGATGTCGCTCATGACCTGGGGCAGCTCCAGCTCCAGCACCGCCTCGGCGATGGAGCAGGCTACGCCCAGCAGGATCCATTGGCGATAGCCCTTGGTAAAGGGGAAAAAGGTTTTCATTCTGTGTCCTCCTGAGTTTCGCTGAGATTGTCCGCGATCCGCAGCAGCAGCCGCCGCAGCGTGTCGCGCTCCTCCGGGGAGAAGCCCTGCCCCGCCTGGGCGTTCACCTGGTCGGCGATGGCGCAGAACTGGGCATAGAACTGCCGTCCCGCGTCGGTCAGGGCCAGGATGCGGCACCGTCCGTCGCTGCGGCTGGTCTGGCGGCGCACCAGGCCCTTCTCCTCCAGCCGGCCCACGATGCCGCTGGCGGTGGAGGGCTTCACCATCAGATGCTCCTCCAGCATCCGCTGGTTCACCTCGCCCTCGGCCTCCTGCAAAAAGGTCAGTGTCCGGCACTGCATGGGGGATACGTCGTACTGCCGCAGCATCCGGGTCATCAGCCGGTGCATCTGGTGGTCGCAATAGCCCATCAGCATGCCGATCTGCGTAGCATCGTGAATATCCCGGCATCCCATGGCGATCCCTCCTTTACGAATATGATTTTAAATATTTAGCATGCTAAAAATTAGCACGCTAAATACTACCACAACCATTTTTAATCGTCAAGAGGAAGTATCCCAAGGCCCTGTGAACAATTTGTGAATTCTTTGTCATACTCGTTGACTTCCGCCCCTTGCTGTTGTATAGTAGCATCAGACAAAGAAAGTATCGTTTTTCACATTGTTATTCTCTCTCTCCTTTCATAAAAAAGCAGAGGCTGCTTGCGGCCTCTGCTTTTTTGCGTCATTCTGCCTTTTCGATCCCGAAAGCGCCGTGCAGCACCAGATACGTCTGGGGCGCGTCCCGCATCAGGCTCCACAGGCCCACCCCCTGTAATCTGTTGTCCGCCGCCAGGCGGAATTTGGCCAGGCTGGAGCGGGCGTCCTCAAACCACACCTCATGGAGGGTGCCGTTCTCCGCTGTGTACCGGAACCATGGGGCCTGGGCCGTTTCGTCGTACTGGATCTCCGCGCCGTACCGCCGTGCCAGGGCCAGCGCCTGCTGGGGCGACAGGGAGGGCGCCCGGGTGATGCCCTGCCGGAAGGGCAGCGGCCAGTCGTAGCCGTAGGTGGGCACCCCCAGGAAGATCTTCTCCGGCGGGATCTCCGTCAGGGCGTAGTCCAGCACCCGCCGCACCTGGGGCAGGGGCGCCACCGCCATAGGCGGCCCGGCGGTATAGCCCCACTCATAGGTCATCAGCAGCACGCTGTCAGCCGCCCGGCCCAGCGCGGCGTAGTCGTGGCCCTCATAGAGCAGGCCCTTCTGCCCGGCACCGGATTTTGGGGCCAGTGCCACCGTCACCGGCCAGCCCAGGGGATCCAGCCGCTGCCGCAGGGCTTCGATGAAGGCGGCATAGGCCGCCGCCTGACGGCCCTCCAGATACTCGAAATCCACGTCCAGCCCCCGGTAGCCCTTGGCGGTCATGTTGGCCACAATGGCGTCGATCAGCCGGGCCTGCGCCGCTTCGTTTTCCAGCAGCGCGCCGCCCAGGCGGCTGTCGAAGCTGCCCGCCTCCGTTAGGGTGGACAGGTGCATCCACGGCTGGGCCCGGTATTCCGCCGCCGCGGCCACCAGCCACGCGTCATCGGGGATCACCAGGCCGCCCTCCGCCGTGATACCGTAGGTAAAGGGCGTCAGATATGTCATGTAGGGCAGCACCGCGTGCAGCAGCGTCCGGGGAATGAAGGGATAGGCGTAGCCGTTGACCGCCAGCGTGCCGGATCGCTCCCCCTTCAGGGCGATGATCAGCTCCTCGTCCGGCAGGACGCTGGGCTGTCCGCCCAGGAAGTAGTTGTTCTGATACAGGGACAGCACCGTCACGCCCTCCCGGCGGGCGATGCCCGCCAGCGTTTCGCCGGGCCGCACCACATGCACCTGCTCCGGCTCATAGATCACCAGCGTCTGGCCCACCGCCAGCGCGCCGCCCACCGGCACCTGATTCAGCCGCCCCAGCAGCGTCACGCTGACGCCGTACTGCCGCGCGACGCCGTACAGCGTTTCTCTCGCCCGCACCACATGGATCTGCATACATATCACCTCATGCCAGCATATGCCGCTTCTGCCGCGGGCAGAACGGCAAAGGGGCGGAGGCATCCGCTGTCCCCCACCCCTTTTTCCTTATGACCAGCAGCTGTTTTCGCCGTCCAGCAAAAAGCCGTCCGTGTCATGGACGAAGCCGTTTTCCAGCATCTGCCGCCAGGTGGCGGTGCCGCTGGCACCCCGGTTCCCGGTCATGGTGTCATACACCGTGGGCGGAAACTGCTGGGCGTCCCGCTGCAGCTCCTCGCCCGCGCCGCCGAAGGTGCTGCCGTGGTTGTCGTTGAAGGCCTTGTCGTTGCCGTTGTCACGGTACCGGGCGCCGCCGCTGCGGCTGGTGCCGTTATCCGCCGCGCCGTTGCTGTCGGTGACACCGTCGTCCACCGTGCCGCCGTTATTGTTGGCGGTGCCGTTGTTGGTGGTGTTGTTGCTGTCGCTGCCGGGGCGGTTGGTGTTTGCCTTGTTTTCGCCGCAGCCCGCCAGGGCCAGCGCCAGCAGCATCGCCATCAGCAGGGCCGTCGCTTTTTTTGCCATGCTCCCATCCTCCTTTTTTCATCAAGCTTTCGGCACACGCTTGCGTCATTGTGCCGTGTCTACCATCGAATGACAAGGGCAAACACGCCTGACAGCGTGTCTTTTCGGTGCTTTTTGCCCTTTTCGCCTTAGCGGGCGCCAGCCCGCCTGCGTCTCAAAAACCAAAAACCACTCGAAAATCCATCGCTGGCAGGTGCCTTGCAGTATGGGCGCATTTCTGGCCGTCAAAACCGTGTCTGCCCTTGTCATTCGATGGTAGTATGGTCGCTTTTCGGCGAAACTACTGCCTGCAACTTCTCCCAGCGTTGCATTTTTCCGCAAGCTGTGGTAAAATAATATTCCACATCATTTGAAACAAATACAATTCGTAATATCAAACATATTTACAACGCTTTGTTATCGCTTGGAGGTGCGTTATGCAAAAACTGGAAAAGCAGTTTCACATCCGCTGTGTAGAGGGCGACGTGGGCCGCTATGTGATCCTGCCCGGCGATCCCGGCCGGTGCGAGAAGATCGCCGCGCTGTTTGACGATGCCCATTTTGTGTCCCAGAACCGGGAATATACCATCTATACCGGCACGCTGCTGGGGGAGAAGGTCTCCGTGTGCTCCACCGGCATCGGCGGCCCGTCGGCCTCCATCGCCATGGAGGAGCTGCACAACATCGGCGCGGATACCTTCATCCGCGTGGGCACCTGCGGCGGTATCGACCTGGATGTCCGCAGCGGCGATGTGGTCATCGCCACCGGCGCCATCCGGTTCGAGCATACCAGCCAGGAGTACGCCCCCATCGAGTTCCCCGCCGTGGCGGACTTCCAGGTGACCACCGCCCTGGTGCAGGCGGCGCAGGCCCTGGGCAAGCGCACCCAGGTAGGCGTGGTGCAGTGCAAGGACTCCTTCTACGGCCAGCATTCCCCGGCGCGGATGCCCGTATCCTATGAGCTGCTGAACAAGTGGGAGGCGTGGAAGCGCTTGGGCGTCAAGGCCAGCGAGATGGAGAGCGCCGCCCTGTTCGTGGTGGCCAGCGCGCTGGGCTGCCGCTGCGGCAGCTGCTTCCATGTGATCTGGAACCAGGAGCGGGAGGCCGCGGGCCTGGATCAGGACATGAACGAGGACACCACCTCCGCCGTGACTGTGGGCGTCGAGGCGCTGAAGCTGCTGATCCGGCAGGATCGCGCCAGCGGCAAGTAATCAACCAAAAGGAGACATACATATGATCTGGTCTATTATCGTGGGCGGCGTCATCGGCTGGCTGGCCGGCAAGCTGATGGGCAGCAAGGGCGGCGTCCTGCGCAACATCATTCTGGGCATTGTGGGCAGCGGCGTAGGCAACTGGCTGGCGGGCGCCATCGGTCTGGTGGCCCGCAACTCACTGGGCTCCTTCCTCATCGGCGTGGGCGGCGCCTGCGTGGTGATCCTGATCTGCCGGTGGTTGTTCAAATAACCGGGTAAAATGATGAAAAAGCAGCCTCTGTCGTGGGACAGGGGCTGCTTTTTTCAACAAAATTTGATTTTCCTCTTACATTTTTCTTCAAAATATGCTATACTATTATCAATAAATGTAAGACGCATGAGGTGCATGGCCGTCGGGCCGTGCTTTTTTCAGTGTTTTGTCTGGCGAATGGATCATACGGAGAGAGGAGCAGCCATGTTTGCAGCAGGAGATCTGGTCATTTACGGCGGCGAGGGCGTCTGCCGGGTAGACAGCGTGGGCACGCCCGACACCTCGGGCTATGACAAGACGAAGGCGTATTACACCCTGTCGCCCATGTACCGCACCGGCCAGGTGATGACCCCGGTGGATACCCGTGTGCTGATGCGGCCCATCATGACGGCATCAGAGGTGACGGATTTCCTGGCCAGTCTGCCGGCGCTTCCGGCGGAGGAGCCGGAGAGCATGAGCCAGCGGGCCATCAAGGATCACTATCACGCGGTGGTGACCTCCTACGACTGCCGCCGCATGGCCGCCATGATCAAGTATACCTGCCGCCGCCGCCGCGACGCCCTGCGCCGGGGCCGCAAGGTCAGCCAACTGGACGAGCGGTATCTCCGCCGGGCGGAGGATCAGCTCTACGGTGAGCTGGCCGTCGTGCTGGGCATCGACCGCCAGGAGGTCTGCCAATACATTCAGCGCGATTACCCCAACTGGCCGGAGGAATAAAAAAAAAGGGGGAGGCGCAGCCCCCCGCTTTTTCAGTGAAAAGAGAAGAGTGAAGAGAGAAAAGCTGTGGTGTGCCGCCGTTGGCGGCACAGTTTATTCCGTCTCCACCCGGCCGTCGCCGTAGACCAGCAGTTCCCGAGGTGGGGTGTGGCTGGAAAACCGCTGGGCTGTCAGCGTGCAGGCATAGGCGCCGGCGTTGCGCACCTCGATCAGGTCGCCGATGTCCAGCGCCGGGCCGGTGAAGTCCTCCGCCAGCACATCGGCGGCGCAGCACAGGTTGCCCACCAGATCCACCGTCTCCGTGCGGCTCCCGTCGCCGTGGGCGATGATGGGGAACGCCCATTCCGACGTAAACAGCGGCTCATAGGGCGCGGGTGCCTTGCCGCCCAGCTCATGGCGCAGCATGGCCGCCAGGGCGGGCTTCTGCAGGCCGTTCATGCAGTTCTCCGCGATGACGTAGGTCCTGCCCCGGGAGACCTTCTTGTCCACCACCCGCAGCCAGTAGGTGCCCGCCTGCGCCGTAGGGAAGCGGCCCGTCTCGATCATCAGCCGGGCCCGCAGCGTGGCGTCGTTGTCGGCGGCGATGGCGTCGGTGTATGTCCGCAGCCGCGCCAGCGCCATGGGCTGCTCGAAGGCCTCGTCATAGGCCACACCCACGCCGCTGCCGAAGTTGACATACCGCAGCTCACCGTCCAGGGCATCCCGCACCCGCTTGGCCAGGGCCCAGCTGTCCCGATAGCAGCCGCCCAGCACGTCGGCGTCCAGATTCTGGGACTTCAGGTGAACGTGGATGCCCTCCACCGTCACCGGCAGGGTATCCAGCAGCGCCTTCAGTTGCGGCAGATCCTCCTCGTTGATGCCGAACTTGCTGGGACCGCCCACGGTGCCGCCCATGCCGAAGCCGGGGTTCATCCGCACGCCGATGGCCCGGCGCTGTCCCTTCGCCTTGCACAGTGCGCCGATGCGGGCCACCTCAACCAGGGAGTCGGCGATGATCTCGCCCTCGTCCCAGGCGGCTTCCAGCGCCGCGTCGGACTTTCCGGCGGCGGAGAAGAAGATGTCCGCCTTTGCCATGCCGCACCTCCGGCTCAGCAGCACCTCCGGCGCGGAGGCGGCGTCAGCGCCCAGGCCGAGACCGGCCAGCGCCCGCACCACCGGCGGGAAGGGATTGGCCTTGATGGAGTACAGCAGGTCATATCGGGGGAAGGCCTGGCGCAGCGTCTCCACCTGCCGCCGCATCACATCGTATTCATAGAGGTAACAAGGCGCGTACTCCCGCGCCAGCGTCAGGATGTGGTCGTTCATGATGATGCTCCTCTCTTAATTCTGCTTGCGGCGGTACAACAGGATCCCGCCTGTGATAAAGGAACCGACCGTAAAGCTGGTCAGCATATAAGCCCGGAAATAGAACCCCTCATTCCCGCCGTAGGGGGGATTCCACGCAATGAGCCAGGACACCAGAGCAGCCGCGGCGGCAATGGCGGTCAGTACCCATCCCAGCGGCAGCTTCCGCAGCAGGAGGCGCAGCAGTCCGCCCACGACCAGTGGCATAAGAAACAAAAACGCATAAATGCCGATCACAGACCAATTCATAATGTGTCTCCCTTCTGAATATTCGGTTTTGTAAAAAAGCGGAGCACATATTCTGTCGCTCCGCTTTTTGGTACGGGTATGGGGACTCGAACCCCAACGCATCGCTGCACGAGAACCTAAATCTCGCATGTCTACCAATTTCATCATACCCGCATATTCTTCCTCTACTATACCATATCCCGCGACGGGAAACAAGAGAAAGTTACGCGGCATCCGATATTGGCAGGCCCGCCGTTACAGCGTCCCGATCTCCGCCGCCGCGTCCACGATGGTCGCCGCACCGGCCTCCGCCAGCGCCTCGCGGCCCCGAAAGCCCCAACTGACGGCGATAAGGGGAAGCCCCGCGTTCCGGGCAGTCTGCACATCCACCTCGCTGTCGCCCACATACACGGCGGTGTCCTTCTCCGCGCCCAGCGCGGTCAGAGCATGGAACACCATGTCCGGCGCGGGCTTGCGGGGCGTGGCCGGACTTTCGCCGAAGGTAGGCACGCCGGGGAAGAATTTCTCCGCCAGCTCACAGGCCGCGCCGTGGGGCTTGTTGGACACGATGGCCACCCGGCAGCCCTGCCGCGTCAGGC
>USAT01000022.1 GCA_900552725.1 uncultured Eubacteriales bacterium | reverse complement strand
AAGGACTGGTCGGTGATATCGCCGTAGTCGGTGATCATAGCGACCTTGTACTCGGTATTGGTGTTGGGCTCGTCGGTATTCTGGTTGTCATCAGGGGTGCTGTTGCCGCCGCAAGCGACCAGGGACAGCGCCATGACCAGAGCCAGAATCAGAGCAAGAAACTTTTTCATGTGCTTAATCTACCTTTCTCAATATTTGTTCCTGTTGTGAACAGGAACAGTATCGCATGGCTTTATCGCCATACACCGTTATTTTAACAGGTGCTTACGGTAAAAGCAAGTCTTATTTTAGGAAGTTCCGCAAGAAGCGGGCTTTTGTGCGTTTATGACGCACAAAAGCCCGCTTGTCACAGATTATTTACTGTTTGTCCATTTTTACCGCGATCTCCAGGGCGATCTCCATCATGTTGGTGAAGGTAGTCTGTCTCTCGTCGGCGGACAATTCCTCGCCGGTGATGAGATTGTCGGAGATGGAGCAGATGGCCAGGGCCCGCTTGCCGGTATAGGCGGCGGTGCAGTACAGGGCGGCGGCCTCCATTTCCACGGCCATGACGCCCATCTTGGCGTAGCGCATGTTGCGCAGCGCGGCGTCATAGAAGGTATCGGAGGAGTACAGGTTGCCCACGGGCATCTTCACGCCCAGCTCCTTGGCACTGTCCACGGCGGCCATCAGCAGGTCGAAATCGCAGATAGGGGCGAAGCTGCCGCCCAGCTCGTACTGGTCGGCGAAATTGGAGTTGGTGCAGGCGCCCTGTCCGGCCACCACGCTGCCCAGCTCCAGATCGGCCCGCATGGCGCCGGCGCTGCCGACACGGATGATGTTCTCCACGTCGTACTGGGTATACAGCTCATAGGAGTAGATGCCGATGGAGGGCATACCCATGCCGCTGGCCATGACGGAGACGGGGACGCCCTTATAGGTGCCGGTGTAGCCCTGGACGCCCCGGACGTTGTTCACCAGCCTGGGATCGGTCAGGAAGGTCTCGGCGATGAATTTGGCCCGCAGGGGGTCGCCGGGCATGAGAACGGTTTTGGCGAAATCGCCCTTGACGGCGTTATTATGGGGGGTAGGCATAGTGTCAGTTCCTCCTTATTTCTGTTCCATGGCCTTGACGGCCTTGACGATGCGGCTGGTGCCCAGACGGTCGGCACCCAGATTCACGAAGTCCTCGGCGTCCTGCAAATCGGCGATGCCGCCGGCGGCCTTGATCTTCACATGGGGGGCCACATGGGCCTTGAACAGGGCCACGTCCTCGCGGGTGGCGCCGCCTCCGCCGAAGCCGGTGGAGGTCTTGATATAGTCCGCGCCGGACTCGGATACCACGCGGCACATCTCGATCTTCTCGGCGTCGGTCAGCATGCAGGTCTCGATGATCACCTTCAGCAGCTTGCCCGCGCAGGCGGCCTTCACCTGCTTGATCTCATCCAGCACCCGGTCGTACAGGCCGTCCTTGACCCAGCCGATGTTGATGACCATGTCGATCTCGGACGCGCCGTTCTTCACGGCGTCGGCCGCCTCGAAGCACTTGGCGGCGGTGGTGTCATAGCCGTTGGGGAAGCCAATGACGGTGCAGACGGCGATCTTGCCCGCCACATACTCCGCCGCCTGCTTCACATAGCTGGCGGGAATGCACACGCTGGCACAGCCGTACTTGACGCCGTCGTCGCAGATGGCCTGGATCTCCGCCCAGGTGGCGCTCTGGCTCAGCAGAGTGTGATCCACGCGGCTGAGGATGTCTTTCAGTTCCATAGTATCATTGCTCCTTTCGGAATTGTTACGATTTTGCGGGGATATTGTATCACATTCCAGCAAAAAAGGCAAGGCGCACGCCGCATTTGCGGCGCATGCCCTGCCCTCTTTTATTGTGGGGTCAGCTCTTGTTCAGCTTATAGAGGTTCTTATCGGCGGCAAAGTTGGTCAGCTCATACAGCACCAGCACATCGTCGGCCTCATCCGCCAGGGACTGCACGCCGTCGCGGTAGTAGCGCAGATCCAGCACGGTGATGGTGTCGTAGTCCTTCACCAGGAAGGGCAGGAAGCTGTTGGCAAAGCTATCCTTCACCACCAGCAGGGACTTTCCGGTGTCCGCGCCGGTGTCGATGGTCACCTTGGCGTAGTTGCCGCCCATGAAGATCTTATAGTGATCCTTCTCCTCCAGAGCAGCCAGGCTGTACAGGCTGTCGGTCACCTCGCCGTCGCAGTCCATGGAGCGGATGGCGGCGTCAGACGCGATGGACACCCGGTCATAGGGGCTGTCCGGCAGCAGCACCTTGGAGTACAGGGTGCCCCGGAAGCAGGTGCTGGCCGTTTCCAGCTGCCAGTTCTGCTGCGCATGTCCGGTGGCGGCGCACCATACGCCGTAGGCGGTCTGCGCGCCTTCGGTAGTCCAGTGGTGGTCGGTACGGTAGTACATGTCCGCCGCGTCGGGCATCAGGGCGGCGCGCAGGTCGATGGCCTGCTTTCCGAATTCGTTCAGCAGTGTGCCGAAGCAGGTGTCCGCGTCGAAGAGGGGCGCGTTGGCGGGCAGGTCGTCCCGGAGCATATAGGCGGGGGTGGGAACGATCATCAGGCGGCAGTCCTTATCGGGATTGTTGTCGAAGAATGTCCGCACCTGCTCCAGATTCTTATGGTACTGGGCAGTATCGAAGGTGTCGGGGGTAACCTTGGCGAAGTAGCGGCCGGAGCGGCCCAGCCAGGTGTCGTTGATCTCCAGCCGTCCGGCGGCCCGCTGCACCAGCGAGGCCGTCTCCATCCAGGTATCCCGCAGGGCGATCTGGTCAGAGACGTAGTCCTCCGCCTTCTGGGTGAAGGTGCCGTCCATGAGGGTCGTCCAGGTGAGCGTCGGCTTCAGCTGGAGGTAGCGGTTCTCGTTGGGAGAGAATTCCCGCTCCGGCGTCAGCAGCGAGGCCAGGGCCAGCGCCACCAGGATGCCGAAGATGGCCATCAGCGGCGCCAGCTCACGGCGCTTGTGTTCACTTTTCATCAGGCGTGCGCCGCCTTTTTCGGGATTACTCATAGATGCACCTCCTTAGAAGCGGAAGTAGAGGAAGGGGTTATAGCTGTCGCCCACCAGGAAGGCCACCGACAGCAGCAGCAGCAACACCACGCCCACGGTGCGCAGCGTCACAGCGGCGGTGTCGGACAGCCGGCCCTCCACGCGGTTCCACAGCCGCAGCGGGCCGGTGGTGCAGCCGATGGCTGCGGCGATCAGCAGTACGGCGTTGGAGCGCAGCAGATACAGCGCCGTGCCGTCGGCAAAATGGGCGGTGAACATGGCGGAGACGTACTGCCCCAGCTGGCTGAAGTCGGTGATGGCGAACAGCACCCAGCCCATGATGAAGGCGAAGATGGTGTACACATGGCCCACCCATTTGGGGGCCTTGTCCAGCCACCGCAGCAGGAAGATCTTCTCCAGGATCAGCAGCACCGCGTAATAGAGGCCCCACAGCACGAAGTTCCAGCTGGCCCCGTGCCACAGACCCGTCAGGAACCAGACGATGGCAAGGTTCAAAATCTGCCTTCCCTTACCGTGGCGGTTGCCGCCCAGCGGGATATAGACATATTCCCGGAACCAGGTGCCCAGGCTGATGTGCCAGCGCCGCCAGAATTCCGTGACGGTGCGGGACTCGTAGGGGTGTTCAAAGTTTTCCAGGAAATGGAAGCCAAACAGATGCCCCAGGCCGATGGCCATATCGGAGTATCCGGAAAAATCGAAGTAGATCTGGAAGGTGAAGGCGATAGCGCCCAGCCACGCCGTCACGGCGGAGGGTGCGGACATGGCGCTGATCTGCTCCCACAAAGCGCCCACCTGATTGGCGATCAGCACCTTTTTGGCCAGGCCCACCACAAAGCGCTGCATACCGCGGCTGGCCTCGAACACGCTCTCCCGGCGGTACATCAGCTCGTGCTCCACCGTCTTGTACTGGACGATGGGGCCGGCGATCAGCTGGGGGAACAGCGTCACATACGCGCCCACGTTGAGGATGTTTTTCTGGTCCTTGACAATGCCCCGGTACACGTCGATGGTGTAGGACATGGTCTGGAAGGTGTAGAAGCTGATGCCGATGGGCAGGGCCAGTCCCAGTGCGGGGATGCCCGCGCTCAGCAGGCTGTTCAGGTTATCGATGGCGAAATCCGTGTACTTGAAGAAGCCCAGGATGCCCAGGTTGCCCACCACATCCACGATCAGCACCGCCTTGGCGGCCTTCTGCTTTCCGGCATCCCGGAAATGGCCGATGAGCCGGGCGTTGGTGTAGTCGAACACCGTGGAGAACAGCATGATCAGGATATACTTCGGCTCACCCCAGCCGTAGAACACCAGGCTGAACAGCAGCAGCACGGTATTGCGTGCCTTGCGGGGACACAGGAAATAGATTCCCGCCACCACGGGCAGGAAGATCAACAGAAAGACGGTGCTGCTGAATACCATAAGGCGTTCTCCTTTGGAAAATTTACAGGTCGTTTACGGCGTTTTTGCCGGAAAGTGGGACAGAGCAGCGCTCTGTCCCACAGGGGATGATAGGTTGTGTGAATCGTATCCAAGTCGCTCTTGCGCAAGACGCGGACGTAGGGGCCGGCGTCCTCGACGGCCCGTCGGCTTACCAGAGCATTATCGTAAAAGGGACGGGGCGTCGAGGACGCCGCCCCCTACAACATATCGCCGGTATCTTTCTGCTTGCCGCAAGCCTTTTGGCAATGAAATCGAAGATCTCATGCCAGAATCGTTTTACACCACGTTGTGCAGGTCGCTGACCAGCGCCGTAGAACGAATGGCGGACAGATTGTTGACGAACAGCACGTCCTGAACGCCCTTATCCACGGCGAACTGGCTGATGCTGCCCTTCCAGTACCGGTAGTCCAGCACATAGATGGTCTGATAGTGATCCGTCAGGAACGGCACAAAGGCGTTGCCGAAGGACTCCTTCACCACGATACAGCGGGAGCCGTCGGTCACATCGGGGTTGTTGATGACGGAATAGGCGTTGTCACCGGTGATGAACGCGCCGTATTTCAGGCTGGCGGGGGCGGTGGATTCATCGTAGATGATCTTGCCCCGGGTCAGGCTGGCGTTCTCGCTGTCGCCGTAGTCCAGCGTGGCCTCGGTGCTGAGCGGATGATAGGCCACCACCTTGTCGGGGTTGCCCCCCATGGTGGCGTTCTGGTTGGAATCCCGGTAGAAGGTGCCCAGGAAGCCGTCATACTCGTCCACCTTATAGCTGGCAATGGGCGTGGGCGTGATACCCTTGGCCTTGCAGAACTGCTCGTAGGCGTAGTAGGCGCCGGTGGCCGTCCAGTGATGGTCGGTGCGGAAATAGACATACTCGGTACGGTGGGCCAGCAGCGCGTCATACAGCGCCACGGACTTCACATTGCCGTTCATGTAGCCGATGATCTTCTGCTCGGCGGCCTTCTGGTCGGCGAAGATATCCTTGCCGTACAGCTCGTCCGGCAGGCAGATACCGGAGCTCAGGGGGATGGGCAGCATGTACACGTTGGCCTTGCCCGCCAGTGCGTCCGCCACGGCGTTGACGTTGTCGGCGTACTTCTTGGCGGTGCTGTCCACATAGCTGTACATCTCATAGCCGGTGTCGCCCACCCGGTACACGGCGTCATACTGCTGCTGATCGCCCTGCAGCTCGATCTTCTGATAGGTGGGGGTGGTGTCGTCCGGCGTGACGGGATCGGCGGCGTTGGGGTCGTCCGTATTGCCGGGGTCGGTGGTATCGCCGGTGGCGGGAGGCGTATTCGCGTCGTCATTGGCAGGCTTTTTGTCCTTGCCCAGATTGATGATGATCAGCACCACGGCGGCGATGGCCACCACCAGCGCGATCAGCAGCATCAGGGGCGACACGCCCCGGCGGCGTCCTCTGTACCGGCTCATTTCAGATAGCCCTCCACGATGGAGGTGGCGGCGGCGGTGTCATCGCTGACGCACAGCACCACCAGGGTACCGGTCTGGCGCAGCAGCGCGCCGTCGATGCGGGCCTCTTCCTCCGGCTGATAGAGGTTGGCCTCACGCTTCAGGTCGTCCAGATATGTCTGTACGTTGGCGTACAGGGTCTTGGCGTCATCCTCGCTGGCGCACTGGCCCACGATGATCAGGTCGGCGGTGTTGCCGTCGGCCATGTAGCCGGCGATGGTGGTGCCCTCGGGGGGATCCAGCTTATAGTTCAGATCCTCCACAGCGGTGGCGATCATATCGGCGCTGTAGGGCACATTGCTCTTCAGGTCGTCGGCCAGCTTCTGGACATCCACGGTCTTGGTATCGCTTCCGCCGCCGCAGGCGGCCAGCGTCAGCATCATCATAGCCGCCAGCAGGGCGGCGAGCATCTTTTTCATCCGATATCCCTTCCTTTTTTCTGGCCCTTGCGGGCAAATATGGGTGTTTTCTCTCGTACCTGCGCAGAGACTGCGCCATCTGCTATCATAGCATAAGTATAGACGGATTTGAAGTGCTATTTGTTCCCGCCGCGAAAAATTTTACATTTCGTTCACAGCCCCTAGTATGCACCGGGAGACCGGGGCTCTATTCCGTCAATAGACCCGTTTTTCCAGCGCGTGGCACAACGGCGCGAAGGTCATGGGCCACACCGCCCCGGCAAACAGCACCATGACGGCATAGCGCACCGCGCCGCCCGCTCCCGCGCCCAGCAGCGCCGCCAGCGGTGCCTTCAGCGCAGCCCGGATGGCCAGCAGCAGCACAAGGCCGCCCGCCAGCTTGATGAGCTGCACATACCAGACGGCACGGGTATCAAAATGGATGAACCGGACATCCAGCCACCAGGCCGCCAGCAGACCCACCGTGGCCCCCAGCAGCTTCCAGGCGTTTTCCACGCCGTGGGACAGGTTGTCGGCGTCCACGTCCGCCGGGAAGTGATACAGCGACACGAACAGCAGATAGCCCACCGCCAGCGCCAGCATCACGCCGATCACCGCGGCCATGACACCGTGGCGGACGTCGCTGCGCTCCATGATGGGATAGAGCAGGAACAGCAGCGCCACCGCCGTGACGGCGGCTACTCCCACGTCCAGCGGCGTGTGGACACCCAGGTACATGCGGGAGAAGGGCACCAGCACCGCGATGACGATGCAGACGATGCGCACCCATCTGCGGCGGGTGAACTGGGCAATGCCGCCGAAGGTGCCCACGGCGTTCTGGGTATGGCCGCTGGGGAAAGAATAGCCGGTGGCCTGGGCGCGGGCGCTCTCTACAATGGTGAAGTTGCTGTCCAGCACCCACGGGCGCGGGATACGGAAGAGCAGCTTCAGGAACTGGTTCAGCACCGTTCCGGCAAAGCCCACCGCCAGCAGATAGTAGCCGTGGCGCTTGCTGACGCACCAGAAGACGAACAGCGCCGCCACCATAAAGACGGTCTCCTCCCCCAGGTGAGTGATGGCCGCCATCACCGTGTCCAGCCACGGCGTGCGGATGGATTCCAGGGCGTACAGCACCTGCATAACGGATCCCCTCCCCTTTTCTCATTCAGTATGTCCAGTATACCGTGTTTTCAGCGCGGTGTCTATCCCCGCTGGAATTGCCGGAGGTATTCCGCCACGGAGCGGGTCATCTCCCGGGAAAAGTCGGAGTTGTACTTCCGCTCACAGAAGGCCGCGCACCACTCCTCGAAGGGTCTGGCCCCGCAGTTGTGGGCCAGCATGTCCCGCAGCTCGGCCCCGTCCATGGAGCGATAGGTGTTCTGGTGGACGATATGCGCCATGGGGCAGCGCTGGGGCTTGGGGCGCTCCCGCTGCTGCGGGGTGGGCCAGCCGAACACCAGCATCACCGCCGGGAACACATACTCCGGCAGGTGCAGCAGCGCGCGCTGCCGGGCGCAGTTCTCCATGATGTCGCCGATATAGCAGGAGCCCAGGCCTAGGCTCTCGGCGGCCACCACGGCGTTCTGGGCCGCGATGGCGGCGTCGGAAAAGGCCAGCATCAGGTCGCCCACACCGGGCGCTCTCGGGTCGCAGCCCGCCTCGCGGTAGGCGTCGTACCACTTCTTGCAGTCGGCGCAGAACACCAGCACCATGGGCGCCCCGGCGATGAAGGACTGGTGGTCGCAGGTCTCCGCCAGGGCGTCCTTCAGGGCCTGGTCGGTGATATCCAGAATGGTATAGAGCTGCTGGCAGCCCGCCGTAGGCGCCTCCGCGGCAGAGCGCAGGATGGCCGCCTTCATCTCAGCCGGAACGGAACGGTCCTCAAAGACCCGGACGGACTTCCGGCGGTACAGGCTCTCGATGATCTCATTCATAGCGCTTGCTCCTTTCATAGCTGCTGGGCCAGCAGGATCACGCCGGAAATACCCACGAAGATATAGACCACCGTGCGCATGACGTTGGCGTTCAGCTTTCCGGCGATCCTGCCGCCCACCACCGCGCCCAGCAGGATGCAGACGGTGCCTGCGGCGGCATAGGGCAGGATCTCCGGCCGGAGCAGGCCGCTGTACAGGCGGCCCACGATGCCGGTGATGCCGGTGACGGTGAAGAGGAACTGCATGCAGGCCAGATAGCTGACATGATCCTCCGCTGCCGCCACATAATATAACGCCATGGGCGGACCGCCGATGGCAAACAGGCCCGCGCTGACGCCGCA
This sequence comes from uncultured Eubacteriales bacterium, assembly GCA_900552725.1. Taxonomy (GTDB): domain Bacteria; phylum Bacillota; class Clostridia; order Oscillospirales; family Oscillospiraceae; genus Vescimonas. The sequence continues at coordinate 16,012 of USAT01000022.1, read as the reverse complement.
CAGCGCGCCGCAGATCACGCCCGCAGCGGGCTTGGGGGCAAGGCGCACCCGCTTGGCCACCACCAGGAAATACAGGGCCAGCAGGATCAGAAACGCGGCGAACACCAGCACCAGGATCTGCAGATCCAGGCCGTTCACAAAGGGCATGGTCAGCAGATTGGTCACAGCGAAGGCGATGGTAGGCGGCAGCGCCACCCGCCACTGAATATGCCTGCGGTATTTCCAGAACAGCACCATGCAGAACAGCTGGTTGATGACAATGGCCAGCGCCGGGGCGTCGATCATATCAAAATAAAAGGGCAGCACCATCATCAGAAACACGACGGAGCCAAAGCCCGTGACAGACTGAATGATCCCGGCCACCAGACTGGCCGCCGCCACAACGAACCAGATCATTGCGTCACCTCCCTGCCGTATCCGGCTGTTTTTTGCTATCATAACACACCGCTTTCCAAAAGGGAAGCCCCGGCGGTTTTCGCCGGGGCTCCCGCGTTAAATCGCCGTCTTTTTCTTCCATGCGTCTCCGATTTCTTAACGGACCTTTAATCATCAGCTCGTGTTAATTCTCGCTCTTTGCACAATTTGTCGCAAATTTTCACAAAATACAGATATTTTCTTCCGATTGAGCAGGAAAAGACATGTTTCGACAGCGGCCTTGTGCTAGAATCCCCTCACCAGGACAGAAAACGTATTCACACATGAAAAGCCGTATCACGGCAGATGAGGAGGTAGTTATGAATTATGTAACGCGTACAGTATCTCTGATCAAGATCGCGTTCCATTCCAACAGGATCCGACAGTACCGGCAGCAAGGCCGAACGCTGATGCGCAGTCTCGGCCAGCCGGCATTGCCGCAGCTCATTCGTCTGACACACCAGATCGACCACCATGGCTATCTGCTGTTTCAGCTGGAGCGCGAGTTTGCGGAACAATAAAGCGGCATACATAACAGGAAAAGCCAGTCGTAAGACTGGCTTTTCCTTAGCTTTTTATTCAGTTCTTCTTTTTGCCCAGATAGGCCTCCTTGATGGACTCGTCGGCCAGCAGCTCCGCGCCGGTGCCGGACTTGGTGATGTTTCCGGTCTCCAGGACGTAGGCATAGTCGGCGATCTTCAGGGCCATGTTGGCGTTCTGCTCGATCAGCAGCACGGTGACACCCTGCTGGTTGACGGTGCGGATGATATCAAAGATACCCTGCACCACCAGGGGCGCCAGACCCAGAGACGGTTCATCCAGCATCAGCAGCTTGGGGCGGCTCATCAGGGCGCGGCCCACGGCCAGCATCTGCTGCTCGCCGCCGGACAGGGTGCCGGCCAGCTGCCAGTGGCGCTCCTCCAGCCGGGGGAACAGCTCATAGACCCACTTGATGTCCTTCTCGATACCGTCCTTATCGCTGCGCAGGTACGCGCCCACCTTCAGGTTTTCCAGCACCGTCAGGTTGGGAAACACGCGGCGTCCCTCGGGAGACTGGGCGATGCCCGCCTCCAGCACCTTGTTGATGGGCTTGCCCAGCAGCTCCTGATCGTTATAGGTGATGGAGCCGCTGTCGGCCTTCACCAGGCCGGAGATGGTGCGCAGGGTGGTGGACTTACCGGCGCCGTTGGCGCCGATCAGGGTGACGATCTTGCCGTCCGGCACCTCAAGGCTGATACCCCGCAGGGCCTTGATGCCGCCGTAGGACACATGTAAGTTCTCAATCTTCAGCATCGTCTGCCACCCCCAAGTATGCGTCAATGACGCGCTCGTTGTTTTGGATCTCGTCGGGCGTACCCTGCGCAATCAGCTGGCCGAAGTCCAGCACATAGATCCGATCGGCAATGTCCATGACCAGATCCATATGGTGCTCGATCAACAGGATCGTCTTGTGGAAGTTGGTGCGGATCTCCCGGATGAACTGGGCCAGCTCCAGCGTCTCCTGGGGGTTCATACCGGCGGCGGGCTCATCCAGCAGCAGCAGCTGCGGCTCGGTGGCCAGGGCGCGGGCGATCTCCAGGCGGCGCTGCTTGCCGTAGGGCAGACTGGTGGCCAGCTCGTCCTTCACGTCCTCCAGCCCCACGATCTTCAGCAGCTCCAGCACCTCGGCACGCTGCTTGGCCTCCTCCTTGCCGTTCAGGTGAAGGGCGGCGGTAAACAGGTTGCTGGTGCGGCGCATATGCTTGGCGATCAGCACGTTGTCAAACACCGTTTGGGTCTTCCACAGGCGGATGTTCTGGAAGGTACGGGCCATGCCGCGCACCGTGATCTTGTCGGGCGTGGGATCCAGAACATGGTCGGAGAAGGCGTATTCATCCCGTTCCTTCTGCTCCTGTTTCCATGCCTTCAGCGCATCGCCCTCCAGAGATTCCTCCGGGGCAAACTGGGCGGTATACATGGTGGGATGCTCGCCCTTATAGGTCTTTTTCATCTTGCCGGTGGGATGGTTGCGGACGATGCACTCACCGTTGAAGGTCACGCGGCCGTTGGTGGGCGCGTACACACCGGTGATCACGTTGAAGGCGGTGGTCTTACCGGCGCCGTTGGGGCCGATCAGGGCCACGATCTCGCCCTCGTTGACGTCCAGATTCAGGTTATCGACGGCCACCACGCCGCCGAACTGCATGGTGGCGTTTTCCACATGCAGCACATTTTTCACTTCGCTCATTTGGACGCCACCTCCTTTGCGGGCTTATCCTTTTTCCTGAAAAGCTTCCCGAAGAAGTTGATGATCCCGTCCCATGAGAATTCGTGGTCGCCCATAATACCCTTCCGGAAGAAAAGCACCACGATCATGATGATCACGGAGAACACCAGCATACGGAAGCCGCCCCGCATAAAGGGGATGTTGACGCCGATGTAGGGCATGGGGTCATCCAGGAAGCGCAGCCACCACTCGGAGCAGGCGATGTACAGGAACGAGCCCAGAATGGAGCCGGTGATGGAGCCGATACCGCCGATGACCACGATCAGCAGGATCTCATAGGTCATGGTGGAGGTGAAGGCCTTGGCCTGCAGGCTGGACTGGAACATGGCCAGCAGCGCGCCGCCCACGCCGGCGAAGAAGGAGCTGATCAGGAAGGCCTGCATCTTGTGCTTGGCCAGATTGATGCCCATAGCCTCGGCGGCGATCTCGTCGTCACGGATGGCCTTGAAGGCGCGGCCATAGGTGGAGTTGATGATCAGCACGATGATGCCGATGCAGATGGCAGACACGATGAAGGGGAACAGCACACTGTCGAAGTTGGCGAACTTCTTCAGCAGGTTGGAAGAGTTGGTCAGAGGACCGGCCTGCTTCCACTGGATGATGGCGCGCATGATCTCGGCAAAGCCCAGGGTGGCGATGGCCAGATAGTCGGACTTCAGCTTCAGGACCGGCAGACCGATCAGCCACGCGAAGATCATAGGCACGACACCGGCCAGGATCAGGCCCACCACCATGGGCAGGCAGAACTGGATGATACCGCCGTCAAAGTACTGGTACACGGAGGCACGGTCGGCCACAGGGATGGTCAGCACGGCGTAGGTATACGCGCCGATCATCATAAAGCCCGCCTGACCCAGGGAGAACAGGCCGGTAAAGCCGTTCAGCAGGTTCAGGGACACCGCCACCAGAGAGTAAATGGCGCCCTTTTTCAGCACCGACGCCAGCATGGAATAGTGCTGGTACTTATCCACATACAGCAGAAAAACGATGCAGACGGCGGCGAGGATCAAAGACAGCAACAGATTTCTTTTCTTATTGTTCTTCATATCTCACACCTTCTCCGTCAGTTTTTCGCCGAACAGGCCGTTGGGCTTGCACAGCAGGATGATAATCAGCAGCGCAAAGGTGAATGCGTTACTAAACACGGCAATGTTTTCATTGGACTTGATAAAGGACTCGCAGATACCGATGATGAACGCGCCGATGACCGCGCCGGGGATGGAGCCGATACCACCGAACACCGCCGCCACGAAGGCCTTCAGGCCGGGCATAGCCCCGATCATGGGGCTGACCTGGCCATAGTTGGCGAAGTACAGGATGGAGGCCACGCCCGCCAGGAAGGAGCCGATGGCGAAGGTCATGGAAATGACGGAATTGATCTTGATGCCCATCAACTGGGAAGTCTCGAAATCGCGGGAGACGGCGCGCATGGCCATACCGATCTTGGTTTTCTGGATCAGGATCACCAGAATGACCACCAGTACGATGGTCAGGATGGGGGTGATGATGGTGATGCGCTTGACACTCAGGCTGCCCATCTGCATGACCTGGGTCAGGAAGGGGATGTCGGGATAGGCGCGGGCGATACCGCCGGTAAGGTAGGTGGCCAGGTTCTGCAGCAGATAGCTGACGCCGATGGCGGAGATCATGACCGACATACGGGGCGCGGTACGCAGGGGGCTGTAAGCCGCCTTCTCGATGACCACGCCCAGGATCGTTGTCAGGATCAGCACCAGGGGGATGGACACGGCCAGCGGCATGGAGGCGGACATATAGACCATAAAGAAGCCCGCCATCATGAAGATATCGCCGTGGGCGAAGTTGATAAGACGCAGTATGCCATACACCATGGTATAACCGATGGCGATCAGCGCATACAGACTGCCCACCGTGACGCCGGAGAGCAGCAGTTGGATATAATACGCTGCGTCATGCATAAGTTTGCTTCCTCCTTATAATGAATCTTGCGCTTTCGGAAGCTGGGGGATGCCCCCGGCATCCAAAAACGCAAGAGTCAATGAAAGTTGCATTGTGAGGGGAGCACCGCTCCCCTCACAATGATCGTTACGTTACGATATACGTTGTACCGGTATCGCTTACTCCAGGCCGTTGAAGGTGCTGTAGTACACGATCTGACCATCCTGGATGGTCTTGATAACGGCATAGTTCTTGATGGCATCGCCGTTCTCGTCGAACTTCAGGTCGCCGGTGATCAGGCCGGGGATCTCCAGGCCGGCCAGAGCGTCACGGATAGCAGCGCCGTCAGTGGAGTTGGCAGCCTCGATGGCACCGACAGCAGCCATGTAAGCGTCATAGCCGCAGGGGGTGACGCTGGAGATCACGTCGGCCACGCCGCCGTTGTTCTCCAGGCGGGCATTGTCCTCAGCGACCCACTTGGTGAAGCCTTCCACAAAAGCCTTACCGGCCTCGTTGCTGGTATCAGCGGCATCGAAGAAAGCGGAGAAGAAGATCTCGGTGGCCTTGTCGCCGGTACGCTGGGCGATGGAGATATCATCCCAGGTATCGCCAGCCATGATGGGGCAGGTGATGCCGGCATCGCGGGCCTGGCTGATGATCATGGCAGCGGTCTCGATGGAAACGGGAGCGAAGATGCCGTCATAGCCCTCGGACTTGACGGAAGCCATGATGGTGGAGAAGTCGGTCTCGCCGGTCTGGAACTCCAGAACGGTAGCCTTGCCGCCCAGACGCTCCATCTCCTGCTGGAAGTAGTTGCCGAAACCAGCGGAGTAGTCGTCGCCGGACTCAATGATCAGAGCGCAGTTCTTGCTGCCCTTTTCCTTGTTGGCGAAGTTGGCCATCACAGCGCCCTGGAAGGGATCGATGTAACCAACACGGAAGTAGTAGTCATTGCCCAGCGTAACCTGGGGGTTGGTGCAGGAAGTGCCGATGGCGGGGATCTGAGCGGACTCAAACAGCTCGCCGGCAGCAATGGCGCAGCCGGAGCCGTAAGTACCGATCACCACGGACACGCCCTGGGAGATCAGGGTCTGAGCCGCAGAGGGAGCCTTGTTGGCATCGGAAGCGTTATCCGCGTAGACCAGCTGCACGGTGTACTCTTCGCCGTTGATGGTGACAGTGGGCTTGATGGAGTTGGCATACTCAATGCCCAGGATCTCCTTCTTGCCGCCGCCGGCATTCTGGCCGGAAGTGGGCTCAAACACGCCGATCTTGACGACCTTGTCGCCGGTGGCGCTGTCGCCGCCGCCCTGCTGGTTGTCACCGCCGCCGCAGGCGACCAGAGACAACGCCATGACCAGAGCCAGCAGCATTGCAATAAACTTTTTCATGGTATTTCCTCCTAAAAATCTCTCTTACCGGAGTGTCCCCTCCGGTAGAACATTCTTATTTTAATGGAATGTTTTCGGAAAAACAACTGTGACATGCTCCGAAATTGTGCGGGCGTTTGTCCGCCGCAGGCTTGCAAAAGGCGGTCATGCCGCCGGAGGTGTCCTTGTGTAAAAAACACTCACTTGTGCAGGAAAAACATCCGCGAATGGACGGCACAGCTCTTAACGGTGATTTAGCGCTCCTTTTTTATCAAAAAGATTATGTTTTCGTTACATTTTTTCGGAATAATAGTACATTTCCTATGATAATATAAGTTTCTTTTATGTTTTTCATTACAATGTGCGCCAAAGCGTCCCGTCAAAAATACGCTCCGGAGAATGTCCCCGTTTGAAGGACAACCCTTTCGTGATTTTGCACAAACCGCTTCTGTAAGTCGTCGAAAAAGTGTCGCTTTCTGCCCGATTTGCACAAAAAGGACGCCTGTCCTCTGGGGCAGGCGTCCTTTTTTATCGGGGTCTTACTGTGCGTCGGAGGTCTTTTCCGTGAAAAAGCTCTCGAACACCTCGCCGGTCATGGTCTCGTTGGCCAGCAGATACTCGGCAATGTCGGTCAACTGCCGCTGATAGGTCTTCAGGATATCCTGGGCCTTCTGATAGGCGTCGTCGATGATGGCGCGGATCTCGCTGTCCATCTCGGCGGCGGTCTTCTCCGAATAGGGACGGGTGTGGCCCATGGATTTGCCGATGAACACCTCGTCGGAGCCGGTGTCGAAGGCCACGGTGCCCAGCTTTTCGGACATGCCGTAGGTGCCCACCATCCGCCGTGCCAGCGAGGTGGCCCGCTGGATGTCGTTGGAAGCGCCGGTGGAGATATCGCCCAGCATCAGCTGCTCGGCGGCGCGGCCGCCCAGCAGGGACACGATCTGCTGGATCATGTACTCCCGGCTGAGATAGGAGCGATCCTCGTCCGGCAGGGAGATGGTCATGCCGCCGGCCTGACCGCGGGGCACAATGGTGATCTGATGCACCGGGTCGTGCTGGGGCAGGGCCCGCATCACCACGGCGTGGCCCGCCTCGTGATAGGCGGTTAGCTTCCGCTCCTGCTGGGGAATGACGCGGCTGTGCTTCTCCGGGCCGGCGATGACCTTGATCACCGCCTCGTCGATGCAGGCCTTGTCGATGGCCGCCTTGTCCTGGCGGCCCGTCAGCAGCGCCGCCTCGTTCAGCAGATTCTCCAGATCCGCGCCGGTAAAGCCGGGGGTGCCCTTGGCCACCTGGCCCAGATCCACATCCTCCGCCAGGGGCTTGTTGCGGGCGTGGATCTTCAGGATCTCCTCGCGGCCCTTGATGTCCGGCAGGCCCACATAGACCTGGCGGTCGAACCGGCCCGGACGCAGCAGCGCCGGGTCGAGAATATCCACGCGGTTGGTGGCGGCCAGCACCACAACGCCCTCGTTGGAGCCGAAACCGTCCATCTCCACCAGGAGCTGGTTCAGCGTCTGCTCACGCTCGTCGTGGCCGCCGCCCAGACCGCTGCCGCGCTGGCGGCCCACCGCGTCGATCTCGTCGATGAACACGATGGCGGGGGCGTCCTTCTTGGCCTGAACGAACAGGTCGCGGACGCGGCTGGCGCCCACGCCCACATACATCTCCACAAAGTCGGAGCCGGAGATGGACAGGAACTTCACCCCCGCCTCACCGGCCACCGCCTTGGCCAGCAGCGTTTTGCCGGTGCCCGGAGGACCCACCAGCAGCACGCCCTTGGGGATATGAGCGCCCAGCTTCAGGTATTTGTCGGGATCACGGAGGAACTCCACGATCTCCTGCAGCTCCTCTTTTTCCTCGTCGGCGCCGGCCACATCCTTGAAGGTGACCTTCTTGTCGCCCTCCGGGATGCTGCTGACCCGCGCCTCGCCGAAGTGGGCCATCTTGTCGCTGACGCCGCCGTTGGCCCCGCCGTTCATGCGGGTCATCAGGTTCATCAGCAGAATGAAGGCCATCACCGCCAGCACATAGGGCAGCAGCACCTGCAGCCAGTTGGTGCCCGCGGCGGAGGGATAGTCATAGGCGGTGATGATGCCCTTTTCGTACTGCTCCACCACCAGATCGTTCAAATCGTCATAGAACAGGGCAAAATCGTGGATATGGCAGGTAGCGGTGGTTTGATCCTTCAGCGTGGCGGTCAGCCGGGTGTCGTTGATGGCGAAGGACTGCACCTTCTCCTGAACAAAGAGCTGGCGCATCTCGCCGTAGGTAATGTCGTTCTGACGGCTCATGGTGCGGGCCAGGTACATGACCACCAGCAGGCACAGCACCAGGAAGATCAGGGGCCGAAAATTCATTCTTCTGTTCATACGGCACCTCCCTGCTTGATCAGGCGAATGCCCTGCCAGCTCTGGCTGCTGCCGACGCTGATGACCACAAAGGGCCGGGCCAGAATGGCGGACGCCGGGATATAGGGATTCTCCCAGCTTCTGGCATCCAGCGAGCCGGTGCGGTTATCGCCCAGAGGGAAGAAGCAGCCCTCCGGCACGGTAAATGTCCTGTCGCAATCGGTAACGCCCTGAGCCGGCAGATACGGCTCATCCAGCTGCTGTCCGTTGATATACACATAGCCGCCGGAAAACGTGATCTCATCGCCGGGCAGACCGATGACCCGCTTCACCAGCACCTTCCCCAGCTCGTCGCTCCAGAAGGTGATGATGTCGCCCCGCTCCGGCACGGGATCGGCCACCGCGTAGGTCAGGTGCCAGCCCAGCAGCACCGACCTGGTGGGCAGCGTGGTCTCCATAGAACCGCTGGGCACCCAGGCGATCTGCAGAATAAACTTGAACACCACAAATACGGCGGCCAGAACGTAGACGACCTCTTTCCATTCCTTCCAGAACCGCTTCAGCGTCCATTTTTCCTTTTCCTTCGCGTCGGGAGCGGGTTGGTTCCCCTCCAGGCGCTTTCCTTCTTCTCTCATAGGGCGTTGCCCTCCTGTTTCCATCCGCCTCACAGCGGGAAATTGGCTGTCACGACATTTGTCAAAAAGCCTCGCAGAGTTCGCGCCCGCAGGCGCGAAATAATCAAATCATTTTTCTGACGACATGCGCGTCAGAAAAATTCTTCTCGGCCAGCAAGTGCACCCAACGGGTGCGCGCAGTCGGCCGTAAACCCCTTTGGCAATGAAATCGTCAGATTTCATGCCAGCCTTACTTGCTGTATACCTCCGGCTTCAGCACGCCGATGCAGGGATAGTTGCGGTACTGCTGGGCGTAGTCCAGGCCGTAGCCCACCACGAACTCGTCCGGCACCTCAAAGCCGGACAGGTCGGCCACGATAGGCTTCTCCCGGCGGGCGGGCTTATCCAGCAGCGTCACGATGGTGATGGAGGCCGCGCCCTTGGTATTCAGATAGTTCTTCAGGAAGAACAGCGTATTGCCGGAGTCCAGGATATCCTCCACCACGATGATGTGGCGGCCGGTGATGTCCTTCTGGAGATCCCGGGTGATCTGCACCACGCCGGAGCTCTTGGTGCCGTTGTTGTACGAGGAGACGCCGATGAACTCGATCTCGCTCTTCATCTGGGTGGCACGCACCAGATCCGCCATGAAAATGAAGCAGCCCTTCAGCACGCCCACAAAAATGGGATCCTTGTCGTGGAAACGGTCGTACAGCTCGTCGCCCATCTCCTGCACCCGCTTCTGCAGCTGCTCCTCCGACATCAATACCTTCAAGATGTCCTGCTCCATGTTGCTCTTACCCATTCCCGGTATCCTCCTTATGGTTTTCTCGTTTGTTGATGATGATTTGTATGGTTTCGCCGCTGTGCGGCGCGGTTCTCTCCTTGATGCCGTATACGGCATGGGGCGTGCCGTCCACGCAGACCACGGGAAGGCTGTCCCGCAGCTCAGCGGGGATGCCCGCGTCGGCAAACAGCCGCTTGAGACTGCGGCTGCCCCGCTCGGCGGCCATACGGTCACTGCCTTTCCAGCTACGGACGGTGACCCGGTGTTCTTCCCCGCCGCGGAGGGTAATGTCGTAATCGCCCCAGCGGTTGAGGCCCTGCGCCAGCACCATCTCCGGCGGCGCAGGCTCCTTCACCGTCAGGCGCAGCCAGCCATCCCGGCACACGGCACGCGCTCCGCCGGGAAGATCCAGCGTACCGCCGCCTTCCGCCAGCGCCAGCACCGCGTCCATGTGCACCGCGCTCACGTCCTTCTTTCCGGTGGGCAGCCGGTCCAGCAGCAGCCGTACCATCCGGGGCCGCAGGGGCTCCGGCGCGGCCAGCAGCGCCGCCGTTTCCACCGCCGTACCCTCCGCCGGAAGGCGCTCCGCCGCCAGGGTGTCCAGATAGGCGTTCTCGCCCCGGACGATCTCCGCCGTGCGGCCGATGGCGCGGGTCACGGCGGGGTTGACGGTCTCCAGTTGGGGCCACAGCTCCCGCCGCAGGCGGTTGCGGGCATAGTGGGTATCCTCGTTGGTGCTGTCCTCCACATGGGGCAGCCCGTTCTTCTGCAAATAGTCCTCGATCTCGGCCCGACCGGTCTGCAGCAGGGGCCGGATGATCCTGCCCCGTACCGGCGGGATGCCGCCCAGGCCCTCCGGCCCGGTGCCCCGCAGCAGGTTCAGCAGCACCGTCTCCGCCTGATCCTGGGCGTGGTGGGCGGTGGCGATATACGCCGCGCCGATGGCGTCCGCCGTGCGGAGGAGAAAGTCGTACCGCAGCCGCCGTCCCGTCTCCTCCACGCCCAGGCCCCAGCGCGCCGCCATCTCATAGACGGGCGCGGCCTCGGTATAGAAGGGGACGTTCCACTCCCGGCACAGGCCCCGGACGAAATCCTCGTCCCGCTGGGCCTCGGGCCGCATCCGGTGGTTCAGGTGCGCCGCCGCCACGGTGAAGCCGCGGCGCGGCGCGATGGTGGTCAGATAGTGCAGCAGGCACACGGAGTCCCGTCCGCCGGACACGGCGCACAGGATCACGCCGCCCTCCGGCGGCAGCATGTGCCAGCGTTCCATCCAGGGAAGCAGATCCATGCCCTTACTCCCCGTCGTCGCCGTAGCGATTCTCCAGCGTGCCGAAGGCGGTATACTCCGGCATCCACCGCAGCTCCACCTTGCCGGTCTCGCCATGGCGGTTCTTGGCCACGATGCACTCGGCGATGTTGCGCTTTTCCGTGTCCTCATTATAATAGTCGTCCCGGTACAGGAACATGACGATATCGGCGTCCTGCTCGATGGCGCCGGATTCACGCAGGTCGGACAGCATGGGCCGCTTGTTGTCGCGCTTTTCGTTGGCACGGCTCAACTGGCTGAGGCACAGCACCGGCACCTGCAGCTCCTTGGCCATGATCTTCAGCATACGGCTGATGTCGGACACCGCCTGCTGGCGGTTCTCGCCGGAATAGCCCTTGCCGCCGGAGCTGGTCATCAACTGCAGATAGTCGATGACCACCAGGCCCAGATTGTCCAGGCGGCGGCATTTGGCGTTCATGTCCGCCGCCGTCAGCAGTGGGTTGTCGTCGATACGGATGTCCATGCGGCTCAGGTTGGAGGCCGCCTCGGCAATCCGCTGCCAGTCGCTCTCCCGCAGGTTGCCGGTGGTCAGGCGGGTGTTCTCCACCAGACCCTCCGTGGCGATCAGGCGGGTGACCAGCTGCTCGCGGGACATTTCCAGCGAGAAGATGGCCACGGTTTTGCCGGAGCTCTTCGCCGCCGACAGCGCCACGTTCAGGGCCATACTGGTCTTGCCCATGCCGGGACGGGCCGCCAGCAGCAGCAGATCGGACTTGTTCAGGCCGTTGATCTTGCCGTCCACGGCGGAAAAGCCGGTGGACAGGCCCGCCAGGTTGGACTCGCTGTTGGACAGCTCCTCCAGCCGCACCATCACGTCCTGCAGCACCTGGCTGACAGGCACCATGGTCTGGGCGCCCCGGCCCCGGCGGATGGCGTACACCCGCTGCTCCGCCGATTCCAGCATGTCGGCGGCGGAGGCGCCGCCCTCCTGCACCATGGCGGTAATGTTGGCGGCGGCGGTGGCCACCTGACGCATCAGCGCCTTGTCCCGGACGATCTTCACATACTCGCCCACATTGGCGGCGGTGGGGGTCACCTCCATCAACTGCAGCAGGTAGGGGCGGGTGGCCTCGGTATACAGGCCGTTTTTCTCCATCTCTCCGGCCACGGTCACGCCGTCCACCGGCTGGGAGTACACAAACATATGGGCGATGGTCTCAAAGATCTCGCGGTTCTGCCGCAGGTAGAAGTCATCCGCCTGGAGCTGATCCATCACATCCTTGACGCAGTTGCCGTCGATCAGCATGGAGCCCAGCACCGCCTGCTCCGCCTCGGCGGAATGGGGCATGCCCCGCATCAATAATTCGTCCATTGTCACACCTGCCTTTTACACTACTGACATGAAATCTGACGATTTCATTGCCAATGGAGATTGCGGCCGCTGCGCAGTGGAGCGAAGCGGAACAAGTGCCCTTGGGGTACGCGCGTCCTTCGGACACACTGGCGGCCGAGAAGAATTTTTCTGACGCACGCCCAACGGAAGTCCCCTTGGGGGACATGTCGTCAGAAAAATGATTTGATTTTTTTCGCGGCGTCCGCGCCGCGAACTCTGCGAGGCTTTTCATGCGGAGGTTTGCCTGGCACCCGGTTTGTAGGGCGGCATGACCACATGCCGCCGCCGTACAGCGCAACCGGTATCGTTCGGCGTGCGGCGGGGTGTGGTCATCCCGTCCTACGCATTTTCTATCGTTTGCGCGGTGGGCTTACTTCTCCTCCACCACCAGCACGTTGACGATGCCGCTGATCTCATAGCCCAGCTTGGCCTTTACCTGATAGCTGCCGAAGGACTTGATGGGCTCGTCGATGACCAGCTTCTTGCTGTCCACGTCCATGTCGTACTGGGCCTTCAGGGCGTCGGCGATGGCGGCGCTGGTGACGGCGCCGAACAGCTTGCCCTCGTTGCCGCCCTTGGCGGCGATCTTCACCTGGCAGCCCTGCAGCTTCTCGGCGATGGCCTCGGCAGCTGCCTTGGCCTCGGCGTCGGCCTTGGCCTTGGCCTTATCCCGCAGCTTCATGGTGTTTACCGCGTCGGCAGTGGCGGGCACCGCCACACCCCGGGGGATCAGGTAATTGCGGGCGTAGCCCTCGGCAGCCTCGATCATCTGGCCCTTCTTGCCCTTGCCGCGTACATCCTGGGTTAAAATGACTTTCATGTTGTCTGTCCTCCTATGTCAGATTGGTTTGTTTGTCGTTGTGGAAAATGGTACTTGATATCTTTCCGTAGGGGCCGGCGTCCTCGACGGCCCGCACAATACATGATGGCGATTCCGATAAACGACGGGGCGTCGGGGACGCCGCCCCCTACACACCGTTATGGAAAATGCATCCCATCATTGGGCATGTGAAGGATCCTCAATCCTCGAAATATTTATCAATGGCCGCCAGCAGCTTCTCCTTTGCCTCGGCCACGGTGATGCCCTTGGCCTGGCCGCCCGCGGTGGTGGAATTGCCGCCGCCGCCCAGTGCCTCCAGGATCACCTGCACGTTCACCTCGCCCAGGGAGCGGGCGGACATGTACACCCCGTCATCCTTGCGGTACATGACGAAGGAGGCCCGGATGCCCCGGATGGTCAGCAGCTCGTCGGCGGCCTTGGCGGCGGTGACCCGGTCATAGGCCTCGTCCGCCGCCACGATAGCGATGTCGCCGTGATAGATCTCCGCCTGGCGCATGATGGCATAGCGGGTCACCATGGCGTCCAGGTCGCTCTGGAACATGCGCTGCACGTCCTGGGTATCGGCGCCGCTGCGGCGCAGGTAGGCCGCCGCCTCGAAGGTGCGGCCGCCGGTGCGGTTGGTAAAGTTCTTGGTATCCAGCACGATACCGGCCAGCAGAGCCTCCGCCTCACACTTCAGCACATCGGTGGGCTCCACCAGGTACTGCAGCAGCTCCGTGATCAGCTCACTGGCGGAGCTGGCGTAGGGCTCGTGATAGTTCAGGGTCATCTTGTCAATGTAGCTGCTGCCCCGGCGGTGATGGTCGATGACGGCCACGCGGGTGCAGCTCTCCAGCAGCGGCTCGGACTCCACGCTGTCGGGGCGGTTGGTGTCCACCACCACCAGCAGGGTGTCCGGCTGGGCGTGGAGGAAGGCGGTGTCGCCGTTGACGAATACGCCGTTATACTCCGGCATCTGCTGCAGGGCACGCAGCACGGGATGAGCGGCGTTATTCTCGGTATCGATGACGATCTGGGCCTTCTTCCCCAGCTTGCGGCTGATGCAGCAGATGCCCGCCGCCGCGCCCAGGGAGTCCATGTCGGCGTATTTGTGGCCCATGACGTACACGTTGCGGGCGTCGTCGATCAGCTCCCGCAGGGCGTTGGCCATGACGCGGGATTTCACCTTGGTGCGCTTCTCGGTGGTCTTGGAGCGGCCGCCGTAGAACTCGAAGTTATTGCGGTCCTTTACCACCGCCTGGTCGCCGCCGCGGCTCAGGGCCATCTCCAGCGCCAGGTCGGCGTTTTTGAACAGGCCGTCAAAGCTGTCGCCGTCCCGGCCCACGCCGATGGACAGCGTGGCGCTGACGCCGCCGCTCTCTACGGTGCGGACGGTATCCAGCACATCGAACTTCTTCTCGGCGTACACGGCGAAGTCCTTCTCCTCCATCACGAAGAGATAGCGGTCACGGTCATAGCTTAGCAGCAGTGCGCCGCTGCCGGCGCACCAGTCGTTGAGCTTCCCCTCGATCTCCGCCACCAGGGCCGAGCGCTTGCTCTCGGGGCAGGCTTTCATGAGATCCTCGTAGTTGTCGATCATCAGGATGGCCACGGCGGGGCGAGTCATATCCAGGGTCTGGCGCATCTGCTCACTCTCGGTGATATCCAGCCAATAGGTGGTGGCCAGCATGCTGTGGTCGCCCTTCAGCTCGTCGGGATGGCTCAGTGCGCCGTACACCCGGTAGGTGCGGTGGTTCCACACCACATGCTCCGGGGATTCCCGCTTGCCCTCCCGCAGCCAGTGGCCGTCAAAGCCGGGCACCACGTCGCCCACCGACACCTCGAACAGTTTATCCTGCAGGTCGGTCAGGCCGATGAAGCGGTCGTTGCCCCACAGGATCTCGCCGCTGTTCAGGTCGAACACCAGCATGGGCAGGGGCGTATACAGCATATTGCTGGAGCGGGCGGTGTCCAGGCCGCCGCTGACGCGATCCAGATACTGCCGCACGCTGTGCTGGGCCATCCGGTTGCGCCGCACGCCCACATAGATCACCAGCGCGGCCACCACCGCCTCGGTAATGGCCAGCATCAGAGAAAACGGGATGGTGGCGATGACGAAGGCGGCCAGACACAGGCCGTACAGCATGATATTGGTGCGGAAGCCGCGGATCAGCTTTTTACTCAAGGTGACACCTCATTTCAATGGGAATACCAAACAGTATCTCTGATAGGGATACCACTCCAATTTACAATCATTGTTGATTATAGCATACTTTTCCCCCTATCACAACAGCAAAAATGCGGATTTTCTCCCGATTTGCGCCGCGCCGCGAAGGCTGGTGAAAGACGGCGAAAAGTTGGGGGTATACAAACGGGGAAAAGTATGCTATAATTTATACACTTCGTAGAATTTTCTGCGACTTTTTTGGTTGTTTCGCAAAGCGGATGCGGCTTTGCGGTGATATAAAAGGCCACCGTTGGCGGCGGTCTCCTATAGCACAATTCAACACACGGTCATCCGGGGCGAACGCTCCGATGCTCCCCCGGCGATGCAGGGCCGGCGGGACATCGGGCCGCCTTTGTTTTGCTGCGCGTTTTTGCGGATGCATTGCGGTGCATCCGGATGCATTTTTAAGGGCTTATTATGCCCTGTTATGTACCCTTTTCGCCCCCATAAAGCCGTGTTATGTACCGATTATTTGCGTAAAAAGGAGTAACTATGGCAGAAAAATTGAAAATCATCCCTCTTGGCGGTCTTAACGAGATCGGCAAGAACATGACCGCCTATGAATACGGCGGCGAGATCATCG
>USAT01000021.1 GCA_900552725.1 uncultured Eubacteriales bacterium | reverse complement strand
CTGCTACGGTCTTGTCGGCAACGTATTCCGCCTCGACCGTCTTGCCGTTGATCTTCATCTCAACGGTGGGATCCTCGCCGACGTTTACGACCTCTGCGCTGATCTCGGGTCTCTTGTCGTCGCCTGTCTCTAAGCCGTTTTTCGGAGTGAGGTCTATAAAGCTGATAACGTCTTCAATGCTTACCGTGAGTTCTCCGGTATAGGTGTGACCGTTGCTGTTCGTGACGCTGATGCTGATCTTAAAGCTCTCGGCCTGATCGACCCAGTCGGAGGAGATGACAGTGGTGGAGGTCCTGCCGTCTGCGGTGAAATCGGTAAGTTCACTGCCTGCATATCCTGCATCATAGCCGCCCTCGACCTTGGTGATGCTGTCTGCGAGGTCGTCCAGCGTGAAGCTTAATTCGTAGTCGATGCCCTTTGCCTTGACGCTTGCGGAGTTGAACACGATCTTGGGATCGTTTACAACGCCGTTTAAGAGCTTAACGTTGTCCGCAATGGGATAGAACTCAAAGGAGTAAATGGTGTAATCGGTGACCTTGTACATGCTGTAGGTCTTGAATGCACCGGCAAAGTACTCAAGCCACTGGCTGTGACCGCTGAACTTTGCCATGCGGCTCTCCATCTCATAGCCGCCCACGCCGCCGGAGCAGGTGCGCACCAGCCAGTCGGCGTCTTCGCTGGCGGTCTTGCTGTAGAAGGCGTTGTTGCCGGTGCCGTTGGCGCACAGGTAGCCGTAGGTGTCGTTCTTGAAGCGCAGGTATTCGCCGGTCTGCTCCACGGTGAACACGGCGGCGCCGTTGCCCTTGGTGAGCTTGCCGTCCGTGACCTCGGCAGCGCCGGACTTGGTGATGGAGGGGCTTTCAGCGTTGTCGTCCTGGGCGGCCAGCGCGGCATTGGCGGCGGCGCTGTAGATGACGACCTTGCTGCCTGCGGTGGGCAGATCGCCGGTGTCGGGGGTGTCGGCGGTATCATCGACTACCAGGTAGAACTGAAGCTCGAAGTTGTCGCCAGTGCCGGTGTATGCGCTCCAGTTATTGTTCGCGACATACCACTGGAGACGATACTTATCGGTCCGTCCGGTATTGTCCACATAGAAGTAGCCGTCCTTGCCGCTGACGGGTGTGATTTTCCAGTTGGGATTCACATCGTCCAGCGGGGTGCTGGTGAACTTGGCGCCCATGGACAGCTTCTTGCCCTCGGCGGTGGAGAAGGTGTAGGTGCCGTCAGCATTGACGCCCACCGTCCAGATATCCGCCTTGGTGTAGCCGGTCAGCTTGCCGTTGGCCAGCGTCACATCGGTGCCCTGATTGTAGTAGGTTCCGGCGTAATCGGTGGACAGGGCTTTGCCGTTGGTGGGGTTGAAGATCACCACGGTGTCGCCGTCAGACAGGCTGGTGACGATGCCGTTTTCACGGGCCTTGGTGATCTCGCCGGTCTTAGTGTTGCGCAGCCGGAGGGTGGTGTTGTTGATGCTCACCGCAGCGGTCACATCTACCTTATCGCCCACGGCGTACTCCCAAGCGCCGTCCACCTTGTTGATCACGGCCTTGTAGAGCTGGATGGTATTGCCGTCCGCGTCCTTCAGGGTGATGTTGGGATTGCTGTACGTGCCGTTATTGTCATAGATCTCGGTGACCTCCAGACCGGTCAGCTTCACATAGGTGCACACATCGGCAGCGGTCAGCGCACCGATGGTGGCAGCCTTGGCGGTCAGCGTCAGGCCGGAGGACTTTTCAAAGGTACTATTGTCCAACTGGGGCAGATTGTTGAATACAGCCCGTGTACCGGTACCGATGATGGTATCGCCCAAGGCGATGTTCTTCGTAGTGGAGGCCAGACGCAGGCAGATGCCGCCGGTGGCGTCCTGCAGATAGTAGTTCTTGCCGTCCACCAGAGTCACAACACCCTTGACGGTGAACTGGGCGCCTTTCGCGCCAGCCAGCGCGTCGGCGATGGTGGAGAATTCAGGCTCCGGCTCGGGATCAGGGGTCTCGCCGGTCACATACTGCTTGTCCTGGGTCAGCTTGTAGAACTGTTGAGCAAACAGGGCTTCATTGGTATCGGCGATGGTGCCGTAGGAGCTCCAGTTGCTCTTTTCAGCAAACCATTCGATATAATTGCCGCGGACGGCGTTCTTGATGTAGACGCAGCCGTCGGTCTTGGCGTCGGAAATTTCCCACGCGGTGTTTGCCTTGTCCAGGGGCATGCTGGAATAGTCGGTATCCATGGACAGCTTTTCACCCTTGGCTGTCGCAAAGGTATAGGAGCCATCCTCGCTGACGCCGACTGTCCAGATGTCAGCATCCGTGTAGCCATCAAGAACATCGTCGGTGATGGTCACGTCGGTGCCCTTGTTATAGAAACCGGTGTACTCGGAGGACAGGGCCTTCAGGTTGGTGGGATTGACGATGATCACCTTGTCGCCGTCGGCGATGGTGTCCACCTTGACGTACTTGTTCACCAGTTCGTAGGCCTTGTAGTTGAATACGGCTTCCTCGCTGTCCTTCATGCCGTCCTTGGTGGCCTTGACGGTGATGGTGCAGGAGGTCGTGATGGGCACAGGGTCGGTATAGGGCTGATATGTGCCGTCGTCGATCTTGTACTGGAGCGCCGCGTCCACGGTCTCGCAGGTAAAGGAGACGGTGTCGCCGACCTTGATATCACTGGAAGCGGGAATTGCGGTGGGGGTGGCTACCTGCTGGGTCGGCTCGACGGTGGCGGCGTTGAGCTTGTAGAGGGCGATATCCTGTTGGCCGCCACCATAGGCGGCAAAGAGGTTGTTACCGGAGTTATAACGCAGCCAGTTTCGGGTATATGTGCCTTGTGCTTTGATGGTGGCTACGCCGTCCGATACGATAGAGATCGTCCAGGAAGAATTATCGCTCAGAGTCGTTTCTGTCCGCAGATAATTACTGGAACTGCTGGCGGCGTACAGGTAACCGGAGCCTGTATTAAACGCCCAGGTACCTTCCTTTGTACCTTTTGCCAGTGTCAGTATCTGTACTTCGCTGGTCAGCGTAATGCTTCCCTCGCTGGCTGTAACAGTCACAGCGGCACGGTTGTTCTTGTTTTGCGTTGTGCCGAGCGCATGGTCAGCGGCTGCGTTCGCAATGATAACCTGGTCACCTGCCTGCAATGTGGAAGCATCGGTAACCAAAGTTGCCGTTGTTGCTGAATCGTCCGCAAACGCGGCCACCGGCAGCAGCGAGAGCAGCATCACCAGTGACAGCAGCGCGGAGAGGATTCGCTTGCTTGTTCGTCCTTTCATTCATAAACCTCCCGTCTCATTTTCCTACTTGGCCGCTTCGGGCTTTGGCCCCCTTCCCTTCCGGACGCGCCGCGGCAGAAGCCCCTTTTGTTTCCCATGGGAAACAAAAAACCCGTTCACGGGTTTTGCATCGCCGGGCCGCTTGCCGTGACCGACGCAGACAGAAAAACCGCCCCACCTGCGCGGGGCAGGCGGACGGCGTTCCACATATCCGGGAGGGGTTTGCTGTGTGCCGAATCTCAGGCGAAACTTGTCCCAAACTGTGGATAGTGCCAAAAACCGGAGCAGACCTTTCGTATTGATGGCTACATTGTACCATATCCTTCCGGCAAAAGCCACCCCTAAAATCATCATTTTTGTAAAACCTTTATCATGCTTTCGCGCCGCGGCGGCGCGGTATTGACATTGGGCGGCGAACTTGCTATGCTGATAAAAACGAAAACGGAGGACTTCCGGATGAAAAAGAGCTCTTCCCTGCCCACGCCGGGTCAATGGTGGCGGGAAAACCGCGTCAGCTGTCTCGTGCTGGCCGCGGCGCTGGTGCTGTTTCTCGCTGTCCGCGCCATCGCCGCGCCGGAAAAGGAAACGGCCATCGACGCCGCGGAATACGCAGAATACGAAAACGCCGTGATCACGGAGGTGCTGTCGGACAACACGTTTACCGATCCGGCGGCGGACAACGCCCTGCGGGGCGAGCAGATCCTGCTGGCGGAGGTGAAAACCGGCCAGTACAAGGGCGAGATCATGCAGGTATACGGCTATGTGGGGCCGCTGTACGGCGGACAGCTGAAGGTGGGCGACGGAGCCACGCTGCTGATCTCCACCTATGCCGACGGCAGCCATGTCGCCACGGTGTATGAGTACAACCGCCTGCCGGCGCTGGCGGTGATCGTGGCGATGTTCCTGATTGCCACGGTGGCCGTGGGCGGCAAGGTGGGCGCCAAGTCGCTGGTGGCGCTGGCCATGACGCTGGTGTGCCTGTTCTGGATATTGATCCCGCTGCTGATGAAGGGCGCACCCACGCTGCTGACGGTGTTTCTGGTATGCGCGTACATCACGGTGGTGACCATGGTGATCCTGGGCGGCGTGCAGCGCAAGACCGTGTGCGCCACGCTGGGCACCATCGCGGGAACGGCGCTGGCGCTGCTGTTCGGTCTGGCGGTCCAGGGGCTGGCCCGGGTGGACGGCCTGCGGCTGACGGATATGGAGCCCCTGCTGCAGCTGCGGCAGACGGGCACGCCGCTGGGCCTGCGGGGCCTGCTGGTGGGCGGTATCGTCATCAGCGCCCTGGGCGCGGTGATGGACGTGGCCATGAGCATCGCCTCGGCGCTGACGGAGGTACACACGGTGGCGCCGAACCGGAACACGCGGGAGCTGTTCCGCTCCGGCATGAACATCGGACGGGACATGGTGGGCACCATGACCAACACGCTGATCCTGGCCTTCCTGGGCAGCGGCTTTGCCCTGATCATCTATCTCTACTCGCTGGGGCTGAGCCCCTATCAGCTGATCAGCTCGTCGTATCTGACCATCGAGGTGGTCAGCAGTATCTCCAGCAGCATCGGCGTGATACTGTCGGTGCCGCTGACGGCACTGATCAGCTCGGTGATCCTGACGAGGGGGAAGGGGTAAGAGAAAAGCGATCAAAAAGGACTGACCTGGCGGTCAGTCCTTTTGTGTTTTTGGGGGCTCCTGGGGGTGCAGGTGGGCGTAGACTGCCGATGCGGCCGGGGCGGGCAGGAGCTTGCGCAGGTCGTCCAGCGACGCGGCTTCGATGGCTTTTACCGTGCCGAAGCGCTTGAGCAGCGCCTGCTTCCGGGCCTCGCCGATGCCGGGGATGCCGTCCAGCTTGCCCCGGTAGGTGCGCTTCTTGTGCTTCTGCCGCTGGAAGGTGATGGCGAAGCGGTGCACCTCCTCCTGGATGCGGCCGATCATGGTGAAGATGTGGGGCGACTGCTGGATGCCCAGCTCGCTGCCCTCCACGGTGATGAGGGCGCGGGTGCGGTGGCGGTCGTCCTTCACCATGCCCAAGATGGGGATGGATACCCCCGCCGCCCGCTCCGCCGCCAGGGCGGCGTGAACATGGCCCAGGCCGCCGTCGATCAGCAGCAGGTCGGGCAGGGGCGGGAACTTCTCGTCGTCTTTATGGGCGAACCGCCGCTCCAGCACCTCCTGCATGGCGGCGTAGTCGTCGGGGCCGGTAAGGGTCTTGATGGCGAACTTCCGATAGTCCCGCTTCAGCGGCTTGCCGTCCACGAACACCACCATGGAGGCCACCATGTCGTCGCTGCCCAGATTGGAGATGTCGTAGCTCTCCATCCGCCGGGGCACGGCGGGCAGCTGCGCCAGCGTCTGTAAGTCTGTCAGCACCTTGGCTGCCCGCTCCGACTCCGTGGTGATGCGCTCGGCCTCCTCGCGGGCATTCTGGGCCGCCATGTCCACCAGCTGGGAGCGTTCGCCCCGCTGAGGGGCCTTGATGGTCACCTTGTGGCCCGCCCGTCCTGTCAGCAGGGCGGCGAAGGTGTCGCTGTCGTCAAACAAACACGGCAGCAATATCTCGCGGGGCAGCACCGCCTTGTCCAGATAGTACTGGCTCAGCACGGCGCTGAGCACCTCCGGCTCCGACTGGTCGGCGGCGGTGGGGAATATCTCGATCTGGCGGCCCAGCAGGTCGCCGTTTTCAATGTGCAGCACCGCCGCGCCGCACCGCACCGATCCGGTGTATACGCCCCACACGTCCGTGTCGGCGCACACGCCCGCAATGACCTGCTGCTGCTTGCCCAGCACCTGCAGGGCCTGCATCCGGTCCCGGAGGGCGGCGGCCTTTTCAAATTCCAGATTCTCCGCCGCCTGCTCCATCTCTTGGCGAAGGGCCGCCGTTACCTGCCGCAGCTTGCCGCCCAGCAGCTCCGCCGCCTGGGCCATCCGGGCCTGATACTCCCCCTGGCCGGGGCCGTCGGGAGAGCAGAAGCCGTCGCATTTTCCGATGTGGTGGTTGAGGCAGGGCCGCTCCTTGCCGATGTCCCGGGGGAACTGGCGGTTGCAGGTGGGCAGCTTCAGGGCGGCGCACACCGCCTGCAGGGCCGCCCGGGTCTCGTGGCGTCCGCCGAAGGGGCCGAAGTACCGGGCACCGTCCTCCTCCGGCTTGTTCACCAGCGTGAACCGGGGATAGGGCGCTTTTTCGTTGAGCCGCACGAAGGGATAGCCCTTGTCGTCCTTCAAAAGAATATTGTACCGGGGCTGGTGCCGCTTGATCAGGGAGTTCTCCAGGATCAGTGCCTCGAACTCCGTGCGCACCATGATGGTGTCGAAGTGATCCACCTGGGACACCATCATCCGGGTCTTTTCGTTGTGGCCGCTGCCGGACTGGAAGTACTGGCTGACGCGGTTTTTCAGCTTTTTCGCCTTGCCCACATAGATGACCAGTCCCGTCTTGTCCATCATGATGTACACGCCCGGGGACAGGGGCAGGCTGTCCGCCTTCTGCAGCAGCTCCTGTTTCGTCATGACAAAGTCCCCCCTTCCAATGGTGCTCCCAGTATAGCACGCCGCCGCCCGGGCCGCAAGGTTGCTTTTTGCGGTGGGATATGGTACCATCAAAGAAAATGCAACGAAAGAGGGATCGTTTTATGATACAGGATATCGCGCCCCACCGGTTTGACCGCACCTATGTCATCGGAAAGCCCGACGCCCACGACATCGCCCTGTGTGTCCGCAAGGGGAGGGTGCTGCTGCAAAGAGACGGCGACGGCTGGGCCCTCCCCCGGTTCGGGACGGCCATCCCCACGGAGGACGCCCTTCATGTGTTCTCGCTGGACGGGGTGGACTGCTATCTGGCCCGGACGCCGGACGCCGTGCCGGAGGGCGCGGAATATGTGGACGTGGGCGGCATCCGGTCGGTGCGGCCTATGGAGACGGCCTTCGCCGCCATCACCGCCGTGCAGCTCCACCGGTGGTACGGCGCGCGGCAGTACTGCGGCCATTGCGGCCATAAGATGAAGGTCAGCGACGTCGAGCGGGCCATGGTCTGCCCGGCCTGCGGCCAGATCGAGTACCCCAAGATCTGCCCCGCCGTCATCGTAGCCGTCACCCACGGAGACAAGCTGCTGCTGACCCGCTATGCCAACCGCCCCTTCCGGGGCTATGCCCTTATCGCCGGTTTCGTGGAGATCGGCGAGACGCTGGAGGACACCGTCCACCGGGAGGTGATGGAGGAGGTGGGCGTGAAGGTGAAAAACCTGCGGTACTACAAGAACCAGCCCTGGGCCTTTACCGACACGCTGCTGACCGGCTTTTACTGTGAGCTGGACGGCGATCCGGACATCACCCTCGACCACAACGAGCTGTGCGAGGGTGTGTGGCTCTCCCGCGAGGAGATCCCCAGCCGGGAAAATGACATCAGCCTGACCGCCGAGATGATCGAGCGGTTCCGGCTGGGCCTGGCATAAGCAAATGCGCCGTCCCGGCGGGACGGCGCATTTTTTAAAACAGTGTTTCCTGGTAGGCCAGCTCCACCTGGCCGATGGAGCGCATCTGGGCGGCGTTCTCCGCCGTCAGTGCGTCGCAGATGGCCATCTTCCGGATGATGTTCTGCACCGTCAGATCCAGCCCCGTTCCCGCCCGATAATCGGCAGGGAAAATGAAGTCCACCCGGCCCTTGGCCAGCAGCTCCTCCACGCCGGTGCGGTTGCTCTCCTGATACACGGCGATGGCCTGACCGCCGTAGGAGCGCATCATCTTCATACAGGGCACGTCGGAAAGGCCGTCGCCCACATAGATCATGTTGGTGAAGGGCACCCGCTTGCTGTCGTCGGGCATGGAGTCGTTCAGCTTCCGATCCTCGCTGACCTCCAGCACGCCCTTGTTGATGCGGTAGACGAACTGGGTCTTGTTGGTGAAGTTGACGTCCAGCTTGGGCCAGCAGGCGGCCCCGTCCCGATAGTAGAACTCGCAGGCGTAGATCTTCTTGAAGTGGTGGGCGATGCCGCTGCCCTCGATGATCTCCTTCAGACCCGAGGACAGCACATAGTGCTCCACCGTCACCCCCAGGCTGTCGCCGAAGGCGTCGATCCGGTCGAACCATTCCCGCACGCCGGGAAACAGCTGGATGCCCTTTCCGCACTGCACCAGATAGTCCCGGTTCAGCGTCATGCCCTGGGCCCGGCACTCCTCGATCATGGTGTACATATAGGCCAGCAGGCCGTCCATCTGATTCTCCCAGCCGAAATTGTTGGCCTTCTGCCAGAACTCCGCCGGGGTATAGCCCAGGCTGGGAATGAAGGTATAGTCCTCCATATCGGTGGTGCACAGGGTCTTATCAAAGTCGTACAGCAGGGCAATGATGGGTCTCTCGCTCATGGCTTCCCTCTCCTTATTGATCGATGGTAAAAAAGCGGCCCGTCAAGGCCGCTTTTTTGCGTGTTATTCGCCGGTATAGTTGCGGCCGAACTTCAGCTCGTCCAGGCTCAGCTTGAAGTCGTTGGGGATGGCGGAGCCGGCGGGCACGTCCTTCACGGCGGGCTCCTCCGGTTCGGCGGCAGCGGTCTCCATAGCGTCCATGTGGTGCATGATATCCTGCTGGATATCCGCCACGGGGCTGGCGGCGGGCGATTCCTCGGCGGACAGCTGCATCTCCGGCAGAGAGTTCAGGAACTCCTGCTGCTGGGCGCACAGCTCGCTGCCGTGGCGGACGAAGTCCACCAGACTCTGCTTGGCCATCACCAGCTTGTCCTCGGCCTCCTGCTTGTCCTTTTCCAGCTGGGCCAACTGGGCGGCGTGCTGCTCCCGGGCCTCCTTCAGCATGTTGTCCTTCTCCGTCTGGGCCTCCTGCACCAGCTTGGCGGCCATCTTCTGGGCCGTCAGCAGGGTGGAGCGCATGGCGTCCTCGGTGGCGCGGTATTCCTCTACCTTTTCGGCCAGGATCTTCAGCTTGGCCTTCAGCGTCACGTTCTCCTTATACAGTGCCGTATAATCCTCGGTCAGCGCGTCCAGGAATTCATCCACGGCGCCCATGGCATAGCCGCTGCCAAAGCCGGAGGATTTGGGAAATACTTTTTCAGAAACTTCCTGCGGTGTCAACATGGTATATCCCTCCCGTTTCTCTCATGCCTGCTTACAGATACAGGCCGTTGTTTTCCAGCTCGTCGATCAGATCGCCCATGATATCCACGCTGTAGGGCGTGATGATATAGGTGTTGGCGGCCACCTTCTTGATCTTGCCGTCGCCGGCGTAGGCCACGCCGGACAGGAAGTCGATCAGGCGGCGGGCCACATCCTTGTTGGTGGACTCCAGATTCATCACCACCGTGCGCTTTTCCCGCAGATGGTCGGCGATCTCACTGGCGTTCTCGAACCGTTCGGGCTTGACCAGCACCACCTTCAGCGCGGCGGTGGCGTGGATGTTCACCACCTTGTTGTGGCGATCCTCCGGCTGCTTGCGCTCCTCGCGGCGATCCTCAAAGATATTGCGGCTGTCGCTGCGCTCGGGCTGTTCCAGCTCTTCGTCCTCGTAATCGTAATCCTCGTCGTCATACGGGTGAATGATCTTCTTGATCTCGTCCATGAAACCCATTGTGAAAGCCTCCCAGTCGTATATATTATTTGTTGTAATTCCGCGCGCCGAAAATGGCCGAGCCCACACGCACCATGTTGGCGCCGCAGCGGACGGCATCGGCATAGTCGTCGCTCATGCCCATGGAGATATATTCCCACTTATTATCGTACATTTCTCGGCTTATGTCAACAAAAAGACGGTAAACTTTCTCAAAATATGGTATGCTGCCGCCTTTTTCCACCGCAACGGGTGGTATCGTCATCAGGCCCCGCACCCGGACATGGGCCAATTCCTTGGCATAAGCCGCCGCCTGGGCCAGCTCTTCCGGGGCAAAACCGGATTTTGCCTCCTCGCCGCCGATGTTGACCTCCAGCAGGATGTCCTGGGTCAGCTCCATTCTGGCGGCCACCTTTTCGATCTCGTCCAGCAGCTCGCGGGAGCCCACCGACTGGATCAGCGCCGCCTTGCCCACCACCTGCTTCACCTTGTTGCGCTGCAGATGGCCGATGAAGTGCAGCGGCGCGCCGTCATAGGCGTTGTCCTTCAGCTTTTCCGTCATCTCCTGCACCCGGTTCTCGCCCAAGGCGTCGATCCCGGCGGCGATGGCCTCGCGGCAGCGGGCAGCGTCGTTCATCTTGCTGGCACCCACCAGTGTGATATCCTTTCCGGTACGTCCCGTCTCACGGGCCGCCGCGTCGATCTCCTGCCGGATGTGTGCGATATTTTCCGCAATAGACATGGAAGTTTATCCCCTTTCTATGTAATAGCTTATCCGATTACCTTGCCGTCATACAGCTCTGCCGAGGTGACGATCACCTGGTCACCCTGGCGCAGCATGGTGGAGTCCTCCTCCGCCGCGGCATCCTTTACCAGCATGTAGCCGTCGCCCTGGTACACCACCTGCACGGGCTTGAACTTGGCCCGCACGCCCAGCACGCAGTACACGCCGGTGACGCCGTCCTCGTTGACACGCAGCGCCGTGGAGGGCAGCCGCAGCCCTTCATAGGTGCGCAGCACCAGCGTGGCGGCCTGATGCCGCATCAGGGTGGTCTGGGCGATGTATTTCTCACTGCGCAGGATCAGCACCCGCTGGCCGTTCTCGCTGCGGGAGATGCTGTCGATGGTCATTTTCAGGTCGAAGTCCAGCCCCTTGGCGAACCGCACCGTCACCGTGGAGCGGCCACTGAGCTGCTCGGCCTGGGCGTCGGTGATGACGGCGGCGTAGTACCAGGTGTCGCCGTAGATCAGCTTGCCCACATTGGCGGCGCTGCTGTCGGCGGCCCTGACGCTGTTCAGCTTGCTGGCCGTCACGTCATCCTTCAGGAATTCCGGCGTCAGCACCGTCTCATAGCCGTCGCAGGCGGCGGAGTAGATGCCGGACTCCGGTGCAGTGATGGCTGTGCCGTTCAGCGACTGCTCCAGCTCCCGGATGGACTGCTCCGTGGCCTTGATGTCGGCCTCGATCTCCTCCTGGGTGCCGGTGGTGTAGTCCCGCTTCAGCACGGCGCTCTTCAGGGCGGACAGCTCTTCGTCGGCGTTGCTGTAATCGCCTCCGACGATGGACTGCCGCAAGGTCAGGATGCCGCCGGAGATGGTGGAATCCAGCTTCAGCGCCGCGTCGGGATCCAGAAAGGCGGTCAGCGAGAAGGAGAGCTGTTCCAGTTTCAGATGCAGTGCCTCAAGCTGCTCCACGCGGGTCAGCGCGCCGCTGTCGGGATAGGCCATGGCCAGGGTCTGACCCTTGCCCACACGCTCGCCCTCGGACAGGGCGTGGCCCAGCGTTCCGGCGTCGGAGTGGAAGGTCTCCTCACTGCGCACCAGATAGCCGTTCAGCTCCACGGTGATCTCCTCTGTGGAGGTGTAGACCAGGGTGGTGTTGATGGGGTCGGAGAAATAGCGGTACGCCTGCACGGCGAAGTAGACCACCACCGCCGCCAGAATGACCGCCGATAGGATCTTGAAGATGGGTGTGGAAGACGATTTCATATCCCGCTCCTTGTGTGTCTGTGCGTGTTTGTGTGAGAATTTCGTAATGTGAACGATCTGCTTTGGGAGTGTTTCGCTCTCCGGAGCGAGTCATTTTTGGCCGTTGTCCCAAAAGTGACCAAAAGGACAACCAGAAACCCAGGTTTCTGGACTTCCTGCGCGCTATGCCTTTGCGTAAATCCGCGATTGCATACCGCACGTTTACATGAGATTCTCTTTTTCGATTCGTTATCGGCTCGTCTCTGCTCCAGCGCCGCTGCCGCTCACAAAGCCGCGCAATAATGCTTTATGCTCTACCGTCGCGCTGCATCAGCGGCAGCGGCGCAGAAAGAGAATCTATTCGTCATACCGCAGCGACAAAGAACGATGCCCTGTGAACGCGTGGTACAGTGCATCGGTGTCCGGCTATGTCTGGCGTGCGCGGATTCTTAAACCGCAGGTTTAAGTGGCGTTTTTGGGCACTTTTGCCGTCGGTGCGTTAAAAAATATGCCGGTGGCATATTTTTAGCATCCGATCTCGGCAGCTACGCTGCCGTAGCATCTGCTGTGTTTACACAGCGCGATCGGGCAAAAGTGCCTCGCGCTCGGAAGCGCGAAACCTTCCGCCTCATATCTCCTCCGCCTCCTGAAAGCTTACCGCCTTCGCTGGGGCGATGGTGGAGATGGCGTGCTTGTAGATCACCTGCTGGCGGCCCTCGCTGTCCAGGATCA
Source organism: uncultured Eubacteriales bacterium (assembly GCA_900552725.1). Classification (GTDB taxonomy): domain Bacteria; phylum Bacillota; class Clostridia; order Oscillospirales; family Oscillospiraceae; genus Vescimonas. The sequence goes on along the minus strand of USAT01000021.1, from coordinate 12,510 downwards.
CCACAAAGCAGTCAAACCCCGTGATGGTGCCCCGGAGCTGGAAGCCGTTCACCAGAAACATGGTGACGGGGAGCTTCTGCTTCCGGGCCTGGGTCAAAAAGATTTCCTGTAAATTGTTTGTCTTCTGCATAGCGTCCTCCTATGTATCTTTTTTTGTACGGACGCTATCTCTATGGGACAACCTCCGCCGTGATTCAGCATAAACCACGGCTGTGGAGATATTCTGTCGCTTTTTGCAGACCCTCCGGGAAATTTGGATCGCGCTGCCAGCGCACCCAGAAAATGTCCGGATTCCGCCGCAGCCACGTCAACTGCCGCTTGGCGTACTGCCGGGAGCGGAGCTTGACCTCCTCGATGGCTTCCTCCGCCGTGGCCGTGCCCTCGGCCACCGCAAGAAACTGCTTGTAGCCGATGGCCTGTAAGGCCGTGGCGTCACGGGGCAGGCCGCCGGACAGCAGCGCCTCCACCTCCGCCAGCAGCCCCTGCTCCACCATGATATCCACGCGGCGGTCGATACGGTCCCGGAGGTCCTGCCGGTCCTCAAAATCCAGACCGATGTACAAGGCTTCGTATTTGGGGAGCCGCTGCCGCTCCAGCCGGTCGTGCTCGGTGATGGTCTGGCCGGTCTCCTGCCAGACCTCCAGCGCACGGATAATGCGCTTTTCGTCCCGCAGGTGCAGCTTTTCCGCCGCCGCGGGGTCAATTTTCCGCAGCTCCTCCAGCAGCACTTCAACGCCTTCCGTCCGGGCCCGCTGCTGCAAGGCCTGACGGATGCCGGTGCCCTGCGATCCGGCGGCAAAATCCGTGCCCCGGATCAGGGCGTCCAGATAGAGGCCCGTGCCGCCCACCAGCACCGGCAGCTTGCCCCGGCGCAGGATATCCTGGACGCACGCGTCCGCCGCCTGCACATACCGGGCCACCGACCAGCTCTCCGCCGGATCGGCCACGGCCACCATGTGGTGGGGGATGCCCTCCATCTCGTCGGGCGTGGGCGCGGCGGTACCCACCGTCATGCCCCGGTAGAGCTGCATGGAATCCACGCTGACCACCTCGCCGTTGAAGCGCTTGGCCAGGGCCACGCCCATTTTCGTTTTTCCGGTGGCGGTGGGGCCCACCACGCAAAGCACTGTGGCCATTGAAATTACTCCTTGATACTATGCGCGCTTGAACATCTTCTCGATGTCGTATTTGCTCAGCTTATACTTCACCGGACGGCCATGGGGGCAGTAGAGAATTTCTCCCGACTGCACCTTTTCCACCAGGGCCGCCAGCTCGGCGGCGTCGGTGGTCATGCCGGCCTTAATGGCGCTCTTGCAGGCCATGGTGTGCAGCAGCTCGTCCCGCGCGCCCTCCGGGTCGGCGCGGCCCAAGGCCAGCTTCTGGGCCAGCTCCTCCAGCGTCACGGCGGCGTCCGCCGCCAGGATATCCGCCGGTACCTCGCGGATCAGCACGGTGCCGCCGCCGAAGTCCTCGCACTCGAAGCCAAACTCCTGCAAAAGGGACAGGTTGTCCAGGGCGGCGGCGTAGGCCTCCGCCTCCAGCTCCACGGTGACGGGCGTCAGCAGCGGCTGGGCCATCAGGGGCTGGCGGCTGGCCTTCAGGGCGTCGAACCGCAGCCGCTCGTGGGCGGCGTGCTTGTCGATGAGCCACACGTTGTCGCGGTCATCCTCGCAGATGATGTAGGTTTTCAGCACCTCGCCCACCATGCGCCACGGGGCCTCCTTCACCGGCTCCATGGTCTGCTGCTCCGGCTCCTGGGGCATGGGGATGGCCTCCTGCACCGGCTCCGCCTGGGGTGCCTCCGGAAGATTTTCCGCCTTTTCGGGCGGGGTGATCTCATAGGTGCGGCCCGTCAGGGGTGAGGCCGTCACGATGGGCTGCTCCGGCTGGGCAGCCACGTCCCGGACGTAGACCGTCTCGGCACTGTGGGGCCGCTGGGCCATGGCGGGGACGCTGTCCCGGATGACATTTTTCGTGGCCGGGGCGGCGGGACGGGAGACGAAGCTGCCCAGGGGCTTTTTCTCCTCCACGGGAGCGGCGGCCTTGGCCTTGAACTCCTGGGCGGTCATTTTCTGGAAGAAGGACGGCTCCTTTTCCGCCCGCTGCGGGGCCTTTTCGGCGTTGAGAGCGTCCAGGATGGTGTAATATACCGCGTCGAACACGGTCTTGTCGGACACGAACTTCACCACCGTCTTGGCGGGATGGACGTTCACGTCCACCATGTCCGTGGGCAGCGTCACATGCAGCACGCAGCCGGGGAAGCGGCCCTTGAGGAGCTGATTCTTGTACGCCTCCTCCAGCGCCGCCGTCAGAAGCTGGGACTTGACGAACCGGTCGTTGACGAAGAACACCTGCTTGCCCCGGCTGCCGTGGCCGTTGAGGGGCTTGGTGACGAAGCCCTCTACCTTCACGTCGCCGCCGCTGCCGGAGATGGGCAGCAGGCCCAGGGCGAAGTCCCGCCCCATGGCGGCGTAGACGGCGGAGAGAAGCTGCCCGTCGCCGGGGGTGTGCAGCACCTCCTGCCCGTCGCGGATCAGCTTGAAGGACACGTCGGGGTGGCTCAGGGCCAGATGCTGCACCACGCCGGACACGGCGGTGCCCTCGGCGCTGTCCTTCTTCATGAACTTCATCCGGGCGGGGGTGTTATAGAACAGGTCGCGGACGCAGATGGTGGTGCCCTCCGGGCAGCCGGTGGGCTCCGTCTGGCCGGGGATGCCGCCCTCCAGATGGAGCGCCGCGCCCATGTCCTCGCCTGCGGAGCGGGAGAAGATGTCCACCCGGGATACGGCGGCGATGGCGGCCAGCGCCTCGCCCCGGAAGCCCAGCGTGCCGATGGCCGCCAGGTCGGCGGCGGAGCGGAGCTTGCTGGTGGCATGGCGCAGGAAGGCGGTGGGAAGCTGCTCCGCCGGGATGCCGCAGCCGTTGTCGGTGATGCGGATATAGGTCAGGCCGCCGCGCTCGATCTCCGCCACGATGGCGGACGCGCCCGCGTCAATGGCGTTCTCCAGCAGCTCCTTCATAACGCTGGCGGGACGCTCCACCACCTCACCGGCGGCGATAAGATCCGCCACATGGGGCGGCAAACATTGGATCTGCGGCATGGTTCCTCCTTGTGATAATTGGCTATGGGTGGGTCTGCGTAGGGGCCGACGACTCTGTCGGCCCGAAAGCCTCGCAGAGTTCGCGGCGCGGACGCCGCGAAAAAATCGAATCATTTTTCTGACGACATGTGCGTCAGAAAAATTCTTCTCGGCCGCCAGTGTGTCCGAAGGACACGCGCAGTCGGCCGCAATCCCTTTTGGCAATGAAATCGTCAGATTTCATGCCAGTTTGTTTTTCAATTCATACAGTAAATTCAGCGCTTCCAGGGGGCTGAGGGTGTCCACCTGGGCGCGGCGGAGCTGGTCGATGACCGCGCTTTCGCTGAGGGCCTCCAAGGATACCTGGTCGCTCTCCACCGGGGCGGCGTGGGGCTTGCCCGCCTCGTCCTCCAGCTCCTGTAAAATATGCCGGGCACGGGTCAGTACCTGCTTGGGCAAACCCGCCAGCTTGGCCACCTCGATGCCGTAGCTGCGGTCGGCGCCGCCGGAGATGATCTTCCGCAGGAAGATGATATCCTCGCCCCGGGTGCGGACGGCGATGTTATAGTTGCGGACGCCGGGCAGCTCACCCTCCAGCGCCGTCAGCTCGTGATAGTGGGTGGCGAACAGGGTCTTGGCCCCCAGCTTTTTCGGGTCGGCGCAGTATTCCAGCACGGCGCGGGCGATGGACATACCGTCGAAGGTAGAGGTGCCCCGGCCGATCTCGTCCAGGATCAGCAGGCTGTCCGCCGTGGCGGACTTGAGAATGTCGCTGACCTCCGTCATCTCCACCATGAAGGTGGACTGTCCGGCGGACAGGTCGTCGCTGGCGCCGATGCGGGTGAAAATACGGTCCACCACGCCGATGCGGGCGGCCCGGGCGGGAACGAAGGAGCCGATCTGCGCCATCAGCACGATCAGCGCCACCTGACGCATATAGGTGGATTTACCGGCCATGTTGGGGCCGGTGATGATGGCCACCCGGTCGTCTTTGGCGCCCATATAGGTGTCGTTGGGGACGAACATGCTGTCGCGGCGCATTTGCTCCACCACCGGATGGCGGCCGTCGTGGATCTCGATGACGCCGGACTCGTCCACCACGGGGCAGCAGTAGTTGTTCTTTACCGCCACGGCGGCCAGGGAGCACAGGGCGTCCAGCTCCGCCACAATGGCGGCGGCACGCTGCACCCGCGCCGCCTGCTCCGCGATATGGAGCCGCAGCTCGGTAAAAAGCTGGTATTCCAATGCCGTCACCCGGTCGCTGGCGGAGAGGATGTCGTGTTCTAAGTCCTTCAGCTCCTGGGTGATGTAGCGTTCGCCGTTCACCAGCGTCTGCTTGCGGATGTAGCTTTCCGGCACCTGATCCTTGAAGGAGTTGGACACCTCGATATAGTAGCCGAACACCTTGTTGTAGCCGATCTTCAGGGTGCGTATGCCGGTCTTTTCCTTTTCGGCGGCCTCCATGCGGACGATCACGTCCTTGCCGCCGTGGAGGATGCCGCGCAGGCGATCCACCTCCGGGTGGAAGCCGTCCCGGATAAACTCGCCCTCGCGGACGGAGAAGGGGGGCTCGTCCACCAGCGTCTGGCCGATGAGGGCGGCCAGATCGTTGAGATCGTCCAACTCTTCGTTCAACTGGTGCAGGCGGCCCTTTTCAAAGCAGGAGAGCTGGGCCTTGATCTGGGGCAGGCGCTCCATGGCGGTGCGGAGGGACACCAGATCCCGGCCGCCCGCCGTGCCGTATACGATGCGGCCCACCAGGCGCTCCATGTCGGAGATGCCCTGCAGGGTCAATATCAGCTCCTCACGCGCTACGGTGTGCTCCACCAGGGCCGACACGGCGGCGCTGCGCCGGTCGATCTCCGTGACGGACAGCAGGGGCCGCTCCAGCCACGAGCGCATCATGCGGCCGCCCATGGCGGTCTTCGTCTTGTCCAGTACCCACAGGAGGCTGCCCTTCTTCTCCTTGCCCCGGAGGGTCTCGGTCAGCTCCAGGTTGCGCCGGGCCGTCAGATCCAGCTCCATGAACTGGCCCCGGCGGTAGTATTCCAAATCGTCCACATGGGAGAGGTCGGTCTTTTGCGTCTCGTGCAGGTAGCTCAGCAGCGCGCCCAGCGCCAGGAACACCGCCGGGTTATCCCGGGGCAGGCGGTGCAGCGCGTCGTCGCCGAACTGGCGGCGGATCAGCCGCTCGGAGGGCTCCATCTGGAAGCGGCCGGAAGGCAGCTTCTCCAGATGGCAGTTCAGCTTGTCCTGAAGGAAGCCGTGGAGCGTCTCGTCGAAGAAGGCGGCGTCGTTGACCACCGCCTCGGCGGGGGAGAAGCGGCCCAGCTCGTTGATGAGCTGCTTCACCCGCTCGCCGCCGGAAAAGGCGGTGGCGTGGGCCTTGCCGGTGGTGATGTCGCAGGCGCACAGGGCGGCGTAATCGTCGTCCAGATAGATACCGGCGCAGAAGTTGGAGCGGCCCTCCTCCAGACAGGCGCTGTCGATGACGGTGCCGGGGGTCACCACGCGGATGATGTCCCGCTTCACCAGGCCCTTGGCCTGGGCGGGATCCTCCGTCTGCTCGCAGATGGCCACCTTATAGCCCTTGGCGATGAGCCGGGCGATGTAGGCGTCCGCCGCGTGGTAGGGCACGCCGCACATGGGCATCCGCTCCTCGGCTGGCTTGTCCTTGCTCTTGTCCCGGCTGGTCAGCGTCAGATCCAGCTCGCGGGATGCCGTTTTGGCATCCGCGCCGAACATCTCATAGAAGTCACCCAGACGGAAGAACAGGATGGCGTCCTGGTTCTGTTCCTTTATTTGCAGATATTGCTGCATCATGGGGGTCAGTTCTGCCATAGGGGGACTCCTTTCAAATTTATACCATCTCGCCGAACAGCGCCCATGTGTTGCTGTCGGTGATCTTTACGTCGTGATAGGTGCCGATGGCGGCCTTGTCGCCCACCAGATGCACCAGCCGTCCTCCGGCGGTGCGGGCGGTCAGGGGCCAGCGGCTGTCGTCGCTCTGGCCGTCGATGAGGCAGCGGAGGGTGCGGCCTACATACTGGGCGTGGATCTCCTCGGAGATCTTGTTCTGGGCGTCGCACAGCCGGTCGAACCACACCTGCTTTTCCGCACGGGGGACGGGGTCGTCCATTTTGGCGGCAGGGGTGCCGGGCCGGGGAGAGAAGATGAAGGTGAAGAGGGCGTCAAACCGCACCTGCTCCACCAGGGCCACGGTCTCCATGGCCTCGGCCTCCGTCTCGCCGGGGAAGCCGATGATCACGTCGCTGGTCAGCACCAGCTCCGGCATGACCTTCCGGGCGTAGGTGATGAGCTCCAGATACCGGGCCTTATCATAAGGCCGGTTCATGGCCCGCAGCACCCGGTCGCAGCCGGACTGCACCGGAAGGTGGAGCTGCTTGGCCACATGCTTACACCGGGCCATGGTGTCGAACAGCTTGAAGCTGGCGTCCTTGGGCTGGGAGGACATGAAGCGGATCAGATAGTCGCCGGGGATCTCGTCCAGCGCCGAGAGCAGATCGGCAAAGTCGTAGCCGGTGCCCAGGTCTTTTCCGTAGGAGTTGACGTTCTGGCCCAGCAGGGTGATCTCCTTGTACCCCTCGGCGGCAAGCTCTCGCACCTCGCGGATGATCTGCTCCGGGTCGCGGCTGCGCTCCCGGCCCCGGACATAGGGCACGATGCAGTAGGAGCAGAAGTTGTTGCAGCCGTACATGATGCTGACCCACGCGCGGGTGCGGCCCTCACGGACCACCGGCATACCCTCGGCAATGGAGCCGTGCTCGTCCTCCACGGAGAACACTCGGCCCCGGCGGGTATAGACCTGCCAGAGAAGCTCCGGGAACTTCCACAGGGCCTGGGGCCCGAATACCAGATCCACATGGCGGTAGGACTGGCGCACCTTTTCCGCCACCTCGGGCCGCTGGGCCATGCAGCCGCACAGGCAGATGATCTGCTCGGGGTTGGCCTTCTTGGTGTGGGTCAGGGCACCCAGATTGCCATAGACCCGCTTTTCCGCGTGGTCGCGGATGGCGCAGGTGTTCAGCACGATGATGTCCGCCTGGGTAGGCTCGGTGACGAATTCGCAGCCCATGGCCTCCAGCATGCCCATGATGTGCTGGCTGTCGGCCACGTTCTGCTGGCAGCCGAAGGTGTCCACCAGCGCGCGGACGGTCTTGCCGCGCTGCTGGTGCAGCTCTTTTATTTTTTCGGTGAATTCCCGCTGGCGGCTCATGTCCGCGTCAGTCAGGACGACGTTTTTTCGTTCCAAAGGTACCTCCTTCGCCCGGCACGGTGCACAGGGCGATTTTTAATCAAGATATTATACCACACTCCCCTTTGCAACACAAGAAAACCGGGCAAGAAAAATGGCGAAAATCTACGAGCAGCAGAAAAGACCGGCATCCTTCGGATACCGGTCTTTCACGTTTTTTACAGCACCTTGCTGAGGAAATCCTGCAGACGGGGATCCTGCGGGTGGTCGAACAGGTCGGCGGGAGCACCCTCCTCCAGGATCTTGCCGTCGGCCATGAACACCACACGGTCGGCCACCTCGCGGGCGAAGCCCATCTCGTGGGTCACCACTGCCATGGTCATGCCCTCCTTGGCCAGGTCCCGCATCAGATCCAGCACCTCGCCCACCATTTCGGGGTCAAGGGCGGAGGTAGGCTCGTCGAACAGCATGACCTCCGGATCCATGGCCAGGGCGCGGACGATGGCGATACGCTGCTTCTGTCCGCCGGAGAGCATGTTGGGATACTCGTCCGCCTTGTCGGCCAGACCGATACGCTCCAGCAGGGACTTGGCCTGTGCCTCCGCCTCGGCGGCGGTTTTCTTCTTCAGTGTGACGGGCGCCATGGTGATGTTCTGCAGCACCGTCTTGTGGGGGAACAGGTTGAAGTGCTGGAACACCATGCCCATCTTCTGGCGGTGGAGGTTGATATCCACGGACTTGTCCGCCAGATCCACGCCGTCAAAATAGATGGCGCCGGAGGTGGGCTGCTCCAACAGGTTCAGGCTGCGCAGCAGGGTGGATTTACCGCTGCCGGAGGGGCCGATGATGGCCACCACCTCGCCTTTTTTGATCTCCAGATTGCAGTCGTTCAGGGCATGGACGGAGCCGTGATTGTACTCCTTTACCAGATGCTGCACGGAAATAAGGACTTTACTGCTTGTCGCCACGACGCATTCTCCTTTCGATGGCCTCGATCGCCTTGGAGGCCGGGTAGTTGATGCAGAAATAGACCAACGCGGCCAGTACATAGGGGGCCAGCGTGATATACGAGTTGCCGGAGACGGTCTGTGCGGTGTACATGATCTCCGCCATGCCCAGCACGGAGCAGATGGAGGATTCCTTCACCATGGTGACCACCTCGTTGGCCAGGGCGGGCAGCACGTTCTTGATGGCCTGGGGCAGCACCACCAGGCGCATGGACTGCCAGCCGGACAGGCCCAGGGAGCGGGCGGCCTCGGTCTGGCCCTTATCCACCGCCAGAATACCGGCACGGAAGATCTCGGCCACATAGGCGGAGCTGTTCAGGGCCAGGGCCACCACGCCGGGGATAAAGCGGTTGATGGCGATGAAGCCGAACAGCAGCGTGCGGGGCAGCGTGATGTAGTGGAACAGTCCGAAGTAGATGATGGACAGCTGCACCAGCATGGGGGTAGAGCGGAACACCGCGATGTACGCGCCGGCAAACCATTTGATGGGCTTGACCTTGCTGAGGCGCATCATGGCCAGCAGCAGAGCGGGGATCACTGCCAGCAGCACGGAGACCACGGCCAGCAGCAGCGTATATTCAAAGCCTCGGACAAAGGCGGAGCCATACTTGGGCAGGAACGAGAAATTGAAGAAGTTTGTGTTGTCCATATTCACAAACAGATCATTCCACGACATAGACGAAGCATCCTTTCACATGTTCTGGGGCCTAAAGCGCACGCAAGCGTGCAAAGCCGAGGCTCTGCACGTTTGCGGTAAGATCACGGGGTTTATCAGCCGACGTAGCTCAGGCCCACGTTGCCGTCCAGCACCAGCAGGTCGATGGTGCCGTTCTTCAGCTCGGTGACCAGGGTGGGGACCAGGGACTCCAGCACCATGCCGTTGGCAGCCTCGGGGAACATATCGGCGGCGGCCATGGCCTTGGTGGTGTTCTTCTGGGCGCCGATGATGACGGAAGCCTGGTTGATATCGTCCACGGTCTTGTACTTGTCAGCGTCGGAAGCCTTCACCAGAATGACGGGAGGCAGGTCGGTGTAGTAGGGATCGGAGAAGTCGCAGGCCAGAGCACGCTCTTCGGTGTACTCGCAGGCGGCCAGCACCATGTCGAAGTCGCCGTTGCTCAGAGAGGTGACCAGGTTATCGAAGTTCATGGACTCGATCTGCAGCTCCATGCCCATGGAGTCGGCAATGTACTTGGCGACCTCCACGTCGATGCCGGCATACTCGGTCATAGCGGCGTCGGCAAAGAACTCATAGGGAGGATAGTCGGGGCTGGTGCCCAGCACCAGGACGGGCTTGTCGCTGGAAGCGGCGGCGTCATCGGCGGGAGCCAGGTCGGAGGCCACAGCGTCGGGGGTGTAGGTCTCCTGCGAGGCGACCTTGTTCTCGATCTCCTTGATCAGGGCGCCGTCGTTGGCGGTCAGCTCAGCGATGGCCTTGTTGATGCCCTCCAGCAGGCCCTTGGGGTCGCCCTTCTGCACCAGAACACGGTAAGGCTCGGTCTCGCCCCAGTCCACCACGTTCTCCAGAACCACCAGAGACTCGTCGGTGTTGGCAGCGTCGCCGTTTGCGTTGTTATCGTCAGCAGCGTTATTACCGCCGCCGCAGGCCACCAGGCTCAGCGCCATCAGCATGGCCAGCATCAATGCCAGAAACTTTTTCATCTTTTTCATTTCCTTTCAAAATACTTTGTTGGCTCCGCTCCGGCCTTCCTGTTTCCGGAGGCGGAGGAACGATACGAGTGGTCAACTCCTGTTGACAGTGGATACTATACACCCATTATGCATATAAGTCAACTGTTTTTTGAATATTTTTTCATCACCTTTGGTGTTTTTGGTGGTTTTGCTTCTTTATTTCACCGGTTTTTCTGTTTTTCGCAGCACTTTCGCCAATATCGAATATGTATAAATGAATATTTATGCGTATATTCCGTAAGATGCAGAAAAATCTCTGAAATAGGAATTGCACTTTTTGCATAGTATGTGATAAGATAACAGCAAAAAGTGCGGGAGGTGCGGCATGGAGCCTTTACCTTATGAAAAGAGGGGCTATCTGAACGAGCCGTTCCGGCTGTTCCATCTGGCGGACGACCGGCACGAGGAGATCGCCTATCACTATCACAGCTTTCACAAGATCATCATGCTGCTGGCGGGGCGGGCCGGATACGCCATCGAGGGCGAGCGGTACACCCTGCAGCCGGGAGACTATGTGCTGGTGGGCCGGGGCAGCATCCACCGGCCCGTGGTGGAGCGGGGCGACTTCTATGAGCGGGTGATCCTGTACATCTCGCCGGAGTATCTGCAGGAGCTGTCCAGCGAGGGCAGCTCACTGGACACCTGCTTCCGGCAGGCCCAGCGGGATTTCCGCTACGTCTATCACGCCGGAGCGGGACGGGTGCGGGAGCTGTTCACGCTGCTGGAGCAGTCCCAGCAGGAGGAGGGCTTCGGCGCGGCGCTGCTGCGGCGGGCGCTGTTCACCCAACTGATGGTGGAGGTGAACCGGGTCTCCCTGGCGGGCGACACCGTCAGCGCCGCGGCGGGAGACAGCAAGATCGTGGCCATCCTGCAATACCTGAACGCCCATCTGACGGAGGGGCTGTCCATTGACCAGCTGGCGGAGCGGTTCTACATCAGCAAGTATCACATGATGCGGCGGTTCCGGGACGAGACGGGCTACACCATCCACGGCTATCTGACGGAGAAGCGGCTGCTGCTGGCCCAACAGCTTCTGGAGCAGGGAGTACCCTCGGGCGAGGCAGCGCTGCGGTGCGGCTATCAGGAGTACTCCACCTTCTCCCGGGCGTATAAGAAGCAGTTCGGCCGCGCGCCATCGGCCGGATAGCAGGATTTGCCATATGCAAAGGCAATTTTTCCGATTTACATTTGAAAAAATGCTTATATAATAGGGGTACCAAACCTGTGTGTGAACAAGGAGGACTGAAATGAAGAACTTTCTGAAGAGCTACGGCTTTATACTGTGTATGCTGACAGGCATCGTGGCCGGTTGTCTGGTGGGCGCTTTTGCGCCGTCCTTCGGTAAGAAGATCGAATTCCTGGGCACCGTGTTCATCAACATGATGTTCTGCGTGGTGGTGCCGATGGTGTTCTGCTCCATCAGCTCCGCTATCGCCAACATGAAGAGCGTCAAGCGGGCTGGCAAGATCATGGGCGTGACCATTGCAACGTTTTTGATCACTGCCGCCATCGCCGGTGTGCTGATGTACATCGTGTGCCGCATCTTCCCGCTGGTGGACGGCAGCTATACCATCGTGGAGGGAGAGGTCGGCGAAGCGCTGGGCTTCGGCGATATGATCGTCAACTTCTTTACCAAGCCTGACTTTACCGAGCTGCTGAGCCGCCGGGCCATCCTGCCCCTGATCGTGGCGGCCGTTCTGTTCGGCTTCGGCGTGCAGATGAGCGGCGGTCCGGAGACCAAGACGGCCCAGTTCCTGGAGGACATCACCAACTGCATCATGAAGACCGTGAAGATCATCACCTACTACGCACCCGTCGGCTTCTTCGGCTTCTTTGCCAGCCTGGTGGCTACCTACGGCCCCGAGCTGATCCGCGACTACAGCCGCACGCTGGTGATCTACTATGTGATGAGCTTCGCCTACATGTTCATCTTCTTCCCCATCTATGCCCGGTTCGGCGGCGGCAGAGGCGGCGCAAAGATCATGTTCTCCAAGCTGTTCCGGCCCGCGGCGGTGTCCTTCGGCACCTGCTCCAGCGTGGCCACCATCCCCACCAACATGGAGGTGGCCGAGGAGACCGGCATCAGCAAGGATGTCAGCGACATCGTGCTGCCCATGGGCGCGACGATGCATATGGACGGCTCCGCCATGTCCGCCATCATCAAGGTGGCGTTCCTGTTCAGCGTGTTCGGCATGGACTTCTCCACCGACAAGGCCATCCTGGCCATCATTGTGGCGGTGTTCTCCTCCGTGGCTATGAGCGGTATCCCCGGCGGCGGCGGCACCGGCGAGCTGGTGGTGTGCACCATCTTCTTCCCCGACCAGCTGGCTGTGGCCTACCCCATCGCCCTGGCCATCGGCAACCTGGTGGATCCCCCTGCCACCATGGTCAACTCCGCCGGCGACTATGTGGTGTCCTTCATCGTGTCCCGCTATGTGGACGGCAAGGACTGGCTGCAGAAGAAGCTGCACGGCGAGACCAAGTAACTATTTCTCTTCTTACTGCGATAAGCAAT
>USAT01000020.1 GCA_900552725.1 uncultured Eubacteriales bacterium | reverse complement strand
GTGCCGCAGGCCGGTCCTTTTTGCGGGGGAGAGGATGAGAAAGTGATGGAAGAGAGGGTTGGTTTGTGTTACAAGATGGTGCACCACAGGCACAGGCTGGCGACCGGCATTGTCCGCATCGGCACGGTGTCCAGCGTATCGGCCCACTGGCTGCCCCAGGTGATCCTCGCCTTCTGGGAGAAGCATCCCAACGTGCAGATCGTGCTGCATCAGGGGGATTATTCCAGTATTCAGGAGTGGATACGCAACGGCGCGGTGGACTTCGGCTTTGTGAATCCCCAGGCGGTGAAGGGACTGGAGATGATGGTGGTCAAGTCCGGTGCGTTCCGTGCGGTGGTGCCTGCCGCTCATCCGCTGGCGGCGAAAACGGCGGTGACGCTGGAGGAACTGGCGGGGGAGCCGTTTCTGCTGGTGGAGAGCGGTGCCTACGGCGAGGTGGAGGAAGCCTTTGCCGCGGCGGGTATCACGCCGAACATCCGGCTGCGGGTGCATGATGACTATTCCCTTCTGTCCATGGTGGAGCAGGGAATGGGTGTTTCTGTCCTGACAGAACTGGTGCTGCACAAAACCAACTATGATGTGGTGTCACTTCCTATCCAGCCGCCCATCATCCGCACGCTGGCCGTGGTCACCAAGGATCGCCGCACCCTGCCGCTGGCGGCCAGGGTGTTCATCGACGAGCTGATGGCCCAGCGGGAGACGCTGCTGTGAGAAGGGCGCGTATCTGCTCTCTGCGCGGCGCTGTCTGTGGGCCGGAAGCGGTCATAAAAGAAAAAGCCCCAATCTGCAAACGCAGATCGGGGCTTTGCTTCTGAAACGGACGGCGGTGCGGGATCAACAAGGGCAGACAAAGCTGCCCTTGCTGATCAAAGATGGTGATATCGCTCAGATCTGCAGCGCGGCCTCCAGGGCGTCGCCGGTGGCCAGAACGGCGTTGCCGGGGGCCTTGGCGGCCTCGCCGATCACCAGCACCTGGCCGGCCACCTTCTCGGCGGTGTCCTTCAGGGCGGTGTTGGAGCGGGAGCCCATGGCCAGCACGATGTTGTCATAGCCCCGCAGGGAACCGGTGGAGCCGTCCGCCAGGGCGTAGTCCACGCCGTCGGTGTAGAACTGGGTCACCTTGGCACCGGGACGCAGCAGGACGTGGTTCTCCTTGAAATTCTCGAACATGTAGCGGCGGTTCTCCGGGGTCACGTCGGCGGCGATGACGTCCTTCATCTCGATGACTGCCACCTGATGGCCCCGCTCGGCCAGATACTCGGCGGCCTCGCAGCCCACCATGCCGCCGCCTACCACCAGAACGCACTTGCCCATCTGGGCCTTGCCGTCCAGCATGTCCTGGGCGGTCACATAGCCGCAGTCGGAGAGACCGGGGATGGGCAGGATCAGGGGCGTGGAGCCGGTGGCCAGAATGATGGCGTCGGGGGCGAGGGAGCGCAGCAGCATCTCCTCGGCCTCCACGCCGCAGCGCAGATCGACGCCTGCCTGCTGGCACTTGACGATCATGGAGCGGATGGCCTCGGTCAGCTGGCCCTTGCCGGTGGGATAGGCGGCGATGCGGAAGTTGCCGCCCAGCTCGCTGGCCTTCTCCACCAGCGTCACCTGATGGCCGCGGACGGCGCAGGCCCACGCGGCGTACAGGCCGCCGGGGCCGCCGCCCACCACGGTGACGCGCTTCTTCTCCGGAGCGGGGGACAGCTCGCACTCACGGCCCACGCAGGGGTTCACCGCGCAGGTGATGGGCTTACCGGCGAACATGTTGGGCACACAGCCCAGCAGACAGCCGATGCAGGGAGAGAGCGTCTCCAGCTGGCCGTTCCGGGCCTTGGCGGGCAGCTCCGGGTCAGCGATGCTCTGGCGGCCGAAGGCGATCAGGTCGGCCCGGCCCTGCTTCACCAGCAGCTCGGCGTACTGGGGCTCGGTAAACCGGCCCACGGCGATCACGGGAACGGATACCGCCCGCTTGATCTCCGTCACCAGATCGGCGTTGAAGCCGCCGTGGGTGACGCCGGGTGCCCACATGAACTCGTCATGCAGGTGGACGGCGCGGGTCACATGCAGGGCGTCCACGCCGCACTCCTGCTCCAGATAGGCCGCCACCGCCGCCGCGTCCTGTACGCTCTGGCCGCCCTCCACCTCGTCGCAGGCGTTGATGCGGCACAGGATGGGCAGGTTGCCGCCGGTCTTGCGGCGAATGTTCTCGATGATGAGCCGGGGCAGGCGCATGCGGTTTTCAAAGCAGCCGCCGAACTCGTCGGTGCGGTTGTTGGTGCGCTGGGAGATGAAGGTGCTGACCAGATACCCGTGGGCGCAGTGTACCTCCACCATGTCGATACCGGCCTGCTGGGCCCGGCGTGCCGCGTCGCCGTAGCACTCGATGATGCGGTAGACCTCCTCATTGGACACCGCCTCCGGGATCTCCCGGCCCGCCGAGGCGGGCATGGCGCTGGCGGCCTTCAGGGGATAGCCCGTCAGGGCGGAGTTCCCCTCGGGGCCCGCGTGCTGCAGCTGGATGGACACCTTGGCGCCGTAGGCGTGGCAGGCGTCCGCCACACGGCGGAAGCTCTCCACCGTGTCGTCAGAGAACAGACAGGGCTTCCGGGGGCCGCCCTTGGCCTCCCGGTACACCACCGTGGACTCGATGGTGATCAGGCCGAAGCCGCCCTTGGCCCGGGCCTGATAGTAGGACAGGGAACGGTCGCTGAGGGTGCCGTCGGTGTTGGCAAGGTTGTTGCCCATGGGGGGCACCACAAAGCGGTTGGGAACCGTCACCGTGCCGATCTGCACGGGAGAAAACATGGTCGGGAATTTCATCATCGCACCTCACTTCCTCAAAATCGCGTCAGGAGAAGAACTTCTCCAGCACTTCCTGGGCGGGCATATCCTTGCCGGTGAACAGCTTGAAGGCCGCCACGCCCTGCCACAGCAGCATGCCGATGCCGCCCACGGCGGCCTTGCAGTCCGCCGCCTTGGCCTCCTGGATCATGCGGGTCTCGCGGGGGTTGTATACCGTGTCCGCCACCACCAGATCGGCGCGGAACAGGGAGGGGTCAATGAGGGTCTCGCCGTCCAGGGGCTTCATGCCCACCTTGGTGGCGTTTACCAGAATGTCGCAGCCCTTCACCGCCTCGGCCAGCGCGGCGCTGTTCTCCAGCGGCGTAATGGATGCCTTGCAGCCGGGGACGGCCTGGGCCAGCTTTTCCACGGTGTGCTGGCCGTTGGCGTAAAACTCGTCGTCACGGTTGAAGATGGCGATCTCCGCCGCGCCGTCCAGCGCCGCCTGCACGCAGATGGCGGTGGCCGCGCCGCCCGCGCCCAGCACCACCAGACGCTGGCCCTTCACCTCGATGCCGTGCTCGTGGAGGTTGCGGACGAAGCCCACGCCGTCGGTGTTGTGGCCGGTCAGCTTGCCGTCTTCGCTGACGGTGACGGTGTTGCACGCGCCGATGAGCCGTGCGGCGGGGGACAGCTCATCCAGATAGGCCGCCACGGCGGTCTTGCAGGGCATGGTGATGTTGAAGCCGCCCACGCCCAGGGTCTTGAGGGCCTGTACGCCCGCCTCGGTCTGCTCCAGAGGAATGTTGAAGGCCAGATACGCGGCGTCGAGGCCGGTGCGCTGGAAGCTGTAGTTGTACATAGCGGGGGAGCCGGAGTGTCCCACCGGGGAGCCGATCAGGCAAAAGAGCTTGGTATGTCCGGAAATTCTGCTTTCCATGATATGATCCTCCTATATATCGTCGATATTGTTTACTGTTCCAGCACCTCGGGCCATGCCTGGGCCAGCACGGCGCGGGTGGCGTCGAAGTTGGCCTTGGCCGCGGCGGCCACGCCGGCGGCGAGAATTTCGTCGCTGATGACCTCCACGCCCATGACGGCGGGCTGGATGCCCTTGTCCCGCAGCATCTTCACGAAGCCTGCAGTGTCGCCGTAGCCGGTGCCGGGCAGCATGCGGTCATGCATGGACTCGTCCCGGAGGATGCTCTTGGCGTAGGGATGGGCCTGCACGTCGTTGATCTGCACGGCCACGATCTTCTCGGCGGGGATGTCCGCCAGCAGCGCCTGGTCATAGGGCTGACCAGCACGCACCCAGTGCCAGGAGTCCAGAATCAGCTTGGCGTTGTCGCAGCCGGAGGCCTTCACCACGGTCCACGCCTTCTTGATGTCGGGCAGGCCGCTGTAGGGCATAGGTTCCACGCCGATGGTGTACTTCCCGGCCCGGTGGCACAGCTCGCGCAGCTTCTGGGCGGTGTGCTCCACGGAGTAGTTCTCCATCAACCCGCAGTTGATGTGGTTCACGCCGAACAGCTGGCACATATGGAAGCACATCTGCTCCTTGTACTTCTGCTCATAGGAGCGGTGGTTCTCCGCCCACTGGACGATGTACTCCACCTCGGTGACCTTCATGCCGTACTTGTCCAGAATGGCTAGGATGTCGGCGTCGAACAGACCCTCGTTCAGGGCGTCCACATAGGTCTCCGCCCGCAGGCCGATGCCCTCAAAGCCCGCCTCCTTGGCGGCGGATACGCGCTCCTCGAAGGTGCACTGGTCGCCCAGGGTCCAGGAGCTGATGGTGATGGGATACTTCTGAGACATGGTAGGTTCCTCCTCAAATGACATTATTTTGTATGATGTGTTAGGTTTCGTTGACCTGCCGCAGTACCGCACGGCAGACCTCTTCAATGGTCAGATCCGAGGTATCGACGGTCACGTCGGCAGCCACCTCGTAGGCGCCGCGGCGCTGGGCCATCAGGGCGGCGATGTCCGCCACATTTTTTTGCCCTGCAGCAGGGGCCGCTCGTCGCTGTCTTTGACCCGATCCAGAATGACCTCTGGCCGGGCTGTCAGCAGCACCACCGTGCCGCAGCGGCGCATGGCGGCCACGTTTTCCTGCCGCATGGCCACCCCGCCGCCGCAGGAGACCAGACAGGTGCTTTCGGCGGCCAGCCCCTCCAGCAGCGCCGTTTCGCACTGGCGGAAGTGGCCCTCGCCCTTTTGGGCGAAGATCTCCGGGATGGTCATGCCCTCGTTCCGGGCGATCTGCTGATCCATCTCGATGACCGGAAGCTTCAGCATACGGCCCAGAGCGGCGGAGACGGAGGTCTTGCCTACGCCCATGAAGCCGATAAAGAACAGTGTTTTCATGTTACTGCACCTGCGCGGCGCGCTCCCGCTTCTGGCAGATGTTCAGGTACACCGCCAGCAGGATGCCCACCAGCGTCACCGCCATGTTGAACAGCACCACCAGCCGGGGGCCGTTGGCGCCGCCTACACGGGTCAGCACACCGGCCACGCTGATGACGATGTAGTTGGCCACGCTGGAGGAGATCATCACGATGGAGGTGATGACGCCCCGGTTCTTGGGGAACATCTCGTTGGCCACCGCCGTCACCAGCTGCAGCACGCCGCCCGCCGCGAAGAAGCCCAGCAGGAAGCCGCCTGCCAGACACATGACCGGCTTCTGGATGAGGTAGATGGCGGCCAGCGTCGCCAGCGCCACACTGGGATAGATTACCAGGATCCTGGCGGGCTCCACGTTCCGCTTCAGCAGCGCCGCACTGACGAACAGCGCCACCACGATGCCCACGGAGTAGAAGGACTGGATCTTGCTGGGGTCGGCCAGACCGTACAGCGTGCCCAACTCCTGGTTGCAGTTCATCCACAGCATGAAGGTGGTGGAGGTGGTGAAGCCCAGACACACCAGCACGATGGCCGCGGGGGTGAAGTGCATCTTCTCCTTCTTCTGTCCCTTGATCTTCACCACCTTTTCAAAGGGCGGGAAGGGCAGGAACGCCAGCAGGATGCCGTCAGCGATGATGATGACCGCCGTGGCGATAAAGATGGTGCGGAAGGGCAGGGCGTGAGCCGCCACAAAGCCGATGGCGAAGGGCAGCAGGAACTGTGCGATGGAGATGGACAGCTTGGTGAAGATGTTGGCGATGGTGCCCTTCTCCTTGAAGATCTCCATGCAGGAGGGGGTGATGCTGGTATCCAGGAAGGAGTTTGCCATACCGCTGACCACCGCCAGCGCGTAGCC
Source organism: uncultured Eubacteriales bacterium (assembly GCA_900552725.1). GTDB lineage: Bacteria > Bacillota > Clostridia > Oscillospirales > Oscillospiraceae > Vescimonas. Next base: position 20,722 of record USAT01000020.1, on the reverse strand, counting down.
CACATACAGGTTGGGGGCAAAGGTGATGCCCAGCAGGAAGATGGCGTACAGTCCGCAGCCGATCAGGGCGGAGAGCCGCCGCCCCAGTCGATCGCTGAGAGGCCCGGCCACGGGGAAGGCCACGAGACGGCCCAGTCCGATGGCGGCGATGACCGCCACCACGCCGGAGACGTCATAGCTGCCGTCGGCCAGTGCTGCCGCGCCCCACAGGGCGGCGAAGTTCTGCTTGTACTGTCCCATAATGGTGGCTGCCACGCCCAGAACGAAATAGGTGATGTACAGGGCCAGCGCCGTGGGATAGTATTTGCGGGATTCCACAGTCTGGTTCATGATGATGTTCCTTTCTATTCTCGTTATTTTCAGTTGTCAGGTGTACAGAAGCTCTTTGATCTCCTCAATGGGCATTTCCAGTCCGCTGTACAGCCGGAAGGCCTCGGCCCCCTGGCACAGCAGCATGCCCAGTCCGTCGCAGGTTTTGCATCCGGCGGCGCGGGCGTCCTGCAGCAGCTTCGTCTCCGGCGGGGCGTACACCACGTCCGTCACCACCAGCTCGGGACGGAAGCAGCTCTGGTCGGTGATGACGCTGCGCTCCACATCCGGGGCCATACCCACTCGCGTGGCGTTGGAGAGGATGTCGCAGCGGCGGATGGTCTTGTAAAGATCCCGCCCGTCGTCCAGATCGTGGAGGGAGAGGGAGCACTCCGGTGCGGCCTTACGGATGTTTTCCAGCGTCTGCTCCACACGGGGCCAGAACTCGTCCTTTCGGTTGAACACCGCGATCTCCGCCGCACCCTCCAGCGCCGCCTGACCGGCAATGGCCGAGGCGGCTCCGCCGCCGCCCAACAGCACGATACGCTTGCCCTTCACCTCTACGCCGCTGCGGCGGAGGTTCTGGGTGTAGCCCATGCCGTCGGTGTTGTACCCGGTCAGCACGCCGCCGTCGTTGACGATGACGTTCACCGCGCCGATGGCCTGCGCCTCCGGGGACAGCTTGTCCAGATACGGGATCACCGCGCTCTTGCAGGGCATGGTCACGTTGGCGCCCCGCATATTCAGCGTGCGGATGGCCTGCACCGCCGCGCCCGTCTGCTCCTGGGTCACGTCAAAGACCAGATACGCCCAGTCCAGGCCGTACTTGGCGAAGCAGTGGTTGTACATGGCCGGAGATTTGGAATGTGCCACCGGGGTGCCCATCAGCCCCAGCATGGTGGTGGTTCCTGAGAGATGCATGCTCGATGCCTCCTTCTTGCCGCTTGCGCCGCGGCTTTTGTTGTCTGGCTCCACTGTACCCTAATGCCAAAGAATTAACAAATCAATTTTTTCCATAAAAACCATAGATTTCTTTTATGGTTTGTTGTATACTTAGTGCAGGAAAAGGGAGGAACAACGGTATGAATTTGTTGCATTTGCGGTACTTTGTGGAGCTGGCCCACACCCAGCATTACACCCGGGCGGCGGAACAGCTGTGCATCACACAGCCCAGTCTCAGCCACGCCATCGCCCAGATGGAGGGCGAGCTGGGGGTGCCCCTGTTTGAAAAACGGGGCCGGAACGTGGCGCTGACCCATTTCGGTGAGCAGTTTCTGACCTGCGCCCAGCAGACGCTGGACACCCTGGACGACGGGGTGGACGCTCTGCGCCGGGTGGGCCGGGGCGAGGGCGTGATCCGCCTGGGCCTGCTGCGGACGCTGGGGGTGGATTTCGTGCCGGGCCTTGCCTCCCGCTTTCTGGCGGCCAACCCGGAGAAGAACATCCGCTTCACCTTCCATACCGGCGTCACCAGTCAGCTTCTGGAGGGGCTACAGGCCCACCGGTACGACCTGGTGTTCTCATCCCGGCCCGCGCCGGAGATGGGCTTCACCTCTATCCCGGTGGAGCAGCAGGATCTGGTGCTGATCGTGCCCCGGAACCACCCCCTGGCCCGGCTCCACACGGTGGATCTGGCCGACACGCTGCCCTATCCCCAGGTGTATTTCAGCAAGGGCAGCGGCCTGCGGGACGTGATCGACGGCCTCTTTGACCAGATCGGTGAGCGGCCCCACATCGCCTATGAGACCGAGGAGGATCAGGTGATCGCCGGGCTGGTGGCCCACGGCTTCGGCATCGCGGTGGTGCCCTATATGGAGATGCTGCTGCGGCTGGAGGTGAAGATCATCCAGATCGTCCGGCCGGTATGGGAGCGGAATTTCTATATGGTCAGCGATGACCGGGCGTTTCAGTCGCCCGCGGTGCGGCAGTTCCGGCAGTTTGTCCTGGACGGTGCGTCGTTGTAAATTTGCCCAAATTCGCGGCAGGTGATTTGAACCTATAGATGATACCTATGGGTTTTATGAAAAATATGCATCAAAAAAGGCGGCTTTTGTGCGGGATTTTTGCCTTGACAGGCCGCTGCCGGGTCACTATAATGGGGGCAGATCATAAGTTAGCGCGAACTAACTCCTACCGTGCCCATAGGTTAGCCTTGACTGACTGCCGGGCGGCGGGAGCGCGGCGCGGGAGGGGAGCGGTACCATGTCCTTTTTTGAGAATACACGCAGGCCCACAGGACTTGGCGGGAAGCTGATGGTCTCCATGATGAATGTGGGCCATCGCGCCCTGGCGGACTGGGGCTTTCGGTTTTTGACGATCCCGGAGAACGCCGCCGTGCTGGACTGCGGCTTCTCCTCCGGCGGTGCGCTGGCTCTGGGGATGGCCGCCCACAACAGCGCCCTGGGCACGCCGCTGCCCCAGCCCCGGCATATCGTGGCCGTCTCCCCCGGCGAGGTACCCTGGAACGACGCCGAGCGTTTGCGGATGCAGGCCCTGAACAGCCGGGACGTGGCCATCGACTACGCCTTCATGGCCAAGGGGGAAAAGCTCATGTGCCATGGGCGGGACGACGTGCCGGATTATATGCTGGCGCCCTCTCTGGGCGATTACACCGGCGTGGGGGATATCCATTTTAATTACAGCACCGATGAGGTGCTCTACGGCGCACTGCCGGAGTTCGAGGACGCCTGCCAGCGGGCGGACGTTCCCTATACGGTCACAGCCCGCCCGAAAATGACCCATTGCTACTGCATGCTGCCGTATTTCAAGGAGGCGAAGGAGGACTTCGCCGAGATCGTGGAAATTCTGAAAAAGTGAGGGGATCATCATGATAGGGAAGGTCTTATGGGAAGGCCTTGGCCTGGGAGTGCTGCTGGTGCTGGTCTGCGCCTTCGGTATCCGGAAGGGCGCGGTGGGGATGGTGCATCTCTACCACGAGGATGTGCAGGAGCGCTGCGTGGAGATGGGCCTGACGACCCACGGGCGGATCAAGCGGAACAGTAAGCTCTTCAAGTTCTGCTGCGTTCCCGGCTATCTGGCGTATGTGCTGGTGTTCGTGTACGCCGTCAACGGGGCAAGGGGCTTCTGGGCAGGCTTCTGGCAGCTGCTGGTGTTTGTCCGCTGAGGCCATACGCACGCTGTGCGCTGCCGGAGAGCTTTCCGCATGGGGAAGCTCTCCGGCAGCGCACATTTTTATTCGAGATGGCAAGAAAAGATTCAGCATTGCTGAACGATTGGGATTGACGCGGAAAGCCGATTCCGATACACTATACAAAAAGCGTGGAAGCGCTTTTCTGTGTGAGCTGCGTTATTCTGAAGAAAGATAACGTGCAGGGGAGGGGAGTCCATGATTTTCTATACCGCAGATCTTCATTTTCATTACGCGCCGCTGCTGTCCTCCCGGCCCTTTGCCGCGGTGGAGGAGATGGACGAGGCGCTGATCCGAAACTGGAACGAGCGGGTGTCGCCGGAGGACACCGTGTATCTGGTGGGCGACATCGGCTATAACGAGGGGCGGGTGCCCCACGAGCTGCTGTCCCGTCTGAAGGGCCGCAAGCACCTGATCCGGGGCAACCACGACACGGGGTATGAGGATGCCGCGTCGCTGTACCGCTACTTTGAGACGATCACCGACTTCAACGAGATCGACGACGGGGAGACGCACATTCTGCTGTGTCACTACCCCATCATCTACCGCAAGCGGGGCTACATGATCCATGGCCACATCCACCAGGGACGGGGCCAGGAGTACGAGCTGCTGAAGCAGCTGCCCCGCGTGCTGAACGCCGGGGTGGATATCAATTTTTACCGCCCCGTGACGCTGGATGAGCTGATCGAGAACAACCGCGCCTTTTACAGCGGCGAGCGGGACGGGCTGATCCCGCCGCCGCCCCGGACGCCCCGGGGCGACAAGGGCTGGCTTCCGGCGGTGCCGGATTTCCGCCCGATCCCGGAGCGGCCAAGAGAACGATGAGAGGAGGACGTGCTGTGGAGCAGGAAAAACGGGACAGCGTCAAGTCCCTGGGCAAGGCGCTGCGGCTGATCGACATCATCAACCAGGCCCGCACGCCCATGACGCTGATGAGCCTGAGCCAGGCGTCCGGCTATCCCAAGAGCACCGTCTACGCCCTGCTGAACACCCTGCGCGGCTACGACTGCATCCGGCAGGAGAGCGATGGCCGCTACTATCTGGGGACGCGGCTGTTTGAATGGGGCTGCGGCGTATCGGCATCGTGGGAGCTGAACAGCGTGGCGCGGCCCTATCTGGAGAAGCTGGCCGCCCACACGGACGCCACGGCGCTGCTGAGCCGCATCGAGGGCAGCAGCGTGGTGGTCATCGACCAGTATACCGCCATGGGCGGCGGCATCTACGTCACCACCGAGATCGGGACGCACCTGCCGCTGCACGCCACCTCCCAGGGGAAGCTGCTGCTGGCGGCCATGTCGGACGCATCGGCCAAAGCCTTTCTGAGCGGCGCGGAGCAGCTGGAGGCGTTTACGCCCCACACCATCGTGGAGCAGGAGCAGATCCTGCGGGAGCTGGGACAGATCCGCTCCGACGGCTACGCAGTGGAAAACGGCGAATACAAGATCGGCCTGCGGTCGGTCTCCGCGCCGGTCTATGACCGCCGCGGCGATATGGGCTACGCACTGAGCGTGGTGGGCTTGTTCCGCAAGGTGCGCTCCCAGGAATTTGAGGGGGCCGTGGCCTGTGTCAGCGCCGCGGCGCAGCAGCTGTCGGAGGCCATCGGTTACCGCGGCTGCCGGACATCTGTGCCGGGAAGGAGACAAAAGCAATGACGAAAAACACAAAACTGACCGCCCTGCTGCTGGCGATGGCGCTGCTGCTGCCGCTGCTGTGCGGCTGCGGCAGCAGCCAGACGGGCTATGATCCGCTTGCGGGCGTGGAGACAAAGACCGTGACCGATTCCAGCGGACGAAGCGTGGAGGTGCCGGCGGAGATCACCCGCGTGGCGCCCAGCGGCTCCACGGCCCAGATGCTGCTGATGCCCATCGCCTATGACCTGCTGGTGGGGCTGAGCAGTTCCCCCAGCACCGCGCAGCGGCCCTATTTTCCGGAGGAGATGTGGTATCTGCCCACCTTCGGTCAGTTCTACGGCAGCAAGGCCAGCCTGAACATGGAGGCGCTGATCGCAGCACAGCCCCAGGTCATCCTCGACCTGGGCGACGCCAAGGAGAGCATTGCCGACGATATGGACCGCATCCAGAAGCAGACCGGCATCCCCACACTGTTTATTGAGGCCGACCTGGACGACATGGCGGCGGCCTATCGGATGCTGGGCAGCCTGCTGGGCCGGGAGACAGAGGCGGAGCCGCTGGCCGCGTTCATCGAGGAGACGGTGGCCATGGCCCAGGCCAACGCCGCCGTGATCCCGGAGGGTCAGCGGAAAACGGTGCTGTACGGCACCGGCGCCACCGGCCTTGCCTGCAACGCGGCGGGCTCCTCCCAGGCGGACGTGATCGACCTGGTGGGTGCGGTCAACGCCATCGTGCCGGAGGAGGTCACCAACCGAGGCGGCGGCACCACCGTCAGCCTGGAGGAGGTCTACGTCTGCGACCCGGACGTGATCCTGCTGACCGCCGGCGGTCCCTATGACGAGGTGCAGACCAACGAATGGTCGGAGCTGACCGCCGTGAAAAACGGCGCGTATTACGAGATCCCCAACCTGCCCTATAACTGGATGAGCTCGCCGCCGTCGGTGAACCGGGTGCTGGGCGTGTGGTGGCTGGGGAATCTGCTGTATCCCGCCCTGTATGACTATGACATGACGGAAGTGGCCCAGGAATTCTACCGGCTCTTCTGGCACGATGACCTTTCAGCGGAGGAGGCGGCTGACATGCTGAGCCGCTCGACATACAAATGAGAAACCATACCAGACAACTGAAGCAATGGCTGCTGGCAGTGCTGCTGGCGGCGCTTGCGCTGCTGCCCCAGCCGGCCTGCGCCTCCGGCATCGCCACCGATGACCTGCGGATCCGGGTGGGCTATTTCGGCATGAGCACGGACGAATATGTGGACGTGGACACCTATCACTGGTCACAGCTGGAGAGCGACCTTCCGCTGGCCCAGCAGGCGTACTCCTTCCTGCGCGTCGGCGAGGACGGCACCTATCAGGTGATCGTGGACTCCGCCAGGGGCTTTTATATCGACGATCTGCTGGAATATGCCAACATCAACATCAGCGACATCCAGTCCATGAACTTCTATACCCGGGATCAGGAGACGGGGTATTTTACCTCCTTCAGCCTGGCAGAGCTGCTGCAGTCCCGGCGGTACTATTTTGACGATCTGCCCGCCCATCTGTACCCCATCTATGACGAGGAGGGGAACTTTACCGGTCAGTATGACGACACGGAGGCGTGGCAGTACGCTGTCGAGGTGCGGCCCATGCTGGCGCTGGAGGACAACTGGGTGCGGTACGAAGTGGGCACTGAGCACACCGGGCCCGATTACAGCGCCATGGGCACCGCCAACCGCTTCCGCCTCCTGTTCGGCCAGACCAGCCCCATGGAGAGCCGTACCAATCAGACGGCCAAGTATGTCTACGCCGTCAACGTGACGCTGGACGGCCAGCCGGAGGTGGTCAGGGAGATGCAGCCCCTGGAGGGCACCGTGGGCTCCCACAAGACCACGATGACGCTGTCGGTGGGCAATCTGTCCATTCTGAAGAATTTGCAGCAGCTGCTGAAATTCGATTCCTCCGACGGCGGCGTGCTGCGGATCGACAGCTGGACGGTGACGCCCGACAGCACCTACAGCGACCTGGTGACGGTGGAAATCTCCTATACGATCCTGAAGGAGGGAACGGCCTCCATCAGCGGCAACATGGGGGGCTTGGCGCTGAACGCGGCGGCCTCGGTGGAGGAGCCGCCGGAGGAGGAACCCGGCCAGGAGACCACCGGCGGAGAGAACAGCGGCACCACCGCGGCGGCGGAGCCGTCCCAGAGCGGCGGACAGCCCCAGATGATCCGCCTGTCGGCGGAGATGAGCGCCCTGCTGGAGCAGCTGGGCAGCAACCAGGGACAGCAGGCGGAGATGCCCCGGAATCAGGCGGATTCTGCCCCCACGGTGGAGCCGGAGGATAACCGGGCCGTCCTGCTGTATACCGGACTGGGCGCGCTGGCCGTATGCCTGTGCGGCGCGGCGGCGGAAGCCATCTATTTCAAAAAAGAGAGGGCCAGATAAATGAGTTCTGTTTTTCATAAGATCCTGCGCGCCATCGCCAGCGCCATGGAGTTGCCGGTGGTGATCGGACTGATCCTGTTCATCGCCTTTACCCTGTTCTCCATCGGTTGGTGGGCCGTGGAGTATTTCCGGGAGCGGCGGCACATGCGCATCACCCTGCCCGCCCTGCTGGACGAGCTGCGCGCGGCGGAGAACGGCGCAGCGGAGATCATCGAGAAGAGCGGCCTGCTGCGCCGCCAGAAGGACGCCCTGCTGGAGCTGACCCGGCATCCGGAGTTTGACGCCGCCATGCGGGAGAGCCTGGGCGCCAACCTGCTGGAGCGGGAGCAGAGCCACTATGACGGCATCCTGAAGTGCACCGATCTGGTGTCCAAGCTGGCGCCTATGCTGGGCCTGATGGGCACGCTGATCCCCCTGGGCCCCGGCATCATGGCCCTGGGCCAGGGCGACACCTATACGCTGTCCGTCTCGCTGCTGACGGCCTTTGACACCACCATCGCCGGACTGATCGCCGCGGCCTTCTGCCTGGTGATCTCCACGGTGCGCCGCCGGTGGTACGCCGGGTACATGGCGGATCTGGAGACGTTGATGGACTGCGTGCTGGAAGGGGAGAATGCCCGATGAAGCGCCTGCATACAAGAGGGGGACGCTTCGACAGCGAGGACGTGAACCCCATGAACTATATCTCCAACCTGTCCGACGCCATGCTGATCCTGGCGGTGGGCATCATGCTGGCGCTGATCGTCCACTGGAACGTGGATATCTCCACCTCCGGCGGCACCATGTCCGACAGCGGCACCACCTACGCCGCCGACGGCAGCGTGCTGGTGGACAAGGACAACGCCGCCGCCATGACCCAAGAGGAGCTGGACAAGATGCAGCAGGACACCAGCGTGGGCCAGGACAGCCAGGGCATGGAAAAGGCCGGTGAGCTTTACTACGACGCCGCCACGGGCACCTACTACATCGTGCGCGGCAATTAAAGGAGCACCCTATGACGTTACAGGAAAAGCGCTATACCCACCGCTTCGCGCTGCTGGCGGTGATCTTCCTGCTGGTGCTGCTGCTGTCCATGCAGCTGGGCCGCTATCAGATCTCCGCCTGGGAGCAGCTGCGGATGCTGTTCACCCGCCTGACCGGCGGTGAGCCCTTCTGGGAGAAGAGCACGGGCAAGGTGCTGTTTGAAATCCGCCTGCCCCGCATCGGCGCGGCGGTGTTGGTGGGGGCGGCGCTGTCGGTATCCGGCGTCAGCTATCAGGGCATGTTCCGCAACCCCATGGTGTCCCCGGATATCCTGGGGGCCAGCACCGGCGCGGGCTTTGGCGCGGCGGTGGCGATTTTGCTGGGGGCGGGCTATTTCGGCATCTCCGCCGCCGCCTTCTGCGGCGGCCTGCTGGCTGTGGCGCTGGCCTGGCTCATCAGCCGTCTTTCACGGACGGAGACCACGCTGGCCCTGGTGCTGGCGGGCATGATGGTGTCGTCCCTCTTCTCGGCGGGCACGTCCTTCATCAAGCTCATCGCCGACACCCAGCAGCAGCTGCCCGCCATCACCTATTGGCTGATGGGCAGCCTTTCCTCCATCAAGCGGGAGGATCTGGCGTTTCTGGCGGTGCCGGTGCTGGTGGGCATGGTGCCGCTCTTTCTGCTGCGGTGGCGCATGAACCTGCTGACCGTGGGCGAGGAGGAGGCCCGCTCCATGGGCGTGGACACCCGGACGCTGCGGCTGGTGGTGATCATCTGCGCCACGCTGCTGACGGCGGCCAGCGTCTCCGTCTCCGGTATGATCGGCTGGGTGGGTCTGGTGATCCCCCACTTCTGCCGGATGCTGTTCGGCTATGACTACCGGCGGCTGATCCCCGCCGCCACCCTGTTCGGCGCGGCCTTCCTGCTGGCGGTGGACGACATCGCACGGCTGGTGACCACGGCGGAGCTGCCCCTGGGCATCCTGACAGCCTTTGTGGGCGCACCGCTGTTCGTATATCTGATCCTGACGGGAGGTGGCCGCCGTGTCGATTGAGGTAAAAGACCTGTCCTTTGCCTACGGCAGCCATATCGTGCTGAATCAGGTGTCTTTTTCGGTACATAAAGGCAGTTTTACGGCCCTTTTAGGTGCAAACGGTGCGGGCAAAAGCACCCTGTTCCGCTGCATACTGGGCTTTCTGCCGCATTATCAGGGATGCATCACCCTGTGCGGGCAGGACATCCGCACCCTTGACCGCCGCCAACAGGCCCGACTGGCGGCCTACATCCCCCAGATCAGCGCGCCGGTGTTCAACTACACCGTGCTGGAAACGGTGCTGATGGGGGCCTGCGGCAGCATTTCGCCGCTGCAGCGGCCCGGTCAGGCGCAGCGGGAGCGGGCCATGGAGATGCTGGAGCGGCTGGGCGTGGGCTATCTGGCGGGCTGCGGCATCAACGAGATCTCCGGCGGTGAGCGTCAGATGGCGCTGATCGCCCGGGCCATGGCCCAGCAGGCGAAGATCCTCATCATGGACGAGCCCACCGCCAATCTGGATTACGGCAACCAGTACCGGGTGCTGGAGACGGTGCGGCGGCTGGCGGAGGAGGGCTACACCGTGCTGATGTCCACCCACAATCCGGAGTACGCCCGACGCTTTGCTGCCGACGTGCTGGCCCTGAAGGACGGCACGGTGTATGCCGACGGGCCGTCAGAAACCACCATCACACCGGCGCTGATCGAGGCGCTGTATCAGATCCCCGCCGCCGTGTGGGAGAAGGACGGCAGAAAGGAGCCGTAACGATGAAGCATACGAAGCAAAGATGGCTGGCTGTGCTGCTGGCCCTGTGCCTGCTGCTGAGCCTGACGGCTCCGGCGATGGCCATGCAGCCGGACGAGGCAGCGGAGGATGTGGAAGCTGCTGCCCTGCCTGCGGAGGAAGCACCTGCGGAAAATGGAGAAGCGGAAGCCTTTGATGCTCCGGAGACCCTTGCCGCCGGGACGGAAGTGACGGCGGAGCGCCGCAGCGGCTATGATGTGGCCACCATCCGCTATACGGATGCCGCCGGGACAGAGCAGGCCATCGCCTTTCGGGAGACGGAGAATGGCTACGCTTACACACTGCCCCAGGGGGTGGCGGAGAGCGCGGTGACGGTGGAGTATTTCTCCACCACCCGATGGGACGGCGCGGTGGACATCTCCTGGTACGACGCGGATCAGACGGAATTCACCCTGACCACTCCGGCCCAGCTGGCGGGACTGGCGGCGCTGGTCAATGGACGCGCCAGCGCCGAGACCTCCCGCTGGCGGATCAAGGGCGACACGGCGCTGCTGGTGTCCACCCGGAAGGACAATGTAATATTGGTGGGCGCGGGCGGCGGCAATGTGACAGGCACCGTCTATTACGGCAGCGCCGACTATGATTTCTCCGGCAAAACGGTGTATCTGGGCTGCGACATGGACATGGGCGGCAGCGACGGCGTCAACTGGACGCCCATCGGCGGCAAGTACCCCATGGCGCCCGATGATATGGATGACCCCATACCTATCGAGGCGTTCTTCAACGGCACGCTGGACGGCCGGGGACACCGCGTCACCAACCTGTACTGCGACCGGTACAGCGCCAAGCATTACGCCTATTCCCAGGCTGTCGGCCTGGTGGGCTATCTGGGCGAGACGTATGACGGCGAGAGCGACCCGGCCCAGGCGCCTACGGTGCGGAATCTGTCCGTTGACGGCAGTATCCGTGGCCGCCGCATGGTGGGCGGCATCGTGGGCCGTGTGGGCAGTATCGGCACCGGCGTGCGCATCGAGAACTGCGCCAACTACGCCGCCGTCAGCAGCACCGACAGCAAGGGCGTGGGCGGCATCGTGGGCGCCGGCTGGGGCAAGGGCTACATCGTCAACTGCTACAATACCGGAAGCGTCGGCAGCACCTACGCCTGTCCTGCGGGCGGCATCTGCGGCAACAACCAGGGACTGAATATCTACGCCTGCTATAACGTGGGCACCATCGACACCAGCGGCAACCAGCGGGGACGGGGCATCGGCGGCCACGATGGCGGCATCTATACCGTTGCCAACTGCTATACCCTGTCCGGCTGCGACGACGATCCCGCCTCCAACGGCTGGTATGTGGGCAGCGGCACCGCCTGCACCATCGACATTCGTGTGTGGACGGCGGCACAGATGCAGAGCCAGACCCTGGTGACCGCCCTGAACGCCAACGGCGGCGCGTATGTGTATAGCGCGGGCGGCTATCCACGGCTGTTCTGGGAGAGCGGCTGGCCCTCCGGTACCTGTCAGGTCACGGTGCAGTCCGGTGATGACGTGACTGTGACGGCCACGCCCGGCGGCGACGTGGCAAAGGGAACGGTGGTCTATCTCTCCAACACCGTGCCGGCGGGCAGCGTGTTCCGCTGCTACAGCGCCAACGGCAAAAATCTGCTGGGCGACTACTATACCGTTACGGCGGATGTGACCCTGAGCGCCGTGATGGAGTCTATGGTAGCCGGTACCGTACAGCTGCCGGAGAACAGCGTCTACACCCTCACGGTCACAAAGACCGGCACGGCCTATGTGGACGGTGAGGCCGTCAGTGTGACGGACGCGCCTGTGGTCAGCGGCGATCCCATCTATGAGAATGACGTGCTGACGGTAAAGGCCGCCGTCAAGGACGGCGTGTATCCCGAGGACAACGACTATGTGTACAGCGGGAAATTTGACTTTGTCTTCGCCTATCAGGACGGCGCAAGCAGTCCGGAAACAAAACGGAACCTCCTGAGTACGAAATTCACCGTTGCCAGGACTGACGCGCCGCTGGTGATAACAGCTGTGCCCAAGACCACGGGAAAAACATGGCTCGATGTGGCGGATACCTCCTGGTACAGCGACAGCGGGACGGCGTTTACCATCACCACCGCCCGGCAGCTGGCAGGGCTGGCGCAGCTGGTGAACGACAAGACAGACACGTTCTCCGGCAAGACCGTCCGCCTGGGGAATGACATCAGTCTGCGCAACGACGACGGCACCTCCGGTACGCTGCTGTGGAGCGGCATCGGCACCTCCGGCAGCTTCAACGGCACCTTTGACGGCGCGGGCCATGCCATCACCCAGATGACGGCAAGTACCTCCGGCAGCGTGGCGCTGTTCGTCACATGCAGCGGCGCGGTCATCCGGGATCTGTCCCTGTTCGGCGAGGTCACCGGCGGCAGGGCCGCCGGACTGGCGGTGGATATGACCAATACCACCGTGGAGAACTGCGCCGTATCGGTCAAGGTCACGGCCAGCAACAGCGGCGCCGGCGCCAGCGGCGGTATTGCCGGTACGATGAACGGCGGTACCATGATGGGCTGCGTCAACCGCAATGCCGTGACCAGCGAGAACGGCGTGGGCGGCCTGGCGGGTGAGCTGAAGGGCGGCGGCACCATACAGGACTGCGCCAATTACGGCGCGGTGTCCGGCAATAACAGCAACGGCGGCCTTGGCGGCCTGGTGGGCAAGGTGAGCAGCGGCACGCTGCTGCGCTGCGCCAACTACGGCGCCGTCAGCGGTACCAGCTGGTACACCGGCGGCTTTTGCGTCTGCGGCGCAAAGGCGAACGGCAGCGAGGCTGGGATGTTCAACTACAAGGTGCTTGACGAGAACGCCAAGACCGCGGCCATCATCGGCTACAATAAGACCGGCCTGGGCGGCGAGATCACTCTGCCCAGCACCTATACCAAGGATGGCGTGACCTATACCGTCACCACTGTGGCGGCGGACGCCTTCAACGGCGGCGGCAACAACAGCAACACCGATGCCGAGGCGCTGTCCAAGATCACCAAGGTCACCGTGCCCGCCTCCATTACCAACGTGGAGGCCAGAGGCTTCAACTATGTGGGCCGCTATATGACCCGCGCATGGAATCTGGAGGAGATCGTCTTTGAGGCAGAGAACGTCACCTTCGGTACTGCCGCTCTGGGCAGCAACCCCAAGCTGACTAGCGTCACCCTGCCCTCCGGCATGACGGAGATCACCGCCAGCATGTTTGCCAAGGACACCGCGCTGGCGGCGCTGACCATCCCCGCCACTGTTACCAAGGTGGGCAAGCTGGCCTTCGAGGGCTGCACCGCACTGCGGAATGTTACCTTCCAGAGCGAGACCGCTCCCGAGATGGAGAACGACAGCGGCATGTACGGCGGCTATCCCTTCAAGGGCTGCCAGAGCCTGGTGCTGAACGTGCCCGGCGTGGAGACCTACAGCGAGGCGTGGGATGCCATGCTGAGCGCCGGTATCGACCTGGCCGGTGACATCACCCTGAAGGGCCCCGGCGGCACCGTGGCCTATGTCTCCGATTTCAAGGTTTATCCCGACGCGAACGATACGAGCAAGTATCTTGCGTTCCATGTCATCAACCTCGACAGCGCCGAAAAGAAAGGCACTGTTGAGCTGAAGTATGTGAGCTATAGCAGCGGCGGCACTCTGACCATCCCTGAGACCGTCACCACCAAGGTGGCCGGTGAGGACTGGACCTTCACCGTCATCGGCATCGGCAAGAGCGCGCTGGATCAGTGGCAGTCCGACTATACGAGCGGCTCCTATAATTTTGCGGCAGTGGAGTTCCCCGCGACGCTGCAGTACATCGACAAACAGGGCTGCTGGGGTCTGGAGAAGGTCACCGAGATCGACCTGACCAACACCGCGCTGGAGTGGATCGGCGACATGGCCTTCAACGGCTGCAACTCCCTGTTGACCGTGAGGCTGCCCAAGACCCTGACGGATATGGGCGTGCCCGGCAATGTGGACAAGAAGTCCGAGACCGTCAACACCAAGGACAACGACAATTCCGACACCAAGGATGTGACCACGGGCACCGACGGTGAGAAGATCACTTACACCGAGAACGTGTTTGCCTACTGCAACTCCCTGCAGAACATCATTGTGGAGGAGGGCAACGCCAACTTCAAGGACATCGACGGCGTGCTCTACACCGCCGACGGCAAGAAGCTGATCCGCTATCCCAATGGCCGCACCGCCAAGCATTTCGATATTCCCGAGGGTGTTGAGACCATTGCCAGTCAGGCCTTTATGGTGGGCGCGGGCAGTAATTACAGCAGCGCCCTGCAGACCGTGAAGTTCCCCACCACGCTGAAAACGGTGGAGTCCCTGGCCTTCCGCCAGAGCTGGCTCACCGAGGTCACCGTCCCCGCGGGCGTGACGTTCGGCAGCAGCGTGTTTGACAACAACGACAAGCTGACCAAGGTCACCATCGAGAGCGGCGTCACCGAACTGGGCGACTATATGTTCTGGGGCTGCGACAGCCTGACCAGCGTTAAGCTTCCCGACAGCCTGACGAAGATCGGCAAGAGCTGCTTCGAGCACAGCGCCCTGAACCAGCTGGATCTCAACAAGGCAGAGGAGCTGGGCGACCACGCCTTCTACTGCAGCAAGCTGACGAATGTTACCATTCCCGCTTCCGTCACCAAGGTGGGCACCGGCGTGTTCTATAAGTGCTGGAAGAACCTGGACAAGGTGGTATTCCCCGACACCGTGAAGATCACCGCCCTGCCCGACCAGACCTTCGAGAGCTGCCAGGCGCTTACGGAGCTGTATCTGGGCAAAAACATCCGGAGCACCGGCTCGGTGTCTCTGTATGATACCAACAAGGATCTCAAGGTCTATACCGATCTGACGGCAAATACCTTCGTCCGCGGCAAGTACGATGTGTATCCCTATGACCTGGATGACAAGACCCTGTTTACCTCCTGCGTGAAGACGGACGAGGTGGACAGCAACGGCTATCCCGTCTATGTGGTGACCCTGAACGAGGATGCCTTCAGCGGCGGCGGTGGCTGCGGCGGCGGCAGCGTCAGCAAAGAGGACGGCGTTTACATTTACGCCGGTGCTACCCCCACTTTTGTCTATGGCGAGTCCAAGGGCGCCCCGGTACTGACGCTGAAGGTCAAGAGCTGCGCCGGTAAGGAAGAGACCGTCGAGATCTACAGGGAGGATCTGCTGAAGCTGGCCGAAACGGGCCGGGTCGTTTACCAGTACTGGCCCCCTGAGGGCATGGGCGGCGGCGCGCATGCCGTTGTGGGCACCCAGTATGTCCCCATCGACAAGCTGCTGGCGGCGTATGGCGTCGATGTGTTCGCCGATGGCGATACGCTGGCGGTGAGCGCTTCGGACGGCAAGGGTCTCTCTGTGGATAAGACTGAGCTGGATACCTGCAAGTATTATTTCGATGACAACAGCATCCACGAGGAAGTCCCCGCCGCGCTGCTTCTGTCCTGGAACAGCGGCAAGCTCGTCGATAAGGACGACGAGGTCCTGACCACCGTGGACGCCATCGCCAACGGCGCCTACGACAGCGGCAATATCCGCTTCGGCTACGGCGTGAGCCAGGAGCAGTATGATAGCCGCGAGACCGTGGGTCTCAGAGGCTTCAGACTGGTCAGCAAGGTCACCACGCTGTCCTTCGAGCAGGCGCATGTTCCTGTGACCGATCCCGCCGTGGAGCCTACCGAGGATAAGCCCGGCCTGACCGAGGGCAAGCACTGCGAGACTTGCGGTGCCATTCTGGAGAAGCAGGAGACCATCCCCGCCACCAATCCCGTGGTGCTGACGGTGAAGGGGCTGGACAAGGACGGCAAGGCCGTGGAAAAGATTTATCGCAAGAATGATCTCTATGCGCTGAAGCAGGAGGGCAAGTTCGGTTATCAGTACTGGAAGGGCGGCAATGAGCAGATGGTCGTGACTACCCAGTATGTGACCATTGTGGATCTGCTGACCGACGCCGGTATCGACTTCGACAAGGGCGACAGCATTGCGGCAGCGGATAAGACCGGTTTTGCTGCTGAGCTGACCTATGAGAACATGAATGCCCTGAAGTATTACTTCACCGACGCGGAGAATAAGGAAGAGGTGCCCGCTGCCCTGGCCCTAACGTGGGATTCCGGCGCCAAGACACTGGAGCAGCTTGCCGCCTCCGCCTATGACAGCGGCAGCATCCGCTTCTGTTACGGCGTAGGCGAGAACGAGTACGGCACCGCGGCCGGTAAGCGTCTGGTAAGCGGCGTGGTCACGCTGGATGTGACCTATTGCCAGCATACGAATCTGGAGCCTTCCGTTAAGGAGAATGAAAATTCCGCTACCTGCACCAAGGACGGTTCCTATGACGAGGTCGTCTACTGCTCCGATTGCGGCGGGGAAGTGAGCCGCGAGACCAAGACCATTAAGGCCCCGGGCCACAAGTGGGATGAGGGTAAGGTCACCACCCAGCCTACCACGGCCAAGGAGGGCGTCAAGACCTTTACCTGCACTGTGTGCCAGGCGACCAAGACCGAGCCTATTGCCAAGCTGCCCACCAGCGGCGGCAAGAGACCCGCGCCTGCCACGCCGGACAAGAAGCCCGTGGAATCCGGCCGTACCTATGACGCCGGTATCGCGGTGTATGTGGGCCTGAGCCTGCTGTCCCTGACCGGCGGCGCATGGGTCGCCAAGAAGAACCGCAAGGAGCGGTAATCAAAGCTTCATGATCCCTGGTTTTCCTTTCTGACGCAAAAGCGGAGGCACAGCGTGCCTCCGCTTTTGCTGTTGCCAAAGATTTCACAAAAGCACCGCTTATGAAAGTGACATGTTTTACAAGTGTTGCTTAAGAATATTTTGGTTATTTTTCCCTCTGGCGCGGCGGAAAAATGGGTGTATAATTATTTCTAAATTTTTATAAGCCGCGCAGGGCGGCAGAAGGGAGAATCGCATGCAGCAGATCACACAACTGAAAAAGGTGCTGGTTGCCAACCGCGGCGAGATCGCGGTGCGCATTTTCCGGGCCTGCTACGATCTGGGCCTCCATACCGTAGCCATCTATTCCAACGAAGATACCTATTCCCTGTTCCGCACCAAGGCGGACGAGGCGTACCTAGTGGGCGAAAAGAAGTCCCCGCTGGGCGCGTATCTGGACATCCCCGGCATCATCAGCCTGGCCAAGCGCCGGGGCGTCACCGCCATCCATCCCGGTTATGGCTTCCTGTCCGAGAATGCCGACTTTGCCCGCGCCTGCGAGGATAACGGCATCCTGTTTGTGGGCCCGTCCTCCGACGTGCTGGCCAAGATGGGCGACAAGCTCAGCGCCAAGGAGATTGCCGTCAAATGCGGCGTGCCCATCATCCCCGGCTGCACCGAGCCTTTGAAGGACGCCGATGACGCGCTGGAAAAGGCCGTCAGCTTCGGCTTCCCCATCATCCTGAAGGCGGCCGCCGGCGGCGGCGGCCGCGGCATGCGCCGCTGCGACAAGCCCGAGGAGGTCAAGACCGCCTATGAGCTGGTCCACAGCGAGGCGGAGAAGTCCTTCGGCTGCGGCGACATCTTCATCGAGAAGTACCTGGTGGAGCCCAAGCACATCGAGGTGCAGATCCTGGCCGATAAATACGGCAACGTATACCATCTGGGTGAGCGTGACTGCTCCCTCCAGCGCCGGTATCAGAAGGTGGTGGAGTACGCCCCCGCCTGGTCCGTCCCTAAGGAGACGGTGGAGGCCCTGCGGCAGGACGCGGTGAAGATCGCCAAGTCCGTCAACTACGTCAGCGCCGGTACGGTGGAGTTCCTGGTGGACAAGTCCGGCCACCACTATTTCATTGAGATGAACCCCCGGATTCAGGTGGAGCACACCGTTACAGAGATGATCACCGGCGTGGATATCGTCCGCGCCCAGCTGCTGGTGGCGGCGGGCTATCCCCTCAGCTGCCCGGAGATCGGCCTGACGAAGCAGGAGGATGTCCACTTCGACGGCTACGCCATCCAGTGCCGCGTCACCACCGAGGATCCCTCCAACAACTTCGCCCCCGATAACGGCAAGATCACCGCCTACCACTCCCCCGGCGGCTTCGGCGTCCGTCTGGACGGCGGCAACGTGGGCGTGGGCACCGTCATCTCCCCTTACTATGACTCCCTGCTGGTGAAGGTCACAAGCTGGGATCGAAGCTTCCCCGCCGTGTGCCGCAAGGCGGCCCGCGCCATCAATGAGGTGCGCGTCCGCGGCGTCAAGACCAACATCCCCTTCGTCACCAACGTGCTGGCCCACCCCACCTTTGTCAACGGCCAGTGCCATACCAAGTTCATCGACGAGACGCCGGAGCTGTTTGAGATCATGGACTCCCGTGACCGCGCCACCCGTGTCCTGCGGTACATTTCCGAGATCCAGGTGGCCAACCCCAACGCCGAGCGCCACCAGTACGATATCCCCCGCTTCCCCGAGGCCAAGGCGCCTCTGGGCTCCGGCCTGAAGCAGCTGCTGGATGACAAGGGCCCCGAGGCCGTGAAGCAGTGGGTGCTGGATCAGAAGAAGCTGCTGCTGACCGACACCACCATGCGCGACGCCCACCAGAGCCTGCTGTCCACCCGTATGCGTACCCGCGACATGGTGAAGGGCGCCGACGGCGTGGCCGACATCCTGCGGGACTGCTTCTCCCTGGAGATGTGGGGCGGCGCTACCTTCGACGTGGCCTACCGCTTCCTGCATGAGTCCCCCTGGGAGCGTCTGCGGCTGCTGCGGGAGAAGATCCCCAACATCCCCTTCCAGATGCTGCTGCGTGGCTCCAATCTGGTGGGCTACGCCAACTATCCCGATAACCTTGTCCGCGCCTTCGTGGAGGAGGCCGCCCAGCGGGGCATCGACGTGTTCCGCGTGTTCGACTCCCTGAACTGGGTGCCGGGCATGGAGGTGGCCATGGAGGAGGTGCTCCGCCAGAACAAGCTGCTGGAGGCCACCATGTGCTACACCGGCGATATTCTGGACGAGACCAAGGACAAGTACACCCTGAAATACTACGTGGACCTTGCCAAGGAGCTGGAGAAGCGGGGCGCCCACATGCTGGCCATCAAGGATATGTCCGGCCTGCTGAAGCCCTACGCCGCCAAGAAGCTGGTGTCCACCCTGAAGCAGGAGGTGGGCCTGCCCATCCACCTGCACACCCACGATACCACCGGCAACCAGGTGGCCGCCCTGCTGATGGCCGCCGAGGCCGGCGTGGACGTGGTGGACGTGGCCTGCGCGCCTATGGCGGGCCTTACCAGCCAGCCCTCGCTGGATGCTGTGGTGGCCGCCCTCCACGGCACCGAGCGTGACACCGGCCTTGACCTGCGCCGCGTCCAGGAGCTGAGCAACTACTGGTCCGACGTGCGCCTGCGGTACGAGAGCTTCGACCACGGCCTGAAGTCCTCCACCACCGACATCTACCGCTACGAGATCCCCGGCGGTCAGTACACCAACCTCCGTCCCCAGGTGGAATCCCTGGGCCTGGGCGACCGGTTCGAGGAGGTCAAGGAGATGTACAAGACCGTCAACGACATGCTGGGCGACCCCGTGAAGGTGACGCCCTCCTCCAAGGTGGTGGGCGATCTGGCCATCTTCATGGTGCAGAACGACCTGACGCCGGAGAACATCGTCCAGCGCGGCGAGGCCCTGGCTTTCCCCGATTCCGTGGTGTCCTACTTCAAGGGCATGATGGGCCAGCCCGCGTGGGGCTTCCCCGAGGATCTGCAGAAGGTGGTCCTGAAGGGCGAGGAGCCCATCACCTGCCGTCCCGGCAAGCTGCTGCCTCCTGTGGACTTCGATCAGCTGCAGCATGAGGTGGAGCAGTTCCATGAGAATCCGGAGAAGAAGGATCTCATCTCCTACGCCATGTATCCCAAGGTATACGAGGACTTCTGCCGCCACCGGAAGGAGTACGGCTACATCACCCGCATGGGCAGCCATGTGTTCTTCAACGGCATGGCCCTGGGCGAGACCAACAAGATCAACATCGAGGACGGCAAGACGCTGGTCATCAAGTACCTGGGTCTGGGCGACGCCAACGAAGACGGCACCCGTGTGGTTCAGTTCGAGCTGAACGGCATGCGCCGTGAGATCAACGTCCAGGATAAGCACGCCAAGGCTTCCGTCCACGCAGTGGAAAAGGCCGATCCTGACGATCCCATGCAGGTTGGCGCCTCCATCCCCGGCGCAGTCAGCAAGGTGCTGGTGAAGAAGGGCGACGAAGTGAAGGAAAACGACGTCCTGCTCATCATCGAAGCCATGAAGATGGAGACCAGCGTGGTCGCTCGTGCCAACGGCGTTGTGGGCGAAGTCAAAGTGGAAGCAGGCGACAGCGTTGTTGCCGGCCAGCTGCTGATGACGCTGAAGGAAGCAGAGGACGAGGACTAATCTCCAATGCGTTCCGACAGGGATGAGAACTCCTGAATCGTTCCAAACTACAATACCGGCAGCG
>USAT01000019.1 GCA_900552725.1 uncultured Eubacteriales bacterium | reverse complement strand
ATAGCGCCGGGAGACTCGCTCCTTAGGCGAGAGGCGGGGCATCATGACGCAGAGGAGAACTCATAGTTTACCCTTTTCCTTCCGCTCCATAAGCCAGACCGTCATATCCCACAAAGTCTCCTCCATTGGGCGCGGCTGATATGCAAAACATTTCGATGCTGCGGCATGACTGAATTGCCCGTGTGAGGCAAGAACGGCAACGGAATAGGGCGTGAAAAACAGTTCGCTTTATTGCAAAGCAAAAAAAATAATCGTATAATAATTGTAGCAGACAAGCGATTGATAGGCGCGCCGATCAACGCCTAAATACAGGATAATCTCTAATTATGATAAAAAGAGCTCGCGGCGTCGACTGCTTTTAGAAAATTCCACTTGAATATTATAAATAAAATTTTAATTTATCCCACGCCTGTCTTTATCCATATTTGCCAGAGCTTCTTCAACCCATCCAGAAAGTTTTGGAGCGTATGGAAGATAGTGAGCCACCTGATCGGTCAGTTATTCTCGCCTATCATCAATTAAGAGAAGATCATCCCGTGCTGCGGCATGATTGCATAGTTCATCCGAGAAGCCGGAAATGCTGAACAGGACGTACCACACTTTCCGCCGATCCCGCTCCCATGTGACATCACATGCCCGCGCAGGTAAATCTCACCTGCTTACGCCCAGAGAAGCCGCAGGACCACGTTGAGCACGATGGCCGCCACGATCCATATCGCCCAGATGAGGCCCACCCGGATATACTGCTGCTTGATGCGGGGCACCTGCTGGTCATAGAGCCGATGGTTCTCCCGCGTCAGGCCCACCAGCACCTCGGGATTGCGGGCCGCCACCGCCTGCACGATGGCGTCGGCGGTACGGCGGCTGCTGCCCCGGGACAGCTTCAGGCCATAGACCCGGCCGTCATAGGTCATCAGCTGCACCACCAGGGAGCGGAAAAACAGCAGCTTCATCTCGTGGCGATAGACCCACAGCACATCCGTCAGCGGCAGCACCAGGTTCATATGACGGCCATAGATAAACGCCGTGCTCACCAGCGCGTCGGCCCCGGTGTCGCCCTGCAGATAGTGGAATTCGCTCTCTGCCCGCTCCAGCAGGCCCGCCTTCTTCAGCCGCTTCAGCTCCTTGCCCAGCTGGTTGGCATAGGTCAGCGCAATGCTGAGGAACATCACCGCGAAGCTCACGGCAAATACCGCGCCCACCAGGAAGCCGTTCTCCAGATCCGCCGGCGTCATAGTGGCGTCGATGAAGTAATCGCCGTAATAATCCAGGAAGTCCTCCTCCGTTATGCCGTTGCTGCTGCTGATATCCGCCAGGTAATCCTCCGGTATCGCGCAGATCATACCCGCCAGCCGTACCGGCGCGGGCGCACTGACCGGCGCGTCATCCGGCGTATCCGCCGCGGGCAGATCTGCCGCGGGGATATCCGCCGACAGCGGCGCCGCCCCCTGGCCGGACTGCCCTGGAATATCCGGCAGTGCCGCGTCCTCGCTGTTGGTATAGGCCACGATATCCGCAAATCCGGCATACTGCTCATCGGTCAGCCGCGTCAGATAGCCGTATCCGTCGGTATCCCAGGCGATATAGAACATCTCCACCTCGCCGTCTCCCCGGGTCACCCGATAGATCCATTCCGTCATATACTGCACGTCGATATAGCGGTAATCATCCAGCTGCTCCTCGCCCACCACCAGCGGAGCGGGCTCCACAGCCCGCCGGTTCTTTTCCACCGCCACGGCTTTTACCGCGCAGAATACCGCCGCTGCCGCAAACACCGCGGCCAGGATCCACCACACGGCGGAGTGCTTGATATAGCGTCGCATTTCCATATTTGATCTTCTCCCTGCTTTTCATTGTATTGCGCCCCTTCCGGCAGTCGGCGCTCTCCCATATTATTTATATGTCGAATTCCGGAAGCACCTGACAGCCTTCGCCGTTCTTTTCCATATTTTGTGTTTTTCCGGTGGAAAACCGGAAAATGCTGTGGTATACTGAGCGTTACCCCGCCATGCCGAAAGGAGGTGCCGCCGTGACGCCGGAATATGACGGCGCGTTTGACGCGCTGTACCTTGCCCATGTCCAAAAGCTGCTGTGCTACGCCCAGAGCCAGATCCAGCGCCGTGAGATCGCCGAGGAGCTGGTGCAGGATACCTTTCACGAAGCGTATCTGAAATTCGACCGGCTGCGGTGCCATGAAAACCCCGGCGGCTGGCTGATGCAGACCCTGAAAAACAAGCTGCTCAACTACCGCCGTACCCGTCAGCGGGAGACCGCGCTGCTGTCCGGCTGGCCGGAGGACGCGGCAGAGACCGCCGTCCCCGGCGATCTCGTGGAAGCGCTGGCGGCCAGGCAGCAGGTATCCGCCATCCGGGAGTATGTGTCCGCCCATTTCGATCCCGATGACCGTTTTCTCTTCCAGAAGCTGCTGGTAGAGGGCGTCAGTCATAAGGCAGCGGCCCAGTCCCTGGGCATCACCGTATGGAACAGCCAGAAGCGTCTGGAGCGTATCCGCAGGCGCCTTCGTGAGGCATTTCCGGATTTTTAAGCCGTTTTGTCAGCTTTTATCGCCCTGAAACATACATAAAGCAGAAGGAGGCTCGGCGTATGGCAGATAAGCACCCCGCATATTCCCCCGCGAACCGTCCCGATACGCAGGAGCCGGAGCAGCTCCTGCGGGAATTCCACACCGTTTATAACGTCCCGGAGGGCGAAGATCTCTCCCTGTACCCCGGCGAGCTCCCGCAGTTGCCCGCCCGCAGGCGCTTCACGCTGCGCAAAGCGATACTGACCGCGGCAGCGGCAGCGTGTCTGATCCTGCTGCTGGTCTGTACGACCGTGGGCTTCGATACCGTTTTCCAGATGATCGGCGTCTGGACGCCGGAGCAGCTGACCTTTGAAAATCAATACGACGGCGAGATGTCGGATATGGAGCCCACCCCCACCCAGCCGGAGGAGGAGGACGCGGCCTACGCCTCGCTGCAGGAGGCCGTCGCCGCCTACGGGATCACCGCTCCGGTGGTGCCGCCGTATATTCCCGAGGGCTTCACCGATCCCCTCCTGCATGTCAGCACCGCGATCCTGGATCGCGTCTCCTTCGCCGCCTTTTACGAAAAGGGCGACGACTGGCTGGTGATCGACATCATGGCCTGGAACGAGCCGGGCTCCTCCACCTTTGAAAAGGACGATTCCGAGGTGGTGGAATACGTCAAGGGCGGTATTACCCACTATCTGTACAACAACCTGGACGCCTCCTGCGCCGCCTGGTTCAACGGAAATCTGGAGTGCATGATCGCCACCAGTCTCCCCCGCAGCGAGGTGACCGCCATGATTGATTCCCTCTACAGCTGATCTCTGCTCCTTTGCCAAAAAGGAAGCCTGTCCCACGGACAGGCTTCCTTTTTTATAACGATTCTGCATACCGCGCAATTCCGTATTGTACAACCCCCGCGTTTTGTGTTACTATGATCACAAAAGAACGGAAATGGAGGGCTTTTTATGACACCTCACCAGCTCTATCAGGAAAAACGGCGCACCGTGGAGCAGGCGCTGTCCCTCATCCACAGCGGCGATACCGTCATCGGCGCCACCTATGTCTGCGAGCCGGTGCTGCTGTACCGGGCGCTGCACACCATCGCGCCCCGCGTCCGGGACGTAACGGTCTGGTGCGGCATCACCAAGGAGGTCTACCCCTTCTACTCCGATCCCGCTTATCACGACACCTTTTTCGTCAACTGCATCTTCTACGATCCCCAGGCGCGGGCCAACCACGCCGGCGGCCACGTCAGCTATCTGCCCTTCCACATGCACCAGATGCCGGAGATCATGGCGAACCAGGAGCCGGACGTGTTTATGATGGCCGTGCCGCCCATGGACGCAGAGGGCTACTTTTATCTAACCCCCATCCAGCAGTTCGAGACAGAGGTCTTTCACGCCGCCAAGACCCGGATCTTTGAAGTCAACCCCCACATCCCCTTCCTGCCTACCGGCAAAAGGGTACATATCAGCGAGATCACCTGCCTCATCGAATCCGACTGCGGCATCTCCTACGCCCCGGAATTCATGCCCTCCGCGGTGGAGCAGCAGGCGGCGGCCAACGCCGCGGCCCTGGTGCGGGACGGCGACACCATTCAGATCGGGCTGGGCAACCTGTCCAACGCCGTGGCGGACGCTCTCCACGACAAGAACGATCTGGGCATTTACACCGAGATCTTCTGCGCCCCCGCCGGACGGCTCATGCAGCGCGGCGTGGTCACCAACCGCCGCAAGAACTTCCACCCCGACAAGACCGTCTGCGGCTTTCTCTGGGGCGACCAACCTTTCTATGATTTCCTCGACCACAACCCGGACATTGAGCTGCTGCCCTCGGCCTACGTCAACGATCCCTATCATATCGCCCAGAACGACAACATGGTGTCCATCAACACCGCCCTGCAGATCGACCTGACCGGTCAGGTCTGCTCCGAAACGCTGAACGGCCGCCAGTATTCCGGTACCGGCGGCGCCACGGATTTCGCGGCGGGCGCCTATATGTCCAGGGGCGGGCGGGGCATCGTGGTCATCACCTCCACTGCCAAAAACGGCACGGTATCCAAGATCCAGCCCATGCTGTCCCTGGGCTCAGTGGTGTCCATCTCCCGCAACTGGGTAGACTGCATCGTGACGGAGTACGGCGTGGCCCACCTGAAGGGTGCCAATATCCGCCAGCGGGTGGAGCGCCTTATCGCCATCGCCCACCCGGATTTCCGCGCAGAGCTGCGGCGGGAGGCGGACAGACTGATGCTGTGGTAAGGCTCACTTTCTGTGATAGCCGCAGTCGCAGTAGGGCACGCCGGAGGCCAGGGTGTACTCCCGCACAAAGTTCGTGACCTCCCCCGCCTCGGCCATGGTGTAGTCCAGATGGCACATGGCCGGCGTCAGGTCATACAGCCCCAGCTCCTGCATCAGCGTGCAGATGCCGCACCGGCTGAACCGGGCCTCATACCCGCTGCCGTCATCATAGGGCAAAAACTCCATGTTCCAGGAATAGGGATTGCGGTCGGCGGCCCGCAGCGCGGCGGTGGCCTTCATGCCCGCGATGTCCTTCTCCGTGAACTTATTTTTGCCGCTCTTGCGGCAGAACCACTTCATAGGCTTCGTCATCATGGCTTTGGCGTAGTATTCCGTCAGGGGCTCCACCTCCGGCCGCTGGGGCATGGACAAAACAAACGCCCCCAGCATGGCGCAGTTGACGATGTTCATCTGAAACCGGTCATCCTTCTCAAATTCCGGCAGCCCTGCGATGATCTCCCGGTACTTCGGCTTCGCCCTTTCCGCGATCCTCCCGGCCTCCTCCGGCGTATAACCCAGCACAGCCGTCAGCCGTGTCCGGAACGATTTGGCAAACAGCGCCCACATCCCCATGGGCATCCCCATGTATTTCATCGGTGTTCCCCCTTACCGTGTTTTTCTTTCCCGCATCAGCGGATCGTTGTTTAAAAGCCCAGCGGTTAGTCTCTTCTAACCGCTGGGCTTATTCTATCACGCCTCTCCGCCGGTTTCAATAGAAAATTCCGTTTCAGGACTTGACAAACGCCGTCGCCCGGCTATAATATAACACCGTGATATAACACTGTTATGACAGGAGAAGCCAATGACAGAGTGCAGCAGCTCCACCCTGGAGCGGATCCATACCGCCGCCCTGGCGGAATTCCTGGAAAAGGGCTATCAGGCCGCGTCGCTGCGCGGCATCGTCAAAACCGCCGGCGTCACCACCGGCGCATTATATGGCTACTATGACAGCAAGGAGGCCCTGTTCGCCGCACTGGTGGATGAGCCGTACCGCCATGTGCTGGATACCTACCGTGCCGCCGTTTTCGGCTTCGAGGCCCTGCGCCCGGAGGTGCAGGTGGTGCAGATGGGCGAGGTTGGCCGGCACTGCATGCAGGAGCTGCTGGTCTACATGGACGCCCGCCGCCCGGCCTTCCACCTGATCCTGGAGTGCTCCGAGGGCACCCCCTACGCCGCGCTGATCGACCAGCTGGTGACCATGGAGGTCACCGCTACCGAGCGGTACTGCGGCGTGCTGCGCTCCATAGGCAAAACCGTCCCGGATATCGACCCCCGGCTGGAGCACATGCTGGTGACCGGCATGATGAACGCCTACTGCGAGATCATCATCCACGACATGCCGCTGGCCGACGCCCAGCGGTATCTGGAGGAGCTGAGCGATTTCTACACCGCCGGATGGCTGAAAATTATGGGGCAGTGATGCTCTATAATTTTTACATAGTGGTTAGCTTAATCTAACCAAAATTCAAGCAGAAAAGAGGACATTGTATGGAAGCCAAAAAGAAAAGCTGGACAAGCGCGCTTTTCGCATATGCCGGCGGTGAAAAGAAGCGCCTGGCCCCGTCCGTCGTGCTGTCGGTGCTCAGCGTCATGCTGGGCCTTGTGCCGTTCTACTGCATGTACGCGCTCATCTGTCTGTTCGTGGCCGGGACGGCCACGGCGGCGCTGGCCGTCAGATGGTGCCTGCTGGCGCTGCTGGCCTACGCGGTGAAGATCCTGCTGTTCAGCCTGTCCACCGGCACCTCCCACGCCATGGCCTATACCATTCTGGAGGGCCTGCGCCTGCGGCTGGCCGATCGCTTCCTCCACGCGCCGCTGGGCAACGTAGAGAACCACACCATCGGCGAGATCAAGAGCATGATGGTGGACAAGATCGAAAATCTGGAGCCGCCCCTGGCCCACATGATCCCCGAGGGCGCGGGCCATGTGGTGCTGCCTGTCGTCAGCATCATCGCGCTGCTGTGCATCGACTGGCGTCTGGCGCTGGCCTCGCTGGTGACGTTCCCCCTGTCCTTCCTCTGCATGGGCCTGACCTTCAAGATCAGCGGCAAGAACTTCGAGAAATATGACCAGTCCGCCAACTACATGAACAGCACCATCGTGGAGTACATCGAGGGCATTGAGGTCATCAAGGCCTTCGGCCGTGCCGGCGTCAGCTATGAGAAGTACGCCGCCGCCATCAACGATTTCCGCACCTTCGTGGTGAAATGGCTGGCCTCCACCTTTGCCACCATGAAGCTGAGCTTCGCCCTGTTCCCCTCCACCCTCATCGGCACGCTGCCGGTGGCGCTGGCGCTGGCCAGCAAGGGCACCATCACCGCCCCGGAGGCCGCGCTGGCCGTCATGCTGTCCATCTCCATGGTAGGCTCCCTGGCCAAGCTGGAGGTGTTCTCCGAAAACATGCGGCAGGTGAAGTTCACCGTGGAGAATCTGGAGGAGTTTCTGGAAATGCCTGAGCTTCCCCAGCCGGAAAAGCGGGCTGATATCCGGCACACCGACGTGGCGCTGCGAAACGTCCGTTTCTCCTACACCGGCGAGGAACAGGATGAGGTGCTCCACGGCATCGACATGACCCTTCCCGAGGGCAGCTTCACCGCGCTGGTAGGTCCTTCCGGCGGCGGCAAGTCCACCGTGGCCAAGCTGATCGCCCGGTTCTGGGACGTGACCTCCGGCGCCATCACCATCGGCGGCGTCAACGTGAAGGACATGCCCCTGAGCCAGCTGTCGGAGTACGTCAGCTTCGTGACCCAGGATAACTTCCTGTTCCGCTGCTCGCTGCTGGAGAATATCCGTCTGGGCAACCCCAACGCCACCGACGAAGAGGTCAAGGCCGCCGCACAGGCCGCCCAGTGCGAGGAGTTCATCCAAAAGCTCCCCCAGGGCTACGACACCCCCGCCGGTGAGGCAGGCAAGCGCCTGTCCGGCGGCGAAAAGCAGCGCATCGCCATTGCCCGCATGATGCTGAAGAACGCGCCCATCGTCATTCTGGACGAGGCCACAGCCTTCACCGATCCGGAGAACGAGGATAAGATCCAGCGCAGCATCGCCGCCCTGACCCGCAGCAAGACCCTGCTGGTCATCGCCCACCGGCTGTCCACCATCAAGAACGCCGACAACATCGTGGTGTTGAAAAACGGCGCCATCGTGGCCCAGGGCACACAGGAGCAGCTGCTGGAGAAGTGCCCGCTGTATCAGGACATGTGGCGCTCTCACATCGGCGCGAAGAACTGGGCGGTATCCACCGCCGCAAAGGAGGCGTAAACCATGTTCAAGACTGTAAAACGTATCATCGACTGGTGCGGCGAATTCAAGGGCAAGCTGTATCTGGGCTTCGTCATGACCTTCTTCTCCCACATTTTCGCCGCCATGCCCCTGGCGCTGGCCGCCTACACCGTGGGCCTGCTGATCGAGTCCCAGCAGGCCGGAACGCCCTTCGACACTTCGTGGATCTGGAAGTGCATTGTCATTCAGGTGGTGCTGGTATTCCTCCGCTTCCTCTTCGACTACTTCCGCGCCCGCCTGCAGGAGCCCATCAGCTATCAGCTGACCGCCCGCGACCGTCTGGCCATCGGCGACGCGCTGAAGCGGGTGTCCCTGGGCTACTTCCAGCAGGTCAGCACCGGCAACATTTTAAGCTCCATCACCACGGGTCTGTCCACGCTGGAGAACATGGGCATCCGCATGATCGACAACTTTGTGGGCGGCTATCTGAACTTCCTTGTGATCTTCGTGTGTCTTGCCGTATGCAGCCCCGTTACGGCGCTGATCGCCCTGGCCGCCGCGCTACTTTCCTGGTGCTTTATGCTGACCATCTCCCATTACAGCCGCGTCAACGCCCCCGTGGAGGCCCAGGCCAACCGGGACATGACCGGCGCGGTCATCGAGTACGCCCGTGGCCTTGCGGTGGTGAAGTCCTTCGGCAAGAGCGGCGCGTCCATGGACGCCGTCACCAGCGCCATCTCCGACAGCAAGAAGATCCATCTCAAGATCGAGTGGGGCTACGTCCCCGGCAACGCCCTGCACCTGCTGGCCCTGAAATGCGGCAGCGTGGGCCTGGCGCTGGCGTCGGCGCTCCAGTGCCTGCGGGGCGGGATGAGTTTCTCCCTGATGCTGATGTTCGTGTTCTTCTCCTTCAGCATCTTCGCCAGTCTGGAGCCCCTCAGCGACAGCGCCCACACCCTGGGCGTTATCGACGACGCCATGGATCAGCTGGACGCCCTCCGGGGCGAGAGCCTCATCGACGCCGACGGTAAGGATGTAAAGCTGTCCCACTACGATATCACCTTCGACCGCGTCAACTTCGGCTACGATTCCCGTCAGGTGTTGAAGGATGTTTCCTTCACCATCCCCGAAAAGACCTCCACCGCCATTGTCGGCCCCTCCGGCAGCGGCAAGACCACCATCTGCAGCCTGCTGGCCCGGTTCTACGATCCCCAGTCCGGCGCCATCACCGTGGGCGGCCACGACCTGCGGGAATTCACCTGCGACAGCCTGCTCTCCAACATCTCCATGGTGTTCCAGAACGTGTACCTGTTCCACGACACCATCCGGGCCAACATTCTCTTCGGCAAGCCCGACGCCACCGAGGTGGAAATGATCGAGGCCGCCAAAAAGGCCCGCTGCCACGATTTCATCATGGCCCTGCCCGACGGCTATGACACCGTGGTGGGCGAGGGCGGCGGCACTCTCTCCGGCGGCGAGAAGCAGCGCATCTCCATCGCCCGCGCCATCCTGAAAAACGCCCCCATCATCATTCTGGACGAGGCCACCGCCAGCATCGACCCGGAGAACGAGCACCTGATCCAGCAGGCCATCTCGGAGCTGACCCGGGGCAAGACCATCATCACCATCGCCCACCGTCTGGCCACCGTCCAGAACGCCGACCAGATCCTGGTGGTAGAGGATGGCCGCATCGCCCAGCGCGGCACCCACGCGGAGCTGGTACAGCAGGACAGCCTTTACCGCCGCTTCACCGCCATCCGCCAGCAGGCGGAGGGCTGGCGCATCGCCGCGGAATAACCCATATCGCACACGCCAAAAGACAGGGCAGGCCCACGCCTGCCCTGTCTTAATTCTATATTCTTCTATTCCTTCAATTCCGCCGTAAACCGGATGTCCTCGCCCTCCAGCTCCGCCCGGATGGTGCCGTGGTGGCCCTCGGCAATGCTTCTGGCGATGGACAGCCCCACGCCGAAGCCGCCGCTGCCCCGGGAGGGGTCGGCCTGATAGAACCGGTCGAACAGCTTCTCCGTGTCGATGCCGCCGGGCTCCGTGCACCGGTTGCCGCTGCGCAGCACCACGCCCCTGCGGCTCTTCTCCAGCGCCAGCGTGATGGGTGAGCCCGGCGCGGCGTACTTCACCGCGTTGTCCAGCAGGATGGACACCAACTGCCGCACGGCGTATTCATCCCCCCGGTACGTCAGCCCCGGCTGGATGGCCAGCGTCAGCCCATGGCCCTGTGACAGGGCGTGCTCCCGGAAGGACTCCGCCGTCTCCGTCACCGCGTCGCTGATGGGGAAGGGCGCCATTTTCAGGGGCGACTCCTCCTCGTCCATGCGGCTGAGGGTCACCAGAGAATTCACCAGCTCCGTCAGCTTCTCTGTCTGGGCCTGGGCCTTGTCGATCCACTTCTGCTGCCCCACCTCCATCTCCAGCACCTTCAGACTGGTGGCGATGACGGTGATGGGGGTCTTCAGCTCGTGGCTGGCATCGGTGATGAACTGCTTCTGCCGCTGGGCGCTGCGCACCACCGGGTCGATGGCCCGCCGACTCAGCAGCACCACCAGCAGAAGCACCAACAGCGTGCACCCGGCGTCCGCCGCCAGCGACCACACCAGCACCGTCCGCATGGCCCGGAGCTGCTGATAGCTGTCCAGGAAGATGGCCATATTCTGGTTCTCCCCGGTCTTTACCACCAGAAAGCGGAAGCTGCCGCAGCGGCCATAGCCCTCGCCGTTTTCCAGCGCCGCCGCCAGATACGCCGCCGTGTCGTCCTCCGTCACCGAGGCGATCTTCGTCAGATCGGCCAGCGCCAGAGTCCCGTCGTCGGCGTACCGCAGCACGAAATACCGGGTGGAGAACGGCGTCTCCGGCGTGAACCGCCCGTTCCGTCCGCCGGGCATCCCCGTGGGCGGCGCAGGCGGCGGGCTCCGGCACGTCGGCACTGTCCGAAACGGGGATGGTGCCCTGATTCTCGCTGATCAGCGTCAGCGTGCCGCGCAGATCACCGTCGGTGGAGATGTAGTTGGCCACATTCAGTATCACCGTCAGCAGCAGCATCACCGCCGCCACCGACAGGGTGGTGATCCGGATGAACCGGTTCCGCAGTCTCCTGATCATGCCTCATCCTCCAGGGCGTAGCCCAGTCCCCGGTTCACCTTCAGCGTCACCCGTGAGCCGATGGCCTTCAGCTTTTTCCGCAGGTTGGAGATGTTGACCCATACCACGTTGATCTCCGCCTCGTTGTCCCAGCCCCAGATCCGCTCCATGATCCGCTCGGCGGAGAACACCTGCCGGGGATTGCGCAGGAACAGCTCCATCACCTGGAACTCCCGCCCGCCAAGGCGCACGGACTGCCCGCCGCACGCCAGCAGTCCCGTGCCCGGATCCAGCGTCACGTCGCCCCAGGCCAGCACCGACGGCTGATACGCCTCGCTGCGGCGCAGCATGGCCCGCACCCGGCTCAGCAGCTCGTCGGGGTCAAAGGGCTTGGGCAGATAGTCGTCGGCCCCGGCGTTGAAGCCGGTGATCCGGTCATCCTTCTGGCCCTTGGCCGTCAGCATCATGATGGGGGTCCTGCACCCCTCGGCCCGCAGCCGCTCCAGCACCTGGATGCCGTTCATCTTGGGCATCATCACGTCCAGGATCACCCCGTCGTACCCGCCGGAGGCGGCGTATTCATAGGCGTCGAATCCGTTGTGGACAGCGTCCACGGAGAAATGGTTCTTCTCAAAAAAGACCGTCAGCGCCTCCGCCAGATCCAGCTCATCCTCCGCGATCAGCAGCCGCATGGGTCATCACCTCGTGTCATTTGATAGGGATAGTATAGTGAAATGCCCGGAAAAAATCAACCGTTACAGCGCGTCCTTGACCGTTTCCCGGCCGCATACGATGTTCAGGTTGCCGTTGCGGCACCGCAGCGCGTCCAGAAACGCCTTGGGCACGCTGTCCGACCGCAGGGTGACGCGGTACTCCAGCTCATACAGCGTCCCCATGTTGCTGGTCTTCACCTTCACCAGCGTGTGGACCCTGGTGTACTGGTCGAAGAGGTCGTCGAACAGCCCCTCATAGTCCAGATTCTCCGGGATGGTGATCTTCAATATCCGTTCGCCGCTGCCCCGCTGGCCAAAGCGCAGCGCCGTCAGCGCCACCAGCGCAATGGCCGCGATGACGAAGGTCAGCGCCGCCAGACCCACATAGCCCATGCCGTCGGCGAGACCGATGGCCATGGCCAGAAACAGCGCCCCGATCTCCCGGGCCGTGCCGGGCATCGAGCGGAAGCGCACCAGGCTGAAGGCTCCAGCCACCGCCACGCCCGCGCCGATGTTGCCGTTCACCAGCATGATCACCACCTGCACCACCATGGGCAGCAGCGCCAGCGTCACGGCGAAGCTCTGGCTGGAGCGGGCCCGGAACTGGGCCACCAGCGCCAGCGTGATCCCCAGCACCAGCGACACGCCGGTGCAGATCAGAAACGCGGACAGCGTCAATTCCGTTCCTATGATCGAACTAAGCACAATAACGTCCCTCCTTGCTGATGTTCGGTAAGATATGATGCTGATAGCAATAGCCGTACTTGGAAAACGACGTGGGGAACACCCCCGCCTGAGACAGAAGCTGGCTGAGCCACAGGGGACACACGCCGGGGATCTTGATCTCCATCAGGATCATGCCGGGTTCGGTGATGGGCGCGCCATCGTCCCCCAGCCGCAGGTCAAGCGCGGTGTTCCGCCATCGCAGGTTGGTGTCGAAGGTGATCCGCAGCTCCGGATCGTCGATCCCGGCAAAGGCCAGCCGGTCATAGGCGATGAACACCCGGGGCCTGGCCTGATAGAACCGCTGGAACCAGAGGATCTCCTGCCCGATCTGGCCGTGGGCATTGGGGATGTCCCCCGCCAGAAAGGGCGCCGCCTCACCGGCCCCCATGGTGACGCGCCGCTTATATACCACGCCGTCATACTTCTTTTTCAGCTCCACGAACACCTTGCCGTCCCCGTCCGGCACGCCGTAGCTGCGGACCCGAAGCTTCTCCTTATACACCGGCTTCTCCAGCGAGGCCCGGATCAGCCGCCAGTCGTCGGTATCATAATAGATATTGCAGATGGTGTACGCGCCGTAGGCGTCCTTTTTCATATAGGGCCGCATGCCCTCCAGCACCATCCGCTGCTGTGCCGCCGTCAGGCGGTACTTCTTTTCATACCGCTCAAAACAGTTCTTGCTCTGTGCTGCCATGGGTAGCACCTCCTTTGTGCCACTTATCATACCTGCGCAGCCTAAAACCAACTTAAAAGAAAAATCTCTTTTTTCTTTAGGTTTTCTTTAGGTTGCCCCGGTATGATAGGGCCACAACAGCACAGCCGGACGCATCCGCGTCCCATCTCATAACTCATGACGAAGGAGGTCATTCCCATGAAAAAGCTTCTCTCCCTTCTCTGCGCGGCGTCGCTGGCCCTATCGCTGGCGGCATGCGGCGCACAGGCAGCCGATACCAATACGAATACCACCGAGCCGGTGGCCGGCACCTTCTATTCTCTGGAAAATGCCACCGTCCTCACCTTTACCGACAGCGGCATCACCGCCCAGGACGGCAGCGACACCGGCTATGAGATCGACGGCACGGCCCTCACCATCACCGGCGCGGGCACCTACGCCGTCACCGGCACCTGCGCCGACGGCTCCATTACCGTGAAGAAGGGCACCACCGGCGTGACGCTGGTGCTGAACGGTCTGGCCCTCACCAGCGCCGACACCGCCCCCATCACCTGCAATAAGTCCACCCAGGTCACCATCGTCGCGGCGGAGGGCTCCGTCAACAGCCTGACCGACAGCGCTGAGAACAACGACGACGACGAATATCCCGACAACGAAGCGGCGGAAAACGCCGTCATCAAGTGCAAGGACGGCTCCCAGGTGACCCTGTGCGGCACCGGCAGCCTGACCGTCACCGCCAACGGCAAAAACGGCATCAAGTCCGGCGCCACCACCGCCGAGGAGGGCGAGGCGTCCCTGACCATCCGTGAGCTGACCCTCACCATCAACGCCCCGGTCAACGACGCCATCAACGCCGAGCAGACCCTGAACGTAGAGAGCGGCACCCTCACCATCTCCGCCGCTGACGACGCCATCCACAGCGATCTCGTCCTGAACATCGGCGCGGAGGGCACCGACGGCCCCACCATCACCGTCACCGCGTGCTACGAGGGACTGGAGGCCGCCCAGCTGACGATCTGTTCCGGCGATATCGATATCACTTCCTCTGACGACTGTCTCAACGCCGCCAACTCCGACCTGAGCGGCTATGACTTCACCATGACCATCTCCGGCGGCACCATCACGGCCTGCTCCTCCAGCGGCGACGGCTTCGACTCCAACGGCGACCTGACCATCTCCGGCGGCACCGTTGTTATCTGGACGGCCAACACGGCGGACAACCAGCCGCTGGACGCCGACGGCACCATCACCGTCTCCGGCGGCACCGTCCTGGCGGCAGGCGGCAGCAATGGCATGGGCATGAACCTGACGGCCACCCAGCCCTGCCTCACCTTCGGATCCTCCGGCGGTATGGGCGGCGGCCCCAACAGCGGCAGCGCCATCACCAAGAACGCCGCCTTCACCGTCACCGACAGCGACGGCAATACGATTTACAGCGGCAGCGCGGTATGCAATGCCAGCTTCCTGTTCTTTTCCTCTCCCGACCTGACCGATCAGGCCGCCTATACCCTCGCCGCAGGCACCACCTCCCTCACCGCCGAGACTCAGAGCGGCACCGTCTCCTCCGGCTTCGGCGGCATGGGCGGCGGCCCCGGCAATAGGGGCGACTTCCAGCCCGGCGACGGTCAGCAGCCCCCGGAAATGCCTTCCGACGGCCAGCGGCCCCAGATGCCCTCCGGCCAGAAGCCCGGCGGCGCTTCCTCCTCCCAGTCATAAATGCGTCTGTCTCTGCATCGCCGGACGTACATGACGATAGAAAACCTCTCCCCAGCAAAAGCGCAGGGAGGCCGGTATCCACCGGCCTCCCTGTGCTTTTCCCTCTTGCTTCTCCCCCGCTTTTGTCGTACAATACACGCAAATACGTTATTCGGATCAGGAGGAGCCGCCATGCGCAAATACGTTCTCATTCCCGATTCCTTCAAGGGCACCATGTCCTCCCTGGACGTCTGCCGGATCGTCACCGACGCCATCCTCTCCCAGGAGCCGGACGCGGCGGTCTGCGCCATCCCGGTGGCCGACGGCGGCGAGGGCACCGTGGATGCCTTTCTCTCCGCCGTGGGCGGCCAACGGATCCCTGTGAACTGTACCGGCCCCTATGGTGAGCCCATCACCGCCTGCTACGGCCTTCTGCCGGACGGCACCGCCGTGGTGGAGATGGCCGCGGCGGCAGGCCTTCCCATGGTGGGCGAGCACCGCAATGCGGAGCGGACCACCACCTACGGCGTAGGCCAGCTGATCGTCCACGCCGCTCGTCACGGCGCCCGGCAGATCGTGCTGGCCCTGGGCGGCAGCGCCACCAACGACGGCGGCTGCGGCGCGGCCAGTGCCTGCGGCGTCCGGTTTGTCAATGGAGCGGGGGAAGCCTTCGTCCCCGTGGGCGCCACCCTGAAGGATGTCGCCCGCATCGACACCGCCGCCATGGATGAGGCGGTGCGCCGCGTCCCCTTCACCACCATGTGCGACATCGACAATCCCCTCTGCGGCCCCACCGGAGCCAGCGCCGTGTTCGGCCCCCAAAAGGGTGCCGACGCCGCCATGGTGCGCCGTCTGGATGACGGTCTGCGCCAACTGGCCGGTGTGATCCGCCGCGACCTGGACTGCGATGTGCTGGACTTGCCCGGCGGCGGTGCGGCAGGCGGCTTCGGTGCCGGCGCGGCGGCCTTTTTCCGCAGCCCCCTCCGCATGGGCATCGATGTGGTGCTGTCCCTGACGGCGTTTGACCGCCGGGCGGCGGACGCCGACCTCGTCATCACCGGCGAGGGCAAGCTGGACAGCCAGAGCCTCCGGGGCAAGGTGGTCATCGGCGTGGCCCGCCGCGCCAAGGCCCTGGGCGTCCCCGTAGCGGCACTGGTCGGGGCCAGCGAGCTGGACGTGGCCGCCGCCTATGCCGTGGGCGTCAGCGGCATCTTCCCCATCAACCCCGCCCCCGCGCCCTTCGACCAGGTCAAGTCCCTCTGCCGGGCGCATCTCCGCTTCACGGCGGAAAATCTTATCCACTTTTTCCGCGCCGTCCACCCCTGATACCCTCACTTTTGCCATCCAATACACGCGAATATACCATTCAATTAAGGAGGAATCCCTATGCGCAACACATTGAAAGAAAAGCTGGCCCAGGGCAAGAAGCCGCTGGGCACCTTCGTCGGCACCGGAAGCCCCGCCGTGGTGGAATGTCTCGGCTGCGCCGGTCTCGATTTCGTCATTCTGGACAACGAGCACAGCCCCATCGAGGCGGAGACCACTGCCGACCTCGTCCGCGCCGCCGAGCTGCGGAATGTGACGCCCCTGGCCCGCGTCCGTGAGATCAGCCGCCCTGCCATCCTGAAACTGTTGGACGTAGGCGTCCAGGGCCTCATCATCCCCGATGTCCGCACCGTCGATGATGTCCGCCGCATCGTCAGCTACGCCAAATATGCCCCCTTGGGCCAGCGGGGCTTCTGTCCCTCCCGCAAGGACGGCTGGGGCACCGATCCCCAGTGCGGCGTACTGGACACCATGACCCACTTCAACGGCCAGACCCTGGTGATCCCCCAATGCGAAACGGCGGAGGCCCTGGCGGAGATCGAAACCATCGTCTCCATGGAGGGTGTGGACGGCATCTTCATCGGTCCCTTCGACCTGTCCATCTCCATGGGCATGCCCGGCGATTTTGAAAACCCCAAGTTCTGCGCCGCCCTGGAGCGGATCCGGAGCGCCTGCCGCGCCGCCAACAAGCCCTGCCTGATTTTCGCCGGTGACGGCGCCCAGTCCGCCGCCCGCTTTGCCCAGGGCTACGACGGCGTGGCCATGAGCATCGACGCCGCCCTCATCATCCGCGGCATCCAGGAGCAGATCAGGGCCAGCCGCGGCGAATAATTCTCTTGATTTTCATTCTGAACAATTATTTACTTATGTAATTTCCCCGTAAAACAGCCCGAAACACCGTTCTTTTCCCGCCCAGCGCCTCATATAGTGGTACTGCTTGAAGGAGTGGTGCGCTATCAAAGAAAATCTGGAGCAACGGGCCGAGGAGCTGGCTCTTTACCTGATAGAGAACCGGACGACGGTGCGGGCTGCCGCCAAGCAGTTCGGCATCAGCAAGTCCACCGTCCATAAGGATATCAGCGAACGGCTGCCCCTGTACAACCGCTCGCTGTGGCTGCAAGTAAAGGCGCTGCTGGAGGAGAACAAGGCCCAGCGCCACATCCGCGGCGGCCTTGCCACCCGCAGGAAGTATAAGGGTAAATAAAAAGAGCGGTCTGCCGACCGCTCTTTTTATTTACAAAATATTTATTTACTTATGATACAGCTTCTTGATCTCGTACTTTGGCTCACAGCTCACGTTGATGCCCAGCCGCTTGTACAGCTTCACATCCTCCTCGGAGATGATCACCGAGAAGTGGGCGTCGCAGCCCTTCAGATTCTTCAGCTGGGTCTGCACCATGGCCGCCAGGGGATTGCTCAGCCCGGAGATAGACAGCGCCAGCAGCACCTCGTCGGAGTGCAGCCGGGGATTGTGATGGCCCAGATACTCGATCTTGGTCTTGCTGATAGGCGCGATCACCGACGAGGGGATCAGCTCCAGCTTGTGGTCGATGCCCGCCAGATGCTTCAGCGCGTTCAGCAGCAGCGCCGCCGAAGCCCCCAGCAGAGACGAGGTCTTGCCCGTCACCACCGTGCCGTCCGGCAGCGTCATAGCGCCCGCCACAGTGCCGGTCTCCTCCGCCTTCTTCAGGCTGGCCATCACCGCCGGACACTGCTCCGGCGACACATGGGCCTGCTGCATCAGCAGCTCCAGCTTCCGTACCACGCTCTCGTCGCACTTGCCCCGCACCCGGTCGCAGGCGGCGGTGAAGTACCGCCGCACGATCTCGTGGCGGCTGGCCTCGCAGCACACGTCGTCGTCCACGATGGCGAAGCCCGCCATGTTGACGCCCATATCCGTGGGGGACTTATAGGGAGACTCCCCCTGGATTCGCTGGAACATGGCGTTCAGAACGGGGAACACCTCCACGTCCCGGTTGTAGTTGACGGTGGTCTTGCCGTAGGCCTCCAGATGGAAGGGGTCGATCATGTTCACGTCGTTCAGATCGGCGGTGGCGGCCTCATAGGCCAGATTCACCGGATGCTTCAGCGGCAGGTTCCAGATGGGGAAGGTCTCATACTTGGCGTACCCCGCCCGGATGCCCCGCTTGTGCTCGTGATACAGCTGGCTCAGGCAGGTGGCCATCTTGCCGCTGCCGGGGCCGGGCGCGGTGACCACCACCACGCTGCGGCTGGTCTCGATGTACTCGTTGCGGCCCAGTCCCTCGTCGGACACCACATGGGCCACGTCGGAGGGATACCCCGCGATGGGATAGTGGCGATAGCTCTTCACGCCCAGGGACTCCAACCGCTTGATGAACGCCTCGGCATTGGGCTGCCCGGCGTACTGGGTGATGACCACGCTGCCCACATAGAAGCCCAGCGAACGGAACACATCGATGAGCCGCAGCACGTCCTCGTCATAGGAGATGCCCAGGTCGCCCCGCATCTTGCTCTTTTCGATGTCCCCGGCGCAGATGGCCACCACGATCTCCACCTCGTCCTTCATGGTGCCCAGCATCCGGATCTTGCTGTCCGGCTGAAAGCCTGGCAGCACCCGGCTGGCGTGATGGTCGTCAAACAGCTTCCCGCCGAACTCCAGATACAGCTTCCCGCCGAACTGTGCGCGGCGCTGGCGGATGTGCTCCGCCTGCATGCTCAGGTACTTCTCGTTGTCAAAACCCGGTTTCATCCCCATATCCCCCCATTATTCAATATGGAGGGTATTATACCCCATCTGCCGCTCTGAGAAAAGCTATTTTTTCCAAATTCGCCCCAAAACGCGTGTAGAAATATTCCCCCGAATTTTAGCAAAAGCTACCGTTGCTTTTTTTCTCCCGACGCGGTATACTGAAAAATACACCCCATTTTGAAGGAGGACGCTTATGGATCCCTATCGCTTCCATATCATGTGGCGCCGCGTCAACGAGGATGAATTCCGCGACTTTTTCCAGACCAACGATATTTACGAGGCCAAGGATTTCGCCATGCGTCTGGCCTTTGACGAGACCAACGTGGTCTACGTCCAGGACGTCAAGCGTGACGAGCGTGTCCGGGACTTCGACGCGGAAGTTTACAAAAAATAACCAGCTATCATTTTCCCCACCTCTGCCCATACTAAGGGCAGAGGTGATTTTTTATGGAAAAGCAGCCCTTCCCCCGCGACGCCACGCCGGACGTTCACAGCTTCTCCTCTCCCCCGGAGAACGTGCGGGAGCTGATCAACATGTACGGCACCTATAACATCCAGCCCACCGCCGACACGGACAACGTCTTTCCGCTGATCGCGCCGGGCCTGCCCCGTCGTTGGCGGAAAATGCACCTGGACAAGCACGACCTGAACGGCCTCTCCTGATGCACCGGGGTCCTCGTACCGCCCGCCGTATCACGCATCCGTAGGGCGGGGTGACCTCACCCCGCCGCCGGTAACTGCAGCAATACCGTGCGGCGGCATGTGGTCATGCCGCCCTACGAACTGATTACCGATAGAACACCTTAGGGCAGGCCGCCGAGAACGCCCGCCCCCGCAAAACATCCCCCAACTGTCCGCCAAAAGCGGACACTTTTTCTGTCAAAAATCTCCGGTCACTTTGCCCATTTAAACTGCAACTCGGTATAATCCACAAAGAATTGTTAAATAATTGGCAAAACCCATAATTGACACTTTTTTCACAAAACCGTATAATAGAGCTATACTGGTAAGACCAGTTGAAGGGATTTTATGAAAGGGGCGCATCGTATGTATACCTTAGGCATCGACATCGGATCCACCACCTCCAAGTGCGTGATCCTGAAGGACGGCGCGTCCATCACCGCCAAGAGCCTGCAGCTGGGCGGCCTGGGTACCGACGGCCCGGAGGACGCCCTGACAGAGCTGTGGCAGACCAGCGGCCTGAAGCGCACCGACATGGCACGGGTCATCGTTACCGGCTATGGCCGCAATAAGTTCGAGGGGGCCGACGGCGAGGTCAGCGAACTGACCTGCCACGCGCTGGGGGGCCGGTTCGTGTTCCCCGACCTGCGGACGGTCATCGACATCGGCGGCCAGGACGCCAAGATCATCTCCCTGACTCCGGACGGCCGCATGAGCAACTTCATCATGAACGACAAGTGCGCCGCCGGTACCGGCCGGTTTCTGGAGGTCATGGCCAACATCTTGCGGCTGGACATCGACGACCTGGGTGCCATCGCCGCCCAGAGCGATTCCCCCGCCGCTATCTCCAGCACCTGTACCGTGTTTGCCGAGTCCGAGGTCATCAGCCAGCTTGCCAACGGCACAAAGCGGCCCGACCTGGTGGCCGGCATCTGCCAGAGCGTGGCCACCCGCGTGGCGTCTCTGGCCCGCCGCGCCGGTATCGTGGAGCGTGTGTGCATGTCCGGCGGCGTGGCCCGCAACGCGGCGGTGCGCCGCTATATGGCCCAGGCCCTGGACACGGAGATCTCCTACGATCCCCTGGCCCAGTATTTCGGTGCCATCGGCGCGGCGCTGTACGCCTGGAAGCAGGCCAGCAAATAAGTGAGCAAATATATTTATATAAGTAAGAGGACAGAACAACAAGGAGGAAAAAACATGGCAGAAGAAGTGAAGAAGGCCCCTCGTCCGGTGGATCCCAATTCCGCCAAGTACAAACTGGGCAAGATCGCCGCTGACGCCTTTGTGGACGCCATCGAGGCCAAGAAGAAGGGCATCCCCGTAGCATGGGTATCCAGCAACTTCCCCGTCGAGATCCCCGAGACCCTGGGCATTGCCACCGTCTATCCCGAGAACCAGGCAGCCGGTATCGCCGCCCGCGGCGCCGGTGAGCGCATGTGCAACGTGGCGGAGGCCGAAGGCTATTCCAACGACATCTGCGCCTACGCCCGTATCTCCATGGCCTACGCCAAGCTGAAATCCTGCCCCGAGCAGGACGTGGCCATGCCCGACGTGGTGCTGTGCTGCAACAACATCTGCAACTGCATGATCAAGTGGTATGAGAATCTGGCCCAGGAGCTGAATATCCCTATGATCATGCTGGATATTCCCTTCAATCCCGACTACGACGTCTCCGACGCACAGGT
Source organism: uncultured Eubacteriales bacterium (assembly GCA_900552725.1). Lineage (GTDB taxonomy): Bacteria > Bacillota > Clostridia > Oscillospirales > Oscillospiraceae > Vescimonas. Next base: position 5,591 of record USAT01000019.1, on the reverse strand, counting down.
GGAGTACGTCTCCGCCCAGTTCTGGGATGCCGTCCACCAGTTGGAGAGCCTCTTCAACCTGAAGTGGGACGACGATAAGTTCCAGGAGGTCACCGGCTTCAGCTGCCGCGCCTCCCGCGCCTGGCTGGCCGCCACTGGCTGCGCCAAGTACGTCCCCTCCCCCTTCAACGGCTTCGACCTGCTGAACCACATGGCCGTCATGGTCACCGCCCGCGGCAAGGAGTGCTCCGGCGACGCCATGGAGACCCTGTATAAGGAGTACATGGAAAACCACAAAAACGGCACCTCCACCTTCCGCACGGAAGAGAAGTACCGCATCCTGTTCGAGGGTATCGCCTGCTGGCCCTACCTGCGTGCCACCTCCACCGGTCTGAAGTCCCGGGGCATCAACATGGTCACCACCATCTATGCCGACGCCTTCGGCTACGATTACGACTCCTTCGAGGGCATGATCAAGGCCTACTGCTCCGTGCCCAACGCCATCAACCTGGAAAAGTCCCGCGACAAGCGCATCAAGCTGTGCCAGGACAACCACGTGGAGGGCATGCTGATCCATACCAACCGTTCCTGCAAGCTGTGGAGCGGCTTCATGTACGAGATAGGCCGCCAGGTGGGTAAGGCCTGCGACATCCCCGTGGCCAGCTTCGACGGCGACCAGGCCGACCCCCGCAACTTCTCCGAAGCCCAGTATGACACCCGTGTCCAGGGCCTCATGGAGATCATGGAAGCCAACAAAGAGCAGAAAGGAGCCAACTGAACATGACCACCAACGAAGTGTTTGCCAAGCTGCATGAAGTAGCCGCCAACCCCAAGGCCCAGATGGACAAATATCTGGCCCAGGGCAAGAAGATCGTGCTGTGCGCTCCCGTCTACACCCCCGACGAGCTGATCCACTCCATGGGCTTCGTCCCCATGGGCGCCTGGGGCGCGGATACCGAGCTGCGCCGGGCCAAGGAATACTGCCCCGCCTTCCTGTGCTCCATCGTCCAGTCCGCCCTGGAGCTGGGCATCAACGGCGCGTATGACGGCGCGTCCGCCATCGTGATCCCCTCCCTGTGCGACACCCTCAAGACCATGGGCGAGAACTGGAAGTACGCCGTGCCCTCCATCCCCTTCATCCCCATGACCTATCCCCAGAACCGCAAGCCCGCTTACGGCGTGGCCTTCACCAAGGCCGGCTACGAGCGCGTGATCCGCGACCTGGAGAAGCTGGGCGGCAAATTCGACGACGCCAGACTGGCCGCGTCCAACGCCGTCTATAACCGCCACAACGCCGCCATGCGGAAGCTGGACGAGGTGCTGGCAAAGCATCCCGAGGTCACCGCGCAGCAGCGCAGCGACGCCTTCAAGTCCGCCTTCTTCATGACCAAGGAGGAGCACACCGCCCTCATCGAGGAGCTGCTGGCCTCGCTGGAGGCCCAGACCCCCGCCGCGGAAAAGACTCCCATCCTGCTGTCCGGCATCCTGACCGACGCCCCCGGCTTCAACGCCATTCTGGACGATCTGGGCCTGCACATCGTGGCCGATGACGTGGCCGCCCAGTCCCGCCAGTACCGCACCGACGTGCCCGCCGGTGACGACGCCCTGACCGCCCTGGCCCAGAAGTTTGCCGACATGGACAACTGCTCCGTGCTGTATAACGCCGCCAAGCCCCGCGTCCAGTGGATCGTGGACACCGCCAAGGCCCGCAATGCCAAGGGTGTTCTGGTGGCCATGACCAAGTTCTGCGACCCCGAGGAATTCGACTACGTCATGATCAAGAAGGCCTGCGAGGCCGCCGGCATCCCTGTCACCGTGGTGGAGATCGACCGCCAGATGGTACAGTTCGAACAGGCCCGCACCAATATCGAGACCTTCCGCGACATGCTGACCATGTAATCAAGCAAAAAAAGAACAATATAGGAGGAACCAAACCCATGAGTGAGATCAAACGCCCGCTGGAGGGCATCAAGGTCGTCGAGCTGGCTACCTTCATCGCCGCGCCCTGCTGCGCACGCTTCCTGGCCGACCTGGGCGCCGAGGTCATCAAGATCGAGGCTCCCGCAGGCGACCCCCTGCGCTACACCGCCGTCAACGAGGGCCGTCCCCAGGATCAGAAGGAGAACACCACCTACGACCTGGAGAACGCCAACAAGACCTGCATCGCCCTGAACACCAAGTCTCCCGCCGGCCGTGAGGCCCTGGAGAAGCTGATCGCCGAGGCGGACATCTTCATCACCAACTGGCGCCAGAACCCCCTGAAGAAGGCAGGCCTGGACTACGATACTCTCCACGCCAAGTACCCCGCCCTGGTGTACGGCTTCGTCTCCGGCTACGGCGAGAAGGGCCCCGACAAGGATCTCCCCGGCTTCGACTTCACCGCCTTCTTTGCCCGCGGCGGCGTGCTGGGCACCCTGTTCGATAAGGACTCCCTGCCCATGCTGACCATCGCCGGCTTCGGTGACCACCAGGTGGGCCTGTACCTGGCCTCCGGCGTGCTGGCGGCCCTGTACCGCGCCAAGCAGACCGGCCAGGGCGACCGCGTCGTCGTCTCCCTGTTCCACAGCGCCATCTGGGATGTCTCCCTGATGCTCCAGTCCAACCAGTACGGCGACCCCGCCACCCAGTTCCCCCTGTCCCGCCGCACCCTGCCCAACCCCCTGGTGGTGGCCCACAAGACCAAGGACAACAAGTGGCTCCAGATCGCCATGCCTCAGTACAATCGCCACTATCCCATCTTCATGCGCGCCATCGGCCACCCCGAGATGGCCGAGGATCCCCGCTACTATCCCCAGACCAACCTGCAGGCCAACATCGAGGAGTTCTATGACTTCCTGGTGGCCGAGATGGCTACCCGTACCCTGGACGAGTGGTGCGCCCTGATGGACGCCAACGACCTGCCCTACGCCATCGCCCAGACCTGGGATCAGCTCCTGGTGGATAAGCAGGCATGGGCCGCCGACTGCTTCTATGAGATGGAGTACCCCAACGGTGCCAAGCGCACCATGGTGCGTCCCCCCGTCATGTTCGAGGAGACCCCCCTGCCCCCCTATAACCGCGGCCCGTACCTGGGTGAGCAGACCGAGGAGATCCTGAAGAAGCTGGGCTATACCGACGAGCAGGTGGCCGCCATGATCGCCGCCGGCGATGCCGCCTCCATGGATCCCGCCCTGAAGGACTGAGCGATACCCCCATCAAAATCGGAAAAGTAGGAAATGAAACGCAGGCCGTCCGCTGTTGAGGAGCGGCGGACGGCCATGCCGGAAAAGGAGAAAAATATGAAGATCGCTGCTTACGAAGTGCGTCCCGACGAAAAGCCCGTTATCGAGTCCCTGTGCAAGGAGTACGGCATCGAGCTGGTGTCCACCCCCGCCAACCTGGATCCCACCACCGCCAACATGGCCGTCGGCTGCGACGGCGTCACCACTCTGGGCCAGTCCGACTACTGCAACGAGGTGCTGGATGAGCTGCGGGGCTACGGCGTCAAGGTGCTGGCCAGCCGCTGCGTGGGCTATAACCACATGAACTGCGACTACGCCCGCTCTCTGGGCTTCCGCCTGTGCAACGGCGCTTACGCCCCCAATGGCGTGGCCGAGTACACCGTCATGGCCATCCTGATGTGCATCCGCAAGTTCAAGAAGGCCCTCTACAACACCAACGATAACGACTTCACCCTGAAGGGCAAAATGGGCCGTGAGCTGCGCACCATGACCGTGGGCGTCATGGGCACCGGCAAGATCGGCTTCACCATTATCAAGTGCCTCAGCGGCTTCGGCTGCCGCATTCTGGCCAACGACGTGTACCAGAACGACGCCGTCCGTCAGTACGCCGAGTATGTGGATCTGGATACTCTGTACCGCGAGTCCGACATCATCACCATCCATACCCCCCTGCTGCCCGAGACCACCGGCATGATCAACCGTGACGCCCTGTCCAAGATGAAGGACGGCGTGGTGCTGATCGACAACGCCCGCGGTGAGCTGGTGGACATCGACGCCATCATCGAGGGTGTCGAGACCGAGAAGATCGGCGCCCTGTTTATGGACGCCTTCCCCGGCGAGACCGGCATCATCCACGTTCCCCACAACGACGATATCATCAAGACCCCCGGCATGCCCTACTTCAAGCTGAAGTACCTGCGTTCCTTCGTGAACGTATACCACACCCCCCACATGGCGTTCTTTACCGAGGAAGCCGCCGAGTCCATGGCCCGCTGCGGCATCGACAGCATCCACGAGATCCTGACCACCGGTAAGTCCAGCCACGAGATCCCCTGCTGAACCAATTAGTAAAGTAACAATAGGAGGAAAACGAATGATTCTCGACAAGAAGCACGAGATGCAGCGCAAGCTGTTCCGCCAGTTCGCGGAGACGGAATTCACCAAGGAGATCCAGGACGAGCTGGATGAGACCGGCGAATTCAACTGGGATATGCACAAGAAGATGGCTCGTTACGGCTTCATGGGTGTCAAGATCCCCAAGGAGTACGGCGGCGCCGGTGCCGACAGCCTGACCTATGCCCTGATGGTAGAGGAGCTGGCCCGCGTGGACGCCGTGCTGTCCATCTACGCCAACACCTCCAACTCCCTGGGCGGCGGCCCGCTGCTGCTGGGCGGCAACGAGGCCCAGAAGCAGAAGTACCTGCCCGCCGTGGCCAGCGGCGAGAAGATCATGGTGTTCGGCCTGACCGAGCCCGGCGCGGGCTCCGATGCCGGCGGCACCACCACCACCGCCATCGCCGACGGTGACGACTTCATCATCAACGGCCGCAAGTGCTTCATCTCCGGCGCTCCCATGGCCGACTGGGCCGTGGTCTTCGCCAAGACCGACCTGACCGCCAAGGGCAGCAAGGGCATCTCCATGTTCGTGGTGGATATGAAGCTCCCCGGTGTCTCCCTGGGCGCTCACGAGAAGAAGATGGGCATCAACGGCTATCCCACCTGCGACCTGGTGCTGGAGGATGTCCGTGTGTCCAAGGACTGCCTGGTGGGCCCCCTGCACAAGGGCTTCCAGATCGCCATGAAGACCCTGGACGGCGGCCGTCTCGGCATCGCTGCCCAGTCCGTGGGTATCGCCCAGTCCGCGCTGGACGAGGCCGTCAAGTACGCCAAGGAGCGTAAGCAGTTCGGCCGCCGCATTGCCGACTTCCAGGGCATCAGCTTCATGCTGGCCGACATGGCCGCCGATGTCGAGGCCGCCCGCCAGCTGGTCTATCACGCCGCCGTGCTGAAGGATGCCAACAGCCCCGAGGCCAGCTCCGCCTGCTCCATCGCCAAGTACTTCGCCGCCGAGGCCGCCAACCGCTGCGCCTACAAGGCCGTGCAGATCCACGGTGGTTATGGCTATATCCGCGAGTACAAGGTGGAGCGCATCTACCGCGACGCCCGCATCACCACCATCTACGAGGGCACCTCTCAGGTGCAGCAGATGGTCATCGCCGGCAATCTGCTGAAGTAAGCAAGGAGGTACGAGAAATATGAAGATTTTTGTCACTGTCAAGCAGGTCCCCGATACCTCCGGTAAGGTGGCCGTGAATCCCGATGGTACGCTGGATCGCGCTTCCATGCAGACCATCATCAACCCCGACGACCTGAACGCCGTCGAGGCTGCCC
>USAT01000018.1 GCA_900552725.1 uncultured Eubacteriales bacterium | reverse complement strand
ATCGCCCGCCCCGCCTGTACACTCTCTGTGGTGGCGTGAGCTGTTGGCCGAACCCCTTCGGGCAAGAGCTTTCGCCATGACAATAAAAGCGGAACAGGAGTGAGAGAATGAAGCGATTACACAGAAAGCGGGATGCGGCCGCCCTCAGCAGCCGTCTGATCCGCCGGCCCATTCAACGGATGGTGTGGCTGTTCCTGCTGCCCACCTTCGCCGCCTTTTGCATCGGTTTTTTGTATCCGTTTCTGAAAGGCGCGTTTTTGTCCTTCTGTAAGTTCAAGCTGACCAGCCAGTGGACGTGGGTGGGCTTTAGCAACTATGTGAAGGCCTTCTCCGACAGTACCTTTGTCCACGCCTTCTGGTACACGGCGCTGTTCGCCTTCGTGTCGGTACTGTTCATCAATGTGCTGGCCTTTGCGGTGGCCTATTTCCTGACCAAGGGCATCAAGGGCTCCAATCTGTTCCGCACGGTGTTCTTCATGCCCAACCTCATCGGCGGCATCGTGCTGGGCTACATCTGGTCCATGATCTTTGACGGCATTCTGGTGAAGTACGACACCTCCGTGGTGCTGGAGAGCAAGTACGGCTTCTGGGGTCTTATCATCCTGATGTGCTGGCAGCAGGTGGGCTATATGATGATCATCTATATCGCCGGTCTGCAATCCATTCCGGAGGATATGCTGGAGGCTGCCCGCATCGACGGCGCCACCAACTGGCAGATGCTGTGGAAGGTCACCATCCCCAACATGATGAGCTCCTTCACCATCTGCATCTTCCTGACGCTGACCAACGGCTTCAAGCTGTTTGACCAGAACCTGGCGCTGACCGGCGGCCGTCCCTTCCTGCAGCAGCCGGATGGCAGCGTGATCAAGACCACGGAAATGCTGGCGCTGAACATCTACAACGCCTTCTACTCCGGCGGCGGCAACAACCGCGGCGTGGGGCAGGCAAAGGCCGTGGTGTTCTTCATCCTGGTGGCCGCCATCAGTCTGATCCAGCTTCAGTCCACCCGTAAGAAGGAGGTGCAGCAGTAATGCAGACCAGTCTCGCCAAAAAGCATACCCGCAGCAAAACAGTGATGACCGTGGCCTTTGCCGTGATCTGCATCATCTATGTGCTGCCCATCCTCATCGTGCTGATTAACTCCTTCAAGAGCAACGCCGCCGTCAATACCGAGACGTTCGCCCTGCCCAACGCCGACAGCTTCGTGGGCTTCCAGAACTATGTCAAGGGCATGACCTTCGGTAACTACCCCTTCGTCAAGGCCGTGTTTTTCAGCCTGTTCATCACGCTGGTGTCCTCCGCACTGATCCTGCTGTGCACCTCTATGGCGGCGTGGTACGTCTCCCGCGTGGGCAGTCTGGTCAGCAAGATCGTGTACTATCTGTGCGTGTTCTCCATGGTGGTGCCCTTCCAGATGGTGATGTTCACCCTGTCCCGTACTGCCAATAAGCTGCATCTGGATACCCCCTGGACCATCCCCATCGTGTACCTGGGCTTCGGCGCGGGCCTGGCGGTGTTCATGTTCTCCGGCTTCGTGAAATCCATCCCCCTGGAGATCGAAGAGGCCGCCGTCATCGACGGCTGCGGCCCCCTGCGCACCTTCTTCCTGGTGGTGCTGCCCATGATGAAGCCCACCTTCATCTCCGTGGGCGTCCTGGAGATCATGTGGGTGTGGAACGACTTCCTGCTGCCGTATCTGGTGCTGGACCGCACCAAGTATATGACCATCCCCATCGTCATCCAGCATCTGAAGGGCAGCTATGGCCAGGTGGATATGGGCGCCACCATGGCGCTGATCCTGCTGAGCATCCTGCCGGTCATCATCTTCTACCTGCTGTGCCAGAAGCACATCATCAAGGGCGTGGCCGCCGGCGCCGTAAAGGGATAAAAGCAGCTGGCGAAAAGTCTTCATCGATCCGCAGGGCGGGACAGTTCCTGTCCCGCCCTGCACCACACTATCATCAAAACGAGGGAAAGATCACTACTATGAAACGTTCCAGTGGTATTTTGATGGCCGTCTCCTCCCTGCCGTCCCCCTATGGCATCGGCACACTGGGCAAGGCCGCCTATGATTTCGCCGACTTCCTCCACGCCGCGGGCCAGCACTATTGGCAGATGCTGCCCCTTGGCCCCACCAGCTACGGCGATTCCCCTTATCAGAGCTTTTCCACCTTTGCCGGAAACCCCTACTTTATCGACCTGGACATGCTGGTGGCCGACGGTCTGCTGAAGAAGAGCGAGGTCACCCGCTGCCAGTGGGGCACCGAGCCTCGGTATGTGGACTACGGCAAGATCTACGAAAGCCGCTTCAAGGTGCTGGCCATCGCCAAAAAGCGGGGCTGGCAGCGTGACGCCGAGGCTGTGGCCGCCTTCCGGCAGGAGAACGGCCGCTGGCTGGAGGACTATGCCCTGTACATGGCCTGCAAGCGTCATTTCGGCATGAAGTCCTGGACCGACTGGCCCGACCAGACTCTGCGCCTGCGGAAGACCCCGGAGGTGCTGGAGAAATATCGCACCGAACTGCGGGAGGATGTGGAGCTGTTCATCTATATCCAGTTCCTGTTCTTCCGCCAGTGGACGGCCCTGCGGGCGTATCTCCACAGCCTGGACATCCAGATCATCGGTGACCTGCCCATCTACGTCCCCCTGGACAGCGCCGACGTGTGGGCCGAGCCCCAGTTCTTCCAGATGGACGACCAGTGCATCCCCACCGCCGTCAGCGGCGTCCCGCCCGACTATTTCAGCGAGGACGGCCAGCTCTGGGGCACGCCGCTGTATCGCTGGGACGTGATGCAGGCGGACGGCTTCGGCTGGTGGATCCGCCGCATCGACGGCGCGGGCAAGCTGTATGACGTGATCCGCATCGACCATTTCCGCGGGCTGGACACCTATTGGGCCGTGCCCTATGGCGAGACTACCGCCCGCAACGGCGAGTGGCGTCAGGGCCCCGGTATGGCCCTGGTCAGCGCCCTGACCGGCTGGTTCCCCGGCCTGCAGTTCATCGCCGAGGATCTGGGCTACCCCACCCCCACCGTCCAGAAGCTGCTGCACGACTCCGGCTGGCCCGGCATGAAGGTGCTGGAATTTGCCTTCGACTCCCGGGACACCAGCAACTACCTGCCCCACACCTATCCCCGGCACTGTGTATGCTATACCGGCACCCACGACAATAGCCCCGTGGAGCTGTGGCGGCATGAGGCCGCGCCGGAGGACATTGCCTACGCCAAGCGATACCTGGGTCTCAATGACGAGGAGGGCTTCCACTGGGGCATCCTCCGCGGCGGACAGAGCAGCGTGGCCGACCTGTTCGTGGCCCAGATGCAGGACTATCTGGGCCTGGGGCAGTACCACCGCATGAACACCCCCGGCATCCTGGGTGGCAACTGGCAGTGGCGCATGCTGCCCGGCGAGGCCAGCGACGCACTGGCGAAGAAGATCTACGACATGACCGTCATGTACAGCCGCACGGAAAAGCGCGCGGAACAGGCGCAATGATTTGAATCATGCCGCCCACGGCGGCATACCGTAGCTTTTCACTCTTCGTTCTTATCTTTTCACTGACAAAAAACCAGACCCCGATGGGGTCTGGTTTTTTGTCCTCTATTCCTCCCCGTACCGGTACATGCCCCACCAGTTGGGCATCAGCTCGCCCAGCGTTACCGTCTCACGGGCGGCGCAATCCACCATGATCTCCGTGTTCCGGTTCTCCGGTGAGAGCTGCATCAGAAACTCGCGGCACGCACCGCAGGGCATGCCGCTTCCGCCGCCGCTGGGCGGCGCGTCCCGGAAGGCGATGAGCCGCCGGATGACGGTCTCACCGCTGTTGACGTACATGTTCAGGGCGGCCACCCGCTCGGCGCACAGATTCATGACGCCGCTGCACGCCTCCACACAGAAGCCGGTGAAGATCCTGCCGCTGGCGCTCTCCAGCGCGCACACCACGTTGTGGGCGTAGAAAAACGGCGTCACCTCCTCCGGATGGTACTCCGCCCGTGCCTTTTCATAGAGCTGTTCCCAGATGTCCATATGCGTTCCCTCCCGCTGTTGATGGTGTCATCATACCATCTCCGGCAGAGGTTGGCAAGTACGGGGAGCGATTCACCACCATGTAAAAAACAGGCCCCTTTCGGGGCCTGTTTTCGTTTCTGCTGCAGCGTGCTCTTAATAGCTGCCCAGGTCGGCGGACTTGTCGCCCTCGACGCTGGTGCCGAACTCGTAGTCGTTGCCGGGCAGGACGGCGTTCAGGATCACGCCCGCCAGAGCGGCGATGGCCAGGCCGGTCAGGGTGATGTCGGCGCTGCCCACGGTGAAAGTGATGCCGCCGGTGGAACTGAAGCCCAGGCCGCTGACGAAGATCACCGCGGCGATGATCAGGTTGCGGGACTTGGTCAGATCCACCTTGTTCTCCACCACGTTGCGGACGCCGACGGCGGAGATCATACCGTAGAGGACGAAGCTGACGCCGCCCACGATGGCGGTGGGGATGGAGTTGACCAGGGCGTCAAACTTGGGGGAGAAACTCAGGATGATGGCGTACAGGGCGGCCAGGCGGATGACCCGGGGATCGTAGACCTTGCTGAGGGCCAGGACGCCGGTGTTTTCACCGTAGGTGGTGTTGGCGGGGCCGCCGAACATACCGGCCATGGCGGTGGCCAGGCCGTCGCCCAGCAGGGTGCGGTGCAGGCCGGGATCCTCGATGAAGTTCTTGCCGGTGGTGGAGGAGATGGCAGAGATGTCGCCGATGTGCTCCATCATGGCGGCGATGGCGATGGGGGCCATCACCAGGATGGAGGTGATGTCGAACTTGGCGATGACGAACTGCTGCAGGCCCACGAAGTCGGCCTCACGCATGGCGGTGAAGTCCACCTGGCCAGTGATCAGGGCCACGATGTAGCTGACCACCACACCCAGCAGGATGGGGATGATCTTGATCATGCCCTTGCCCCAGATGTTGGCCACGATGATGACCGCGATGGCCACCAGGGCCAACCACCAGTTGGTGGAGGCGTTGCTGATGGCGGTGCCGGACAGGTTCAGACCGATCAGGATGATGATGGGGCCGGTGACGATGGGGGGGAAGAAGCGCATGACCTTCTTGGCGCCCACCAGCTTGAACAGCAGGGCCAGCACCAGGTACAGCAGGCCCGCGATCACCACGCCGCCCAGGGCGTAGGGCAGCTTCTCCTCGCCGGTCATGCTGGCGAACTTACCGGCGTCCAGCACGGCGACGGCCTGGAAGCCGCCCAGGAAGGCGAAGGAGGAACCCAGGAAGGCGGGTACCTTGAACTTGGTGCACAGGTGGAACAGCAGCGTGCCGAGACCGGCGAACAGCAGGGTGGTCTGGATGGACAGGGGCAGGCCGTAGGAGCTTACCAGGATGGGCACCAGCACGGTGGCGCCGAACATGGCGAACAGGTGCTGCAGACCCAGCAGCAGCATACGGGGAACGCCCAGCTCTCTGGCGTCGTAGATGGCCACATGGCCCAGTTCTTTCTTCATGGCGTGATTCCTCTCTTTCATTTGTCTTGTATGTGAAGTTACTTACCAAACTTTGTCATCTGCTTCCCGCGGAGGCCGAAAAAAAAGACCGATGAAAAACATCGGTCAAAAAACGATATCCACAATAGAAACAAAAACAGTGGGAGCGGCTTTGCACTTGGTCTTACGGATGGTGGTCATGGCGCGTTCCCCCTTTCAAAATTTTCTTGACTATTATATCGGCACTCTCTGCAAAAAGCAAGCCCTTTCTTCTCCAAACATCCGCCAATTTTCCCCCGCCGGCTTCGTGGACATTGCACAAATCCATCACAGGGGGCTTATGGCTGTGATAAAGGAGCGGGGCATCCGCTCCTTTATTGCTTATTTTGTGATATCCTCGTCTATCAGCGCCAGGGCCACAGGGCGACCGCCCTCATACACCAGCCGCCAGCAGGCCTGATAGTCGTCCCACGGGACGCAGGAATAGACGTACTGCCCGTCGCCGGTCAGACTGTACCACTCCGCGTCCGTGTCCGCCGTCAGCCCCCACGTTTCGCCGGTGCGCAGGTCAGCGCAGCAGACCGCGCTGCGGTAGTCGCTGTACGCGCTGCTGAGGGCGAAATCTTCGCCGCAGGCGTAATAATTGGCGACAGGCAGCGTCACCGTCCGGTCACCAGAAGGCGAGACGATGTAATAGGTGTCGGTGGAAGTCTGATGACTGCGCAGGAACCACAGGGCGTCCCCCAGTCTGTCGGGATAGGCGTCCACCGCGGCGCCTTCCGGCAGCAGGGAAACGCCGTTTTCTTGCAGATCATAGCGCGCTTCGTTATCCTCTGCCGCCAGCGGAACCAGCTCCAGCTCCCGTTCACCTACCCGGAAGTGCCGTTGAGAGAACATGTGCGTGTCGTAGTAGCCATAGTCGGTGGGCGGCGTGACCTCCTGCCGCTCTTCTCCGGTCATGCCGTCCAGCAGCAGTTGATAGCTCCTGTCATTTTCCCGGTCGTACACCGTCACGATCACGTCATCGCCATACAGCGACAGATGAAGGTTCGTGCAGTTCCCGCCGCCGCGATACAGCGGCGTTCGTTTTTTTGAGGCATGATCCAATACATACAGTGATTTTCCGTCAATATAATACACACCATATTCGTTTACCTGATAGCTGTCGTACCAAAAGGTGCTGAGTATCCGCTCACGCTCCCCCGTCTCCGGGTCATAGCGGTACAGGCCGCGGTGGCGCACATGGTAGTAGTAATCGCCGTCCACCACCTCGCCGATGGAGGCGGCGCAGCCGGTGCGAAGAAAATCGAGATAGTCAAACCGCCGGGCCGTCCAGATACCCAGCACCGCAAGGCACAGACAGGCGGCTGTCACCAGCCACCGCCGCCAGCGGTGGGGCCGCTTCAGCTTGGGATCGCGGGCATCCCGCACGGCGTCGTCGTCCACCTCGCCGATGGCATAGAGCAATGTTTCCGGTCTCATAGCAAGCCCTCCTGTTCCAGCGTCTGCCGCAGCCGCTGCCGGATGCGGTGCAGCATGGATTTCACCTTGCTGACAGAGAAGCCGAAGCGGATGGCGATCTCCGCCATGCTGTCCATGTACCAATAGCGGCACAGGAACACCCGGCGCTCCGCCTGCGGCAAGGCCATAACGAAATCGTTGATCCGCGCCGCCAGCTCGGTGGCCTCCAGCTCCCGCTGCACGTCGCCGCTGCCGTCTACGCATTGGCTCAGTTCCTCCAGCGCCAGCGCCGTTTCGTCGCCGAAGCGCTTTTGGGCGCGGGCGGCCTCCCACCGCTTCAAAGAAATGCGGCGGGTCAGCTTACCCAGAAAGCCCGACAGCCGTTCAGGTCGGTGGGGCGGCATGGCGTTCCACGCGCCCAGCCATGTATCGTTGACGGATTCCTCCGCGTCCTGCTCCTGGCGCAGGATACTTCGAGCGATGGACAGGCAGTAAGGGCCGTATTTCTCCTGACTCCGGTCAATGGCCTGCGGGTCACGCGCCCAGTACAGGGACACGATCTGCTTATCCTCCATGGGCTTCCCTCCCCTCTTATCCTTCTACTCCGGAAAAATGCCCCGTGGTTGCAGCTTGGCGGCAATTTTTTGCTTCCGATACAAAAAAAGAGCCGGGCGGCAGCGCCGTCCGGCTCGGTTCGGTTTTCTGAATGGCCGTTTGGCGGACAGGCCGCGCCCTCACCGGATCTTCAGCACGGCGGAGACCGACAGATCCAGCACCTTTTCCACCTCGCTCATGACGGCGGGGGTGCCGCTCTGGCGGTGCTGCTGCAAAATCAGGAACAGCGGCCCGAACAGCATGGCGTTGATGTAGGCGATGTTGTCAGTCTTCATCAGCCTCCGGGCGATGGTCTCCTGATACACCGCCAGCAGCGGCGGCGAGGGCAGGCTGTTCTCCCGCAGGGCGTCGGCGGTGACGAATTCCGGCGCGTTGATCACCGACAGGAAGAAGTGGGCCTCGCTGGGGTGGGCCAACAGCGTCTGGGCCAACTGGCGCAGGCCGAAAAACAGCTTCTCGCCGGGGGTGCGGCCCATGTCGATGGCCTGCTGCAATCCCTCCTGCAGGCCCTGCCACACCTGGGTATAGATGCACGAGAGCATGTCGGTCTTGTCCTTGTAGTACACATAGGGGGTGCCGGAGCTGATCCCGGCCCGTTTGGCCAGCTTATCAAAGGACAGCGCGGCAAGGCCCTCCTCCATGGTGATCTGGAGGACGGTCTGCACCACCTTATCCCGTTTTGCCGTATCGATCGTTCTCATACCTTGATAATAAACGTCTGTTTATTTATTGTCAAGGTGTTTTATTGTAAAATTTGGAAAAAGAGATGGGGTAAGGCCCCATCTCTTTCAGTTACCGCTCGTCTGCTCCTGCGCGGCAATGACATTTTCCTCCCGGTTCTGCTGGACGACCTTCTGCTGCTGGCGATAGTCCTGCTCCGTGGGATAGAAATAGAGGCTGATTCCCTGCCGCTCCGGCTTGCCCTGGATCTCCATGACGGAGTAGCTCACCCGGCAGAAGCCGCCGGTGGTGGTCATTGTCCAGTTGGCGCCCTGTCCGGCATCCTCCGAGATCTCCAGGGTGGACAGCTGGCGATAGAGCTGGCCGTCGTCGTGAAAACCGCCGTACAGCATTCCGGCCAGGGCGATGGGCCGCTGCCAGTCCGCCCAGCGGAAGGCGGTATCCTCCCCTGCCGGCTCCAGATACATCACCTGTAAATACCGCTTGCCCACATCGTCCACCTGGCTGCTGACCACCAGCATAGGGTACCGCTCGCCGCTGTCATCCCGCAGGGTATAGGCCGCGTGCCCCTCCGCGCCGGAGAAGGTCTCCTCCGGAGAAATCACATTGGGCAGGCCCATGCTGATGGCCGCCGACCGCACCGCCTGCTCCGACAGGGGGAAGATCAGGGACGCGCCGCTCTGCCCGTTCCGGGGCATGGGGGTCAGCTGGGCCTCCAGCGCCGTCAGCCACGCGCCGCAGCCCTCATTGACCACCGCCGCGGGCCACTCCGTCAGGCCCAGGGCGTCCAGCAACGGCTGGGTGCCGGTGGATTCATAGTCGTTGTAGCGGTAGTAGTAGAAGGGCGGCAGATAGATCCTGGCCATATCCGGCGCCGCCAGCACGGATACGGTGCTGCCGTCACTGCGCGTCAGGCGCAGCTGGACACATTCCGGCGGCGTTTTGGCCGCAGATTCCGCCTGCGTCCCGTTCTGCAGCAGGTTCTGCAGCCGCGCCATATGGTCGGCGTCGCTGACGGTATAGAGGATCTCGCCGTTGTAGATCAGCTCCGCCGATGCCAGGCCGGAGAAGGCTTCTCGCCCGCTCTCCGTCTCCCAGCCGGTCAGACTCCGGATCATGGCCAGCAGCTCCCGCACCTCGGCGTCCGCCTGCACGACGTTTCCGTCCACACAAAGGCCCCATACGCCGCCGTCGCCCCGGCACAGGCTGTAAAATCCGCCGTAATCCTCCTTGAACCGCAGATGCATCTCCGGGGTCTCCGCCGTCCAGGAGCTAAAAGCGCTGCCCCAACCATTGGTAAACTGCGGCGGCTCGAAGCCGCCCAGCTTCACGTTCTCCGCCACACGCTGCCCGATGCGGGCCGCCAGCTCGTCGGGAATCTCCATATAGAACACGGTGCCGCTGCCGTTGACGGTCATATAGGGGCATGACAGCGCGTCGCTGTCATAGGACCAGCGGATGGTCTGGGCCCGGGGCAGGATGCCGTCCACATCCAGCGGGCCGCTCTTCTGCTGTTCATAGGTCAGACTGCGCCACGCCTGCATATAGACGTCCTGCTGCTTCTGATAGATCTCCACCAGCGCCGCGGTGTACCCCTCGGTGAAAGCGCCGTCCAGCCCGTCCCGGTTCAGCAGCAGGCCGCGGCACTGGGCCGCCGTCAGAGTGCTGCTCTGCACATAGGCCCACAGCTGCTCCACCAGTGCGTTGCCGTCGTTGCCGTTATCCAGATAGATATCCCAGCGGAAGCCGCCGTCGGGGAACCGGGTCAGCAGCGTCTCCACATCGGGGATGGCCTCCTTGGAGCGGGCGATGTTCTTCTTCATCTGCCAGGCCCAGCCGGACAGGGCGTCGATGATGGCGTCGCCGGTCATGTCGCTGGCGTAGCCGACGGCAGTGCCGTCAGCGGTGACCTCCAGCAGGGCGTCCATGCCGCGCTCCATATACAGCGTGCCGCCCTGGCGGCTGTACAGCGTGATGGAAGGCGAGGTCCCGGCCCGCTGGGCGTCGGAAGGCATAGCCCAGCGGTGGTCGTTGATGAGGGCATCCAGATCCTGGCGCACGGCCTGCTCCTCCACCCCGTCAAGCTCCACCGCCACGGGCAGGCTGAACTCGGGCAGCAGATACTCGTGGGCGCTGTCCGTATCCTTCCCCAGAAGATCCCCGGCGGATTCGGTATCGTCGGCGGCAAAGGCCGCGCGCACCACGATCATATAGTCAGCGTCCCGGGCAATACCGGGCTGCTTCTCCAGCCTGCGGCAGTCGAACTGGGGCAGTCCGCCGCCCAAATCCGCCGCCATGGCCAGCAGCACGATGTCGTCCCCCTCCGCCACCTGCCGCTTTTCGCCGTCCTGATAGGCGGCATAGGCGGTATCCTTGGGCATCTCCTTCAGGCTGTCCCACAGCTCGCCGTAATCGCCGTACACGTCGGTGGCGGCCCAGAGCTGGAAGGCGGGGATCGCCTGCAGATTCCGCTCCGGCTGCTGGATCTGGACGCTCAGCTCGTTGGCATAGCGGCCCACGGTCAGCAGCTGGGTGGTCTCGCACTGGCCGTCCTGCCATACCTCGGCATAGACATGGGCGCCCAGTCCCGCGTCGTAGGTCTCCAGGGTGAAGTCCGCCCGCCCGTCGCTGACCACGTTGTCCTTCTGCACAAAGGTCAGAGTGCCCTTGCTGCCGTCCCGGCCCATGGGGTCGGTCAGGAAGCAGACGGCCACAGCGGCGCAGACGATCACAGCCGCCAGAACCACCCAAAAAACGGGCTTTTTGTACCGTAAGACCGCCTTAATGCGGCCCTTTACGCCCTCTTCGCCGAAGGCCACCGGACAGGCCAGCACCATCCGCCGCCCCTGACTGCAATGGAGCAGTGCTTCGGAGTAGGCCTTCTTCTCCGCCATATCCATGGTCTTCACCACCCGCTCGTCGCAGGCGGTCTCGATATCCCGGCAGAACAGCCAATAGGCCGCCCACACCAGGGGATTGAACCAGTGCACCGCCAGCAGCGCGTAGCCCAGGGGCTTCCACATCTGGTCGCCCCGCCGCAGATGGGCGTTTTCGTGGGCGATGACGTAGGCCATCTGCCCCTCGTCCATGCCGCTGGGCAGATAGATTCGGGGCCGCAGCACACCCAGCAGGAACGGGGACGTCACCGCGTCGCATACCCAGATATTGTCCCGCAGGCGCATGGCCTCCCGCACACGGAGCCGCAGCCGGATGGCGCTGGCGATGCCGTACAGCAGTAGCCCACCGCCCACCGCCAGCCAGATGGCCACATAGGGCGGGAGATAGCGGGTCACGGTATCCCGCGCCGGACTTTCGCCGTCAGATATGCTGTCCGCGGCAGCCGGTGCCGTTTCCGCCGGACGGATGGCGTCCACATCCAACTGGATGGAGGGCTTGTCGCCGCCGGCGTGAACATACTGGAAGAACTCCACCTGGCCGGTGGGCTGCACGGCAGCCGGTGACGCCACCTGATAGGCCGACACCGACGACTGGAGGCTGATGGGACACACCAGCCTCACCGCCACCAGCGCCCACAAAAGGCAGGTAATCCACCGGGGCGCCTTTTTCAGCGCCAGCCGCAGCACCAGCACCGCCAGGATCAGCCATCCGGCGGCCACGCTCATGTTGACCAGCTTCACAAAGACCTCGTTCATGGTCAGCCCTCCCCCGCTTCGTCGATCATGCGGCGCAGCTCATCCCGTTCCTCCTCCGTCAGTCTCCGGCCCTGGGTAAAGGCCGCGATGAACGCCGGCAGCGAGCCGTCAAAGCTGTCCGCCACATACTGTTGGCTCTGGCGGGCATAGAATTCCTCCCGGCTCATTTTTACCGTGACCAGCCCGCCGTCGTTCTGAAACAGTCCCTTGTCGCACAGCCGCCGCAGCACCGTGTGCACCGTGGTGCGCTTCCAGCCCATCTCCGCCTCTCCCAGCTTTACCAGCTGGGAGGACGTGACCGGCGCGGTGCGCCAGATGATATCCGCGAACTTCGATTCCACCATTCCCATTTGCAGCTCCGCCATAGAGCATCCCTCCTCGTTGCGATTACACGCTGTAGTCTCTACAATTAGACTACATGAAGTAGTCTCATTTGTCAAGAGGGAAATTGTCAAAACCCGTCAAGGCGGCAAAAAAGCCGCCCTCTCCGGACGGCTTTCTGCGTATTATCTTGTTGGCGGCGGCGCATATGCCGCTTCCGCGAGAGGTCAACCCTTCTGTGACGTATCCGCCGTCTCCCGCTTGCGGATGGCGCGGCGGGTCTCGTCATAGATCACGGCGCACACCGGCACGCCCAGCAGCATACCGGCGATGCCGCCCAGACCGCTGCCCACAATGACGGCGAAGAACACCCAGATGCCTGGCAGGCCCACGGACTTGCCCACCACATGGGGGTAGATGAGGTTGCCCTCGATCTGCTGCAGGACGATGAGGAACACCACGAACCAGATGGCCTGCATGAAAGATACCGGCAGGATCAGCAGCGCGCCCACGATGGCACCGATCCAGGAGCCCAGAATGGGGATCAGGGCGGTGACGCCCACCAGCACGGCGATGACCAGCGCATAGGGCAGCCGGAGGATCAGCATCCCCAGGAATACCAGCGTGCCCAGGATGACGGCCTCGATGGTCTGGCCGGTGACAAACTGGGAGAAGGTGCGGCTGACGCGGCCCAGGAACGCCAGAAACGGCGTGACCCGCTTTTCTGGAAATAGGGCGTACAGCACCCGCTTGATCTGGCGGCCCAGGGTCTCCTTCTGGGCCAGGATGTACACAGAGAACACCACGCCCATCAGCAGGTTCACCACCGCCGACAGCACCGACGTGGTGACGCCGATGGTGGTATTCAGCAGGGCCGAGCCGCCCTTGGCCACCAGGTCGGTGATCTTGGTCAGCAGGTCGCTCTTGCCCAGGTCGATCTCCGGCAGGGTGATGGAATACTGCTCCAGTGCGGCGCGCAGGTCGTCATACCGCACATCCAACGTCTTGACATAGGCGGTGACGGTGTTCACCATTTCCACCACGGTGCTGCCCAGGCGGGGGATCACCACGAAGCACACGGCGAAGATGACGCCCAGCACGATGAGAAAGCTCAGCAGCAGGCAGATGGGCCGCCGCAGCTTCCTCACGACGGGCCTGCTGTTCTCCTTCAGAAACAGTTTGTTCCACAGCCGCTCCAGGGGTACCAGCAGCAGATTCAGCACAAAGGCCAAGAGCAGGCCGATGAGGATGGGGGAGAGAATACCCAGCACGGTGTCCACCAGCGTCAGCAGCAGGTTGAAGTGGTTCACCAGCCACCACACCAGCGTGATGCCGCAGGCGATCAGCAGGATATTGCGGATGGTTTTTCGGTTCAGTTCCAGAAGTCGTCACTCATTTCGTCGTAGAATGTAGCTTTCAGTATACCATAATTCCCGTTTATATTGCGTGAAGGTTTTGTAAACGATGGCTTATTTTTCCTGCTCCGCCGCGTGGAGGGCGTTGGTCAGGGCGGCAAAGTCCTGAAGCGTCAGCCGTTCACCCCGGACAGTGGCGCTCAGGCCACAGGCGGCGACGATGGCCGCCAGCTGCTCCTTGGGGAGCTGATAGCCGGTCTGCAGGGAGTTCACCAGCGTCTTGCGCCGCAGAGCGAAGGCGGCCTTCACCGTCCGCCACAGGGCGGCCTCGGACACCACCTCCACCGGCGGTGTCTTCCGCACGGGACAGTGGATGACGGCGGAGGTGACCTTGGGCGCCGGCAGGAAGCAGGTGGGCGGCACAGTAAAGAGAAGCTCCGGCGCGGTATAGTACTGCATCAGCACGGTAAACGCGCCGTACTCCGCCGTGCCCGCCCGGGCGCAGATACGCTCCGCCACCTCCTTCTGGATCAGCACGGTGAGACTGTCGAAGCAGCGGCTCTCTACGCACTTGGTCAGCACAGGGGTGGTGATGTTATAGGGCAGGTTGGCGCACAGGATGGGCCGCAGTCCGGTGAAATGCTCTTGTATCACCTGGGGAAAGTCCAGCTTCATGGCATCGCCCTCGATGAGGGTGAAGTTACCGGCGTCCGCCATGGTCTCCCGCAGCACGGGATAGAGCCTCTCGTCCAGCTCCACCGACACCACCCGGCCGGCCCGGCGCACCAGCTGAGCCGTCAGCGGGCCGATGCCGGGGCCGATCTCCAGCACGCCGGTTTGCTCGTCTGCGCCGCAGGCGTCGGCGATGTCCCGGGGCACCCAGCCCTCGATGAGAAAATTCTGGCCCATGGCCTTGGAAAAACGGAAGCCGTGGCGCTCCAGAAGCGCCTGTATCTCCCGGCGGTCGCAAAGATCCATCGTTGTCGCTCCTTCTGTTAAAACAGCTCGTCGTACATTTTGCCGTTCAATGCCTGCCGGAGATGCAGACGGCGGATGTCGATCATATCCTCCGGCAGGGCGTCCAGCGGAAACCAGTTCAGGCCATCACACTTGTCCGGCTCCATGATGGACGGCGTGCCCTCGTAGGCATGGACAAAGAAATACAGGTCATAATAGGTGCGGTCTCCCTCCTGGCCCAGCCGGTGGCAGACGTGGGCAAATTCCGCGTCCTCCGGGCGGACACGAATGCCCAGCTCCTCGTAACATTCGCGGGCCAGGGCCTGGCGAGCCGTCTCGTTCTCCTCCACATGGCCGGAGGCGGCGATGTCCCATTTCCCGTCCATATAGCCGGTATGGTACCGGTGGTGCAGCAGGATCTCCCGCCTGCCGTCACGCTCCCGCAGCAGCAGCGGGAACACCGCCGAATAGCAGGTAAAATGCTGTGCCATAGCCCTATTGTCTCCTTTTACGCTTTTATCTCCGGGTGGGCCTGGCAGTACGCCTCGTACTGGCTCTGGAGCCAGCTTTTCAGCTCCGCCACGCCGGTCTCGTCCCAGGCGTAATCCCGGTTCTCCACGTCCTTGGCCACCTCATAGCAGTACACGGTATAGGTGGCGGCGTGGATGATCTTCTCCTTCTTGTCCATGAGAAAGCTGTAACGGAAATCCCCGATGGAGCCGCTGTAATAGTTGGCGCGGTTGAACCATTTGGGGTTCATCTCTTCAAACTGCGGATGCATGGCCGCCCTCCTTACACATGATGTCTCCCTATTTTACCACAACGCCGTTCCCATTTCAACGGTTGTGTTGCGGGCGGGAACGTGGTATACTATATCATGGAATAAAACCATCGATTGACAAGGGCAGACACGGTTTTGACGGGCAGAAATGCGCCCATACTGCGTCAAGTCCCTTGACAATACGGCAAGTATTCTCTGCGGGCCATTTCTTGTCTGCACACATTTCTGCTCCGGCAAAACTGCAAGGCACCTGCCAGCGATGGATTTTTGAGTGATTTTTGGTTTTTGAGAGGCAGGCGGGCTGGCGCCCGCCAAGGCGAAAAGGGCAAAAAGCGCCGAAAAGACACGCTGTCAGGCGTGTTTGCCCTTGTTAATCGATGGTATTGATGGTGAACATAAATTTTATCATTAAATGAGGTATGTACTATGGAAAACGCAGTGAAACGCATCGGTGTGCTGACCTCCGGCGGTGACGCGCCGGGCATGAACGCCGCCATCCGCGCCGTGGTGCGCAGCGCCCTGAGCCGGGGCATCGAGGTGGTGGGCATCCGTCGGGGCTGGCAGGGGCTTATCAACGGCGACTTCGTGCAGATGGACAGCTCCAGCGTCAGCCGGATCATCAACCGGGGCGGCACCATCCTGTATACCGCCCGCAGCGACGAATTCCGCACCAAGGAGGGCCAGGAGAAGGCCTATAACACCTGCAAGCTGCTGGGCCTGGACGGCATCGTGGCCATCGGCGGCGACGGCACCTTCCGGGGCGCACAGGATCTGAGCAAGTGGGGCATCTCCGTGGTGGGCATCCCCGGCACCATCGACAACGACATCGTCTGCACCGACTATACCATCGGCTTCGATACCGCCGCCAACACGGCGGTGGAGTGCATCGACAAGCTGCGGGACACCATGCAGTCCCACGAGCGCTGCTCCGTGGTGGAGGTCATGGGCCGCCACGCCGGATATCTGGCGCTGTATGTGGGTCTGGCCGTGGGCGCTACGGCGGTGCTGGTGCCGGAGACGGAATACGACTTCGAGGCCCATGTGGCCGAGAAGATCCGCCAGGCCCGGCTGATGGGCAAGACCAATTTCATGATCGTGGTGGCCGAGGGCTGCGTCAGCGCCATGAAGGTGGGCGAACAGATCAAAAACGAGCTGGGTCTCGACCCCCGCGTCACCATTCTGGGCCACATCCAGCGGGGCGGCAGCCCCACCGCCAAGGACCGCGTCATCGCCACCCGCATGGGCTATGAGGCGGTGCGAGTGCTGGCCGAGGGCGGCACCAACCGGGTCATCGTCATCCACAGCGACCAGGTGTCCGATCTGGACATCGACGAGGGCCTGGCCATGATGAAGACCCTGAACCAGGAGGAATTCCAGGTCATGAAGACCATGACCGGCCAATAAGCGCCAACGAAAGGAGAACATGTCAATGAACTATCGCGTCCTTGTCATCAATCCCGGCTCCACCTCCACCAAGATGGGCGTCTTTGACGGCGAGCAGTGCGTCTTTCAGGAGACGCTGCGCCACAGCGCCCAGGAGCTTGCCCCCTTCGCCCAGATCATGGATCAGGTAGACTTCCGCCGCGCGCTGGTGGAGAAGGTGCTGGAGGAGAAGGGCATCGCGCCGGAGAGCCTGAGCGCCGTGTGCGCCCGGGGCGGCCAGATCCCCCCCTGCCCATCCGGTGCGTTCGTGGTGGACAAGCAGATGTGCGACTATCTGTACGGCGTGAAGGAGGCGGCCCATGCCTCCAATCTGGGTGCCGTGATCGCCCTGCACATCGCTGAAAAGCAGGGCATCCCCGCCTATGTGTACGATCCTGTGGCGGTGGACGAGATGACGCCCGTCACCCGCATCACCGGCATGCCCATGCTGCAGCGTCGGATGCTGGGCCACGCCCTGAACTGCCGGGCCATGGCCATCCGCTGCGCCAAGGAGGTCATGCACAAGCCCCTGGAGGAGTGCCGCTTCATCGTGCTGCACCTGGGCGGCGGCGCTTCGGCGCGGCTGTTCATCGGCGGCAAAATGGTGGACGGCGTCCGGGACGACGAGATCATGTTCGCCCCGGAGCGCAGCGGCGGCGAGGACTGCCAGAGCCTGATCCATCTGTGCTTCTCCGGCGAGTACACGGAGAAGGAGCTGATGAAGTTCGTCCGGGGCGCAGGCGGACTGAAGGCCCATCTGGGCACCAGCGACGCCCGTGAGGTGGAGCAGCGGATCGCCGCAGGCGACGAGAAGGCCAAGCTGGTGTACGACGCCATGCTGTACACCTGCGCCAAGTCCCTAGGCGCGCTGGCGGCGGCTGCCGACGGGCAAATCGACCGGATCATCCTCACCGGCGGCATCGCCCACTCCCAGTATGTGGCGGACTATCTGACGAGGAAGCTGTCCTTCATCGCGCCGGTGGAGATCATGGCCGGTGAATTTGAGATGGAGGCCCTGGCGGCAGGTGCGTGCCGCGTGCTGGCGGGCCAGGAGCAGCCCCACCGTCTGGCGGAGCTGCTGTAAGATCTATGTGTTGAAAAAATTTTCCCCTTTGGGGAACCCTTTGCGGAAGAGATACGTCTAAGGAGTGTCATTCCAGAGAAAGGAAGCATCATTATGAAGAAACTGCTTGTATTGTCGGCGGCTGTCTGCTGCGTGCTGGCGCTGGCCGCCTGCACGGTGAAAAACCTTCAGGAGAGCGGCGACATCAGCCAGATCCCCAACCCGGTGCACGAGTGTACCGCCGAGGAGCTGACGGAGGAGACCGGCATCACCCTGAACGTGCCCATCACGGCGGTGGATGTGACGTACAGCTATATCGACGGCGACAAGGAGCCGCTGGCCCAGGTGAGCTTCGTCTATCAGGGGCAGACCTACACCTACCGGGGACAGAAGACCCAGACGGTGCAGGACATCTCCGGTATGTACTATACCTGGACGAAGACCACCAACGACTCGGAGGATGTACCCTATACCTGCTATTTCACCGATGAGGGGCAGGGCATGGCCCTGTGGCACACCGACGGCATCAGCTACACGTTGGGCATGACGGAGAACGTCACGGAGGAACTGCTGGTGACCATGTATGGCATCGTGACCGGCGAAGCGGAATAAGCAAAAAAACGAGACGGCAATGCCGTCTCGTTTTTTTGCTTACAATGTCCGCGTATTCTCCCGGAACAGCCACCTGTCCCGTTGGGGTGCGAACCACTTGGTGAGAAAGCCCAGCACCGTGCCCACCAGCACGGCGGCGAGCACCGTTCCCACGCCCACGCTGCCGAAGCTGCCGATGCACAGCAGGCACGCCGCCAGGGATATGGCCACCAGCGACGAATCAAACAGCACCTTCACCTTGGCAAAGGCCATGCCGCTGACGTCGGAGATGGCCTTGATGGTGCCCTCGCCCGCCAGGGCCATGATGTCCGGCGGCATGTACAGAAAGATACCCAGGGCGATGCACACCACGCTCAGCAGCAGTAAGACGACCCGCAGCACCATGCTGTCCGTGTTGGGCAGGAAGGACACACACCAGTTGCAGAAGGTGGTGAAGTACCCGAACACGATGCCCACCACCACCTGCAGCAGGTTCACCGGCTTGAAACGCTTCCGCAGCAGCAGGATCTGCAGCAGCACCAGCGCGCAGTGCAGAATGATGGTTGCCTTACCCATCTCAATGCCCCAGATGCAGGTCATGGCATAGGGGATGGAGCTGATGGGCGACACACCCTCGCCGACGAAGCCGCACTTCTCCGCCACCCGCAGCGACCGCTTTTTCCACGGCATGATGTTGGCCTCGATTCGGTGCAGGCGCAGCTCCTCAAAGGCGATGCGCGCCACACGCACCACCGCCTCGGTCATATACCCCTGATCCACCCAGCGCTCGTCCATCTGATAGCCTATAAAGCAGGACTGGAACGCCCGCCGGACGATGTTGGACAGCGCCACATAGCCGCACAGCACCCCCGGCTCCGTCTTGCGGTACAGGTAAAAGCGGCAGCTCCGCCCATCGGCCTCCTCCGCCAGCTCGTCCCGCAGCTCCTGCTGCCAGAACGCCTCCGTATAGTAGGCGTCCTCCCGCGCCGGGGCATAGACCTTCATAAATTCCCGGTTGCGCCGGTGGAAATCCGCGATCTCCCGGGCCGTCACCGCCGCGCTCTCCCGGATCACCAGACGCTCCGTCTCCCATACTTTCGCCATATTCTCTCCTTCCATCACTCCTGCAGCGTGTTCCGCAGGTCGGCCAGGCGCAGATAGCCGTTTTCATCCCGCACGTCCGCCGCCAGCAGCGCCGCCATGTCCGAATCGTCCCGCAGCGCCCGCTGCCACAGCACCCCCATGGCCACCGCCGCCAGCGCCAGCACGATCACCAGGATTCAGGAAAAATATCGCCTCATACTGTCTCCTCCTTATCCGTTCGCTTTCCGCAATATTGGCAATAATCCCCCTCGTTTCTTCCCAGCTGGTGACCGCAATAGGGGCACTTATTATAAAGAAAATGGGGGATCAGCCCAGAAAACGCGACGGCAGCGCCAATATATGCAAAAGGTCCCCAAGCACTCCCTGCCAACATGATCACCACGCCGGTAAGCATCAGAGTATCTCTCACCTTTCTGGCGGTTTTCACCTTCATTTTTCGCATACCGTCCCTCCTGTCTGTCGTTTTGTGCTTTTTTTTATTATACCATCCCTCACCCCACGACGCAACAGCAGAGCGCGGCGTTTGCCGCGCTCTGCTGTATAATCCCGTTATTTCTTCCAGTGGGCCAGGCCCGGCACCACGGTCTCCATGTGGGCCCTGACCTGCTCCGCCGGCCACTGCTCGCTTGCCATGTGGGTCACGCAGAAGTCGATCAGCTGCTCCATGCTGCTGTACTTGAACGTACCGCCGTCATAGCACCACTTGCAGTATTCCTCGTTGAAATCGCCGTCCGGCTCCTTGCTGATGGTGGAATCGTCCAGCGGCATCCCGCAGCACTGGCAGATCAACTGCCGCGGGGAGCCCAGCAGCGTGTTGATGGACACATCAAACACCCGGGACAGCCGCTTCAGCGTCTCCGGATTCGGCGTGGTCTCGCCGTTTTCCCAGCGGGACACCGCCTGCCGCGTCACAAACAGCTTTTCCGCCAGCTCATCCTGGGACAGCCCGCGCTCCTCTCTCAGATGATGTAAAATCTCCTTCGTCTCCATAAAGAACACCTCCTTGCCGTCAGTATAGCACAGAGATCCTCGCCCGGCAAGCAACCGCCTGTTGCTGCAACGCGTGTTTCACTGTTTTCCCGTCCCATAACGCGGCAGAGCGCAGCAAACGCCGCGCCCTGCTATATCTGTTATTTCTCCAATATCGCCCGGATCTGTGCAAGATCCTCCGCAAAGTAGATCCCCTCCTGCCGCTCCGGCGAGGAAAGGCCCTTTTCGATCATATGCCCCAGCAGCGCCCTCAGGTCGTCATAGTAGCCGTTCAGGTTATAGAGGATGCATGGCGCGTCCAGCTGCTTCAGCGACACCTTAGACATGACCTCCGCGATCTCCTCCAGCGTTCCGGTGCCGCCGGGAAAGGCGATAAAAGCATCGCCCAGCTGGATCATCTTCGTCTTGCGCTCTGCCATATCCTTTGTGACGATCAGCTCCGTCAGGCCGTCATACTGGAAGCCTTCATCCATAAAGAACTGCGGTTCCACGCCGGTCACATTCCCGCCGGCATCCAGAACGCTTTTTGCGATCTCGCCCATCAGCCCGGTCTTTGATCCGCCGTAGACCAGTGTGTGGCCGTTTCCGCCGATCCACTGTCCCAACTCGTGAACTGCCCGGCCCAGTGCCGGGTCGTTGCCCTCGTTGGCGCCCAGATAGACTGTGATATTCATTGGTTCTCCTCCTTACGCCGCCGTTTTGCCGCGCTTCTTCTCCTCATAGATGCTGTTGAGGGTGTACAGGATCACGCCCGCCCAGATAAAGCAGAAGCTCACCAGCTTCTCCTTCGTCAGGCTCTCGCCCATGATCATGCCGCAGAAGATGGCCAGCGTGGGGCTGAGATACTGGCAGATGCCGGTGGTCATCAGCGGCAGGTTCCGCACGCCGATGGCGTAGAACAGCATGGGAACCGCCGTCACCACGCCGGAGCCTATCAGCAGAAGCTGCCGCACCACCGTCAGGCAGCCCATGCCGTTGTCGCCCATGCGGCAGCACAGCACGAATATAACGGCCACCGGCACCATCATGATGATCTCCATGGTGGTACTGACGATGGAGTCGATGGTCAGGCTCTTCTTGATGGCGGCGTAGATGGCAAACATAGTGGCCAGGGCAATGGTCACATAGGGCACGCCGCCGAAGCCGCTGGTGCTCAGCACGATGCCCACCACCACGATGGCGATGATGACGAAGTGCCGCCACGAGATCTTCTCCTTGAAGATCACCGCGCCGAAGGCGAACACCACCAGCGGCTGGATGTAGTAGCCCAGCGAGCACTCCAGCACGCGGCCGTTCTGCACCGCCCACAGGTACACGATCCAGTCGCCGAACAGGAACACCGCCGCCGGGATCTCCCGCTTCAGCACCTGCTTGTCCTTGAAGGCCGCCGCCAGTTGGGGCAGCTTGCCCTGGATCCACAGGATCAGCACGCAGCACACCGCCGCCCACACGATACGGCTGGCCATCAGGAAGAAGGTGTCCATGCCGCTGCACAGATACCAGTATAACGGCTGGAACCCCCAGATGAAGAAGCACCCCAGCATGGCGGTCAGGCCCTTTTTATAGTTGTACACAGGCATCGCGGCAACACTTCCTTTTTCTTGTCATTTCACAGAAATCGTGATAAAATACATAAAAACATCAATCAGCATACCACTGGAGGGCGAAAATGGCAATACTCTGTCGGAATTTTTATACAGGAAATACGGTGGATATCGCCCGCAGTCTGGTGGGCTGCTATTTGGTGCGGCGCTATGAGGGAGAGCTGCTGGTCTGCCGCATCACGGAGACGGAGGCCTATGTGGGCGCCATCGACAAGGCCGCCCACTCCTACGGCTACCACAAGACCGCCCGCAACGCCACCATGTTCGGCCCGCCGGGCCACGCCTACATCTATCTCATCTACGGCATGCACTGCTGCCTGAACTTTGTCACCGAGCCGGAGGGCGAGCCCTCCGCCGTGCTGCTGCGGGGTCTGACGCCGGTACACGGGCTGGACGCCATCTGCCGCCTGCGGTACGGAAAAGCCCCCGACCAGCTAACGGCCTATCAGCGGAAGAACCTGCTGAATGGCCCCGGCAAATGCTGCCGCGCCCTGGGGCTTGACCGCCGCCAGAACGGCCTCGACCTGACCACCGGCGACGAGCTGTTTCTCTGCACCGCCCTGTCCGACGCGGGCCTGCCCGACCGGCCGCCCCGCCCCTTCACCATTCAAACCGGAAAGCGCATCGGCATCGACTACGCCCAGGAGGCCGTGGACTTCCCCTGGCGCTTCTATACCACCGACCTATAAGGAGAAAACCTATGCTGATTTTTGACATGGACGGCACCCTCATCGACTCCAACGGCATCTGGCGGGACGTGGACACCGCGTTTCTGGCCAAGCGGGGCCTGCCCTATACCCATGAGTATTACGAGGGCGTGGCCCACACCGTGTTCCCCAAGGCCGCCGTCTTCACCAAGGAGTACTGCCATCTCACGGAATCCACCGACGAGATCATGGCCGAGTGGATGGAGATGGCCGGTGATCTCTATACCACCAGCGTGCCGGTAAAGCCCGGCGTGGTGGCCTATCTGGAGAAATGCAAAGCCGCCGGAGAGCGGATGGCCGTCCTGACCTCCAGCGTCCCGGCCCACTGTCACGCGGCGCTGGATCACCTGGGTCTGAAGCCCTATTTCGAGCACATCTACTTTGCCCAGAAGCTGGGCATGGACAAGAAGGAACCCGCCATCTACCGCAAAACGGCGGAGCTGCTGGGCGTAGACGTGGCGGAGTGCACCATCTTTGACGACTCCATCGCCGCCTGCCGCAGCGCCCGCGCCGCCGGAATGACGGTGGTAGGCGTATACGACGAATTTTTCCATGTTTCATGGGAAGAGATGCAGACGGTGTGCCACCGCTGCATCCGCAGCTTTGCGGAGCTGGTGTAAGCGGGTACATGTATGGTTACCCACGGCGGCATGAGGTCATGTCGCCCTACGAAGGTCTAGCGGTAACGCTGCGTAGGGCGGGGTGACTACACCCCGCCGTCGTCACACGGATATTCCCATCCCCCACGCGAAAAGCGGCTGTGCAGTGCACAGCCGCTTTTCGCTTTGGAAGAGGTTGAGAGAGAAAATAAATGGTAAGCAGTAAGATATATTATGCCTTATAGGCGCCTGCCATCAGGCCGCAGATGACCGCCAGATCGGCGAACATCAGATAGCCCAGCAGAAGGCCCGTGACCTTCACCACAGGATTGAACCAGCCCGTCACGATGGAAACGAATGTGCCCAGCACCACCAATGTCAGGAGCAGGGCCAGTACCACAGCAGTTGTCTTTTTCATAGCAAAAACTCCTTTCATCATTCTGTATTGTTGTATTGTTGCGTTTTGCTCTTTACAGGTATGATGATACTACAGCTTTTGCCATTTGTAAAATACGTGAAAACTAAGTTTGTTATAGTTTGAAGCTATACTCCGTGTGACCGCTTGTACTTCTCCGCATAGTCCTCCATAGCCTGGATATACGCCTGCGCCATAGGACTGCGCAGCATGTGATTTCGCACGATATACCCCAAACTCACCTGCTTGCGTGGCTTGAGATACAGCATGCTGGACTGATAGACGGTGCGGGACACCTCGTCGTCCAGTCCGATACCCGGCTGATAGGCGTTGATCTCGCGGGTCAGGTCGTTGGCGGTGGCCCGGTCCCGCACCAGAATGTGCCGGGGCGTCACCGCTGGCATGGAGATATCCTCCGAGAAGAACACCGCGTTGTGCGTCCCCTGCTCAAAGGTCACGCAGGGATAGGGCGCCAGCTCCTCCTCCGTCACCTCTCCCCGGCCCGCCAGCGGGTGATTTTTGTCCACATACACGGTGGCATCCTTCCGCACCAGCTCCGTATAGGTCAGCTCGTACTCCCGGAACAGCCGCCGCAGTACCTCGCCGTTCTGCTCCGTCATCAGCAGCACGCCCACCTCGCTGCGCATCAGCCCCACGTCCTCGATCACCTCATAGGTGGTGGTCTCCCGGAAGGCCATGCTGTATTTCTCGCCGCCCATGTCCCGCACCACACGGGCAAACACGCGGGCCGCAAAGTTATAGTGCTGGGCGGACACGGCGAACTGCTGCCGGTGGCTGGACCGGACGCTGTACCGGTCCTCCAGCAGCTCCGCCTGCATCAGCACCTGCCGGGCATAGCCCAGGAACTCGTCCCCCTCCCGGCTCAGCACCACGCCGCGATTGGTGCGCAGGAAGATGGTGATGCCCATCTCCTTTTCCAGCTCCTGGATGGCGGCGGTCAGACTGGGCTGGGAGATAAACAGCGCCTTGGCCGCGCCGCTGATGGTACCGGTCTCCGCCACGGCGGTGACGTACCGCAACTGCTGCAAGGTCATGGCCGTCCCCCCCTTAAAAGCTGCCGATGGGGATAGACCCGTCGTCGCTGCCCTTGGTGATGGACTGGATGGTCAGATAGTACCCCCGTCCGTTCTCCATCTCCACATAGACCCGCTCCCCCGCCTTGTGGCCCATAACGGCCCGGCCCACGGGGGATTCCTTGCTGATCCAGCCCTTCAGGGCGTCCTGCCGCAGGGTGGTCACAAGCTGGATGGTACGGCTGCGGCCGGTGTTCTCCATCAGGATCTCCACCGTGTCGTAAAGCCCCGCCGTGTCCGCCGTGGACTTGTCGCCGATGACCTTGGCGGTCTTGATCATACGCTGCAGATAGCGGATGCGGCTCTCGTTGCGGTTCTTCTCCTGCTTGGCGCACTTATACTCAAAATTCTCGCTGAGATCGCCGAAGGCCCGCGCCGTCTGCACGTCCTCGATCAGCTTGGGCCGCAGCTCCTGCACCCGATAGTCGATCTCCTCCTGCATCTTCTGAATGTCCTGCTTCGTCAGTTCGTCGTACATACTATCACTCCTTGATGATCTCCGCCAAACGCGCCAGCGCCTGGGGCAGTTTTTCCAATTCAATACCGGAATAGTTCACCACCAGCACATGGTGGGGCGCCTCCCCGCCATGGCGGTAGTAGTCCGACAGCAGCGCCAGCCGCAACCCCCGCTCCGCCGCCCGCTGCCGCAGCGTCCCGTCCGGCAGCGCCGTGTCCAGCCGCACCAGAAAGTGCAGTCCCGCGTCCTGCTCCATGATCTCCGCCCGGCCCGCCAGCGGCCCGGACAGGATGCAGTCGATGACCGCGTCCCGCTTCTGGTGATAGCGCTTGCGCATCCGGTTCAGATGCTGCTCATAGTGGCCCCTTGACAGAAACTCCGCCAGCGTGTACTGCTCAAAGCTGGACACCGTGCAGGAGTAGAACCCCAGCTTCTCCCGATAATCCTCCAGAAGCCGGGGCGGCAGCAGCATATAGCTGATGCGGATAGACGGCGCGATGGTCTTGGAGAAGGTGTTCAGATAGATGACGTGCTGGTGCTCGTCGTCGGAGAACAGCGTGGGGATGGGCCGCCCCACGAACCGGAACTCGCTGTCGTAGTCGTCCTCCAGAATGTACCGCCCCGCCCCCTCGTCGGCCCAGCGCAGCAGCTCATGGCGGCGGGCGATGGGCATGACGATGCCGGTGGGATAGTGATGGCTGGGGGAGATATGCACCACGTCGGCGTCCGTGCGGCGCAGCGCTTCATAGGACACTCCGCCGCTGTCCATGGCGATATACCGCAGCGGCACCTGATTTCCCTGATAAATGCGGCCGATCTTGCTGTATCCCGGATCCTCTACGGCGTAGCATTTGTCCCGTCCCAACAGCTGGATCAACAGATTATACAGCGTTTCCGTCCCCGCCCCCACAATAATCTGCCGCGGCGATACCGTCATTCCCCGAAACTGGTGCAGATACTCCGCGATGGCCCTCCGCAGCTCCGCGGCGCCGGTGGACGGTGTTGGCCGCAGGAGATTGGTATCCTGCTCCAGTATGGTCTGACGCATCAGCTTGGACCATGTGGCAAAGGGGAAATACTCCGCCGCCGTGGAGTTTGTCACAAAATCCATAAACCATGTCGGTTCCTCCGGCTCGCAGGCAGGTTCCTCCGTTGTTACCGGTGCCGTCAGCGGCTGGTCGATACGCATGACATAGTAACCCCGCTTTTCCACCCCGCAGATGTACCCCTCGGCGATCAGCTGCTCATAGGCATTTTTCACCGTGATCACACTGACCTCCAGATGAGCAGCCAGCGCTCGCTTGCTGGGCAGCTTCTCCCCTGCCTTCAGCATACCGGAGAGAATATCTTCCTTTATTTGGCGGTAAAGCTGTTCATACAGGCTCACGCCGCTTTTTTCAAAGGTATAGGTCAGCATCCCTTCCCTCCTATCTGGTATGCACATTTCTTTTATTTTTGGATATTTTAATAATACCAATTCATACTATAATACAACTCATCAAGAATAGCAAGGAGATATTCAATCATGAGCGATAAAAAAGTCCGCAAGCTGGTCGTCAGCGCCCTGATGGCCGCGTTGACCTATGTGGCCACCATGGTGATTCGGATTCCCTCCCCCATGGATGGCTATGTAAATCTGGGCGATTGCTTTGTGCTGCTGTCCGGTTGGCTGCTCGGCCCGTGGTATGGCGGG
>USAT01000017.1 GCA_900552725.1 uncultured Eubacteriales bacterium | reverse complement strand
GCCCCGGGCCATACGGCCCGGGGCTGCTTCGCCCATCCGGGATCGCTGACCGCCCCCGTTTTCACCAAATATCCCCGCCCATCCCTCTTTTTCCTCTCCCCAGCCCTTGCGCCGTATTGCTTCCTATGCTATGATAGCACCACAAAACCACAGGGAGGTGCCCCCATGATGCCCCTATCCAACTACGACAAGGCCCGCGACGCCACGGCGGCGGCCTTTCTCCGCTATGACCAGGAGACCATGATCCGCAAATTCGGCCTGGCCCACGATGAGGACGCCCTCTACATTTCCTTCGTGGCCCGGGATTACCGGGTCGACCGCCAAACCGGCACGGTGACCTGGGCATCGGATCCGTCCCATACCGCCAGCTATAACGAGGCCATGTCCATCTACGACGTGCTGTGCGACTCCAAGCCCCTGTGCCACCTGTCCCACCAGTGGGCCAACGTGGCCAGTCTGTGCGCCATCCAGGGCGGCACCCTGGCCAAGGACGGCGACTTCTTCAAAAACTCCTGCGCCCAATTCGGCGGCGACGCCGCCGCGCTGGATCGCGCCTGCCGCCGGCTCCACGGAACGCCCCAGCCCAAGGGCGACGTGGCCTATGAGCTGCCCCTGTTCCCCTTCCTGCCGCTGATCCTGCGGTTCTGGGAGGCAGACGAGGACTTCCCCGCCAGCATGCAGGTGCTGGTGGACAAAAACACCCTGGATTACCTGCATTACGAGACGCTGATGTTCGCCCTCTCCCACCTGATGACCCGTCTGGTAGAGGAGAGCCGCAGCGATTGACCCATCCCACCGTGAAGGAGGTCTGCGGTATGCCCATCGGCCCCAGCCGCCCCCTCATATTGCATACGCCGGAGGCCATCGACCTGCGGCAGGCCGCCCGCTATCTGGGCGCCCAGCGCCAGCCGGATGACGCCATACTGGCCCTGCTGGAGCGCTGCGCCCCGCCGCTGCTGCAAGCCGCCGCGCCAAGGGCCGCCTGGCTGCTGGCCGACACCGAGACGCTGGAAGAGCACGGCATCCTGCAGGGCACGGATATCCGCCGCCACCTGTCCGGCTGCCCCCGCGCCATCCTGCTGGCCGTGACCCTGGGCCCCATGACAGACGCCGCCATCCGCCGCGCCGCCGTGGGCGATATCGCCGCCGGAGCGGCCGCCGACGCCCTGGCCTCCGCCCTGGCGGAGCAGATGGCCGATCAGGCGGAGACGGCGCTGCGCCAATGGGCCGCCAGAGAAAGCCTCTACCTCACAGGGCG
Source organism: uncultured Eubacteriales bacterium (assembly GCA_900552725.1). Classification (GTDB taxonomy): domain Bacteria; phylum Bacillota; class Clostridia; order Oscillospirales; family Oscillospiraceae; genus Vescimonas. Next base: position 26,317 of record USAT01000017.1, on the reverse strand, counting down.
CTTCTCCCCCGGCTACGGCGACTGGCCCATCGCCGTCCAGCCGCTGGTGGCCGATGCACTGGACGCCCAGCGGCAAATGGGCCTTTACGTCACCGGCACCTGTCTCATGATGCCCCGCAAGAGCGTCACGGCCCTGCTGGGCCTCAGCGACCACCCTGTAACCGGACAACCGGCGGGCTGCGGACACTGTGCGCTCCGCGCCCGATGTGACTATCGAAAGAGAGGGATCACCTGTGCAGATCAATGACCTTTTCCACCAGCCCCACACCATCCTGCTGGACGGCGGCATGGGCACCATGCTGCAGGCCGCCGGTCTCCAGCTCGGCGCCCGGCCCGAGGAGCTGAACATCACCGACCCCGAGGCCATCCAGCGGATCCACGGCATGTACGCCGCCGCGGGCAGCCGCATCATCAACACCAATACCTTCGGCGCGTCGGCCCACAAGCTGGCAAAAAGCCCCTATACCGTGGAGGAGGTCATCGCCGCAGGCGTGGCCTGCTGCAAGAGGGCCTGCGCCCCTTACGGCGCGCTGACCGCCCTGGACATCGGCCCCCTGGGCGAGCTGCTGGAGCCCAACGGCACTCTCCCCTTCGAGACTGCCGTCAGCGAATACGCCCGCATTGTTCGGGCCGGTGTGGCCGCCGGTGCCGATCTGGTGGTGGTGGAGACTTTCACCGATCTCTACGAGCTGAAGGCCGCCCTGCTGGCCGTCAAGGAGAACTGTGACCTCCCGGTGCTGGCCAGCATGAGCTTCGAGGCACGGGGCCGCACCTTCACTGGCTGCACGGTGGAGAGCTTTGCCGCCACCGCCCGTGGCCTGGGTGCCGACGCGCTGGGCATCAACTGCTCTCTGGGACCCCAGGAGATCTTCCCCATGGCCAAGCGCCTGGCCGAGGCCCTGCCCGGCGACTTCCCGGTGTTCGTCAAGCCCAACGCGGGCCTGCCCCGGGCCGACGGCAGCGGCTACGACATCACGCCGGAGCTGTTCGCCCAGCAGATGACCCCCTACCGCGATCTGGGTCTCTTCGCCGCCGGCGGCTGCTGCGGCACCACGCCGGACTTCATCCGCCTTCTGAACGACGTGTTCCGCGACTGCGTACCCGGCCGGGCCGCCCATCCCATGCCCTCGGTGATCTGCTCCCCGGTGGAGTGCGTCACCGTTGACGGCGTCACCGTGGTGGGTGAGCGCATCAATCCCACCGGCAAAAAGCGCTTCCAGCAGGCCCTGCGGCAGAACGACATGGACTATGTGCTGGAGCAGGCCGTCTCCCAGGCGGAGGCGGGCGCGCAGCTTCTGGATGTCAACGTGGGCACGCCCGAGGTGGACGAGCCCGCCATGCTGGAGCAGGTGGTCAAGACGCTGCAAAGCGTGGTCAGCCAGCCCCTCCAACTGGACTCCACCAATTTCGAGGCGCTGGAGCGTGCCCTCCGCGCCTACAACGGCAAGCCCATCGTCAACTCCGTCAACGGTGCGCCCGCCGTGCTGGAGCACGTGCTGCCCCTGTGCAAAAAGTACGGCGCGGCGGTCATCGGCCTGACGGTGGACGGCGCAGGCGTCCCCTCCGGCGTGGAGGAGCGCGTGGCCATCGCCCGCCGCATCCGCGACGCCGCCCTGGCCGCCGGTATCCCCATCGAGGATATCTATATCGACTGCCTTGCCCTGACCGCCAGCGCCCAGCAGGAGGACGCCCTGGCCGCCGTCGAGGCGCTGGAGCGGTGCAAGAAGGAACTGGGGGTGCGCACCATTCTGGGCGTGTCCAACATCAGCTTCGGCCTCCCCTGCCGCGCCTATCTCAACACCATCTTCCTGACCCTGGCCATCCACGCGGGTCTGGATCTGGCCATCATGGATCCCGCCAGCCAGGAGATGATGGCCGCCATCTACGCCTACAACGTGCTGTCGGGCCGCGACAAGCAGTGCGCCGCCTATGTGGAGCGCTACGCGGGCCGCGTCCCTACCTCCACCGCCCTGGCCCGGATCATGCAGAGCGCCTCTACCGGCGGCGTCACCTACGGTGTCAGCACCAACGCCGCCTACGCCCCGCTGATGAAGGCCGTGGAGCAGGGCCTCAAGGGCGAGGCGGCAGCCGCCGCCCGCACCCTGCTGCAGGAGAAGGAGCCGCTGGAGCTGGTGGACGGCGCCCTGATCCCCGCCCTGGACGCGGTGGGCGCCAAGTACGAAAACGGCACCCTGTTCCTGCCCCAGCTCCTGCAGGCCGCCAGCGCCGCCCAGAGTGCCTTTGACGAGGTAAAGACCGCCATGGCCGCCCGGGGCGGCAGCGGCACCGGCAAGGGCCGCATCGTCCTGGCCACCGTCCACGGCGATGTCCACGACATCGGCAAGAACATCGTCAAGGTCATTCTGGAGAACTACGGCTTCGAGGTCATCGACCTGGGCCGCGACGTGCCGGTGGAGACGGTGGTCAACGCCGTCCGGGACAAGGACGTGCACCTGGTGGGCCTCTCCGCCCTGATGACCACCACCCTCAAGAGCATGGAGGAGACCATCGCCGCATTGCGTCAGGCCAATATCCCCTGCAAGATCATGGCCGGCGGTGCGGTGCTGACGCCGGAATACGCCAAAAAGATCGGCGCGGACTACTACGCCAAGGACGCCAAGCAGAGCGCCGACATCGCCAAGAGCTTCTTCAGCGTCGGCTGAAGATCACCCATCGCCCCAACAAGGAGGTAACCGCCCCATGCTGCGCATGGAGATCGCGCTGTTCCTGATCCTGGCCTTCGTGGCCTACATCTACTTTCCCGCCCGGCGTGAGCGCACGCCCCTGCACCAGACCTTCTCCGTCCTGCTGCTGACGGTGCTGGTGCACCTGGTTTTCGACGGCGCCACGCTGTACACCGTGAACCATCTGGACACCGTGCCGCCCCTGGTCAACAGCCTGCTGCACCGTGCCTTTATCGCCACCATGCTGCTGGTGGTGTACCTCTTCTACCAGTACATCGCCATTCTGGTGGAGGAGGAGACCGGCACGCCCCGCCGCTTCGACCTGGCGGCCAAGTGCTTCCTGGGCGCGGCGGAGCTGGCGGCCCTGGTGCTGCCGGTGCGCTACGCCATCACGCCGGAGGGCAACTACTCCACCGGCATGCAGGCCAACGTGTGCTACGGCGGCGTGGCCTTCTACCTGCTGCTGTGCGCCGGACTGCTGATCGCCAACTGGAAGCAGATCGACCGCAAGAAGCGCTTCGCCATCGGCGCGGCGTTGCTGATCGAGTTCACCGTCTGCGCCCTCCAGGGCCTGCACCACACCTGGCTCATCAGCGGCATGGGTATCACCCTGATGACCCTGTCCTTCTACCTGACGCTGGAAAACCCCGACATCCTCCGCTCGGAGCTGACGGAGCAGAAGATGTCCATGCTGTATCTGAAAAGCCAGGTGAACCCCCACTTTCTCTATAACACCCTGGACGCCATCCGCATCCAGGCCCAACTGGACGGCGACAAAAGGGTGGCCGACCTTCTCATGCGCCTGGTGGACTTCTTCCGCCGCAGCGTCAAGGTGAACCAGCCCATGGTGCCGCTGGATGACGAGCTGGAGCTGCTGGAGGCGTACCTCGACCTGATGTGCTACCGCTATCCCCAGCTGGAGTGCCGCTGCGACATTGCCCCAGAGCTATATGACGTGCTGGTGCCCAACTTCATCCTCCAGCCTGTCGTGGAAAACAGCCTGCTCCACGGTTTGAAAAACAAGGGCTACCGGGGCCAGGTGACCGTCGCCGCCCAGAAGCGGCCGGACGGCGCCATGGAGATCACCGTCCGGGACACCGGCAGCGGCTTTGCTCCGGGCAAGAAGGCGGAGATTGACCAGATGCTCCTCCACTACGCCCGCCAGCCCTCCAAGCTGGATGGCAACAGCATCGGCGTGCTGAACGTCCAGAAGCGCATCAAGCTGCTGTGCGGCCGGGCCTACGGCCTCTCCTACACCGAAAACGACACCGGTGGCGTGACCGCCCATCTGCTGCTGCCCATTCAGGAGGTGACACCATGAAAAAGCTCCGCGTCCTGCTGGTGGATGACGAGATCATGATCCGTGAGGGGTTCAAGCGTCTCTTCGACTGGGCCGCCCACGACTGTGAGGTGGTGGGCGAGGCTGCCGACGGCATGGAGGCCCTGGCCCAGATCGACGCCCTGCAGCCGGATATCGCCATCATGGACATCAACATCCCCATACTGAACGGCCTGAAGGTCATCCAGCGCAGCCGCGTCAACCACCCGGACACCGCCTTCATCATCGTCTCCGGCTATGACGACTTCTCCTACTGCCGCGAGGCGCTGCGCCTCCAGATCACCGACTACATCCTCAAGCCCGTGGATTACGAGGAATTCGGCGACTGCATCGACAACCTGAAGATCACCCTGTTCCAGCGCCGCGCCGCCGCGGCCCCGGAGCAGCAGGACGAGCGCCCCATCACCGGCCTGACCCGGTATCTCCAGGCCCACCTGGCGGAGGACATCAGCCTGAACCTGCTGGCGGAGGAATTCCACCTCAGCGCCCCCTACATCAGCCAGCTCTTCAAAAACGAGATCGGCGTCAACTTCCTCACCTATCTCACCAACATCCGCATGGAGCAGGCCCGCAAGCTGCTGGTGTCCACCTCGCTGCCCATCGCCGAGGTGTCGGAGCAGTGCGGCTACGGCGACTACCGGGTGTTCACCAAGGCCTTCAAGAAGGCCGAGGGCGTCACCCCCTCCCAATACCGCCGGGACTTCCTGGAAAACGGCACATGACCGCCAAAGAGCGGCGTCGCGTTGCGGCGCCGCTCTTTTTGTGTGCCTTCTAAAGATTTGACACATTCGCCTGCAAAATCCGCCTATCGGAAAATGCCCCGCCGCAGTACAATAACAGCACAACAGGAGGAGAGAACGCTATGACATCATCCACACTGCTTTACAGTGCCGCGGCACTGATGGCCCTGTCCGGCATCCCGATGGCCGTAAGCGCCAGCCCTGCGCTGGGCGCTGTGCTGCTGGCGGCCGGTGCCTGCATGGCCGCTGCGCCGAAAAGCAGCTTCAGAAAGGAGAAGCCCATGACTAACAGCCTGACCGCCATCCAGAAATGTGCCCGTGTTTTCCGCGTCCTTGTCCGGATAGGCCTGATCCTCTCCATCGTCGGCGCGGTCTTCGGCCTGGCCGCCCTGATGCTGTGGATCCACTGGAACAACGCGCCTGCCACCGGCATCCCCCAGTTGGACCAGGTGATGCAGCTCATCGACCGGGGCAGCTATTACCACACCCTCTCCACCCTCATCGCCGACGTGGTGGGCTGCGCCTTTGGCGGCGCGCTGCTGTGGCTGTTCCACCGCTACCTGGCCCACGAGCTGGCCGACGGCACCCCCTTCACCTTCAGTGGCGCCTCTGAGCTGCGCCGCCTGGGCGTCGTGACCATCGTGCTGCCCCTGGTGAGCCTGTGCCTCCAGGCCATCCCCTACACCGTCTATGACCTGTCCTATCCCAACCGCATGGAGAACGGCACCAGCGTCCTGCTGGGCGTGGCGCTGATCCTGGCGTCCCTGGTGTTCCGCTACGGCGCGGAGCTGACCCGGTCCAAGGAGATGATCTGACGGTGAAGGACTTCGTGTTGGCCGCCCTGCCCTGGGTGCTGGCCGGTCTGGCGGTGGCCATTCTCTGCGCCAAAGGCAGCCGCCGCAAATCGTCGGCCACCGAGCAGCGCATCGCCCTGGGCATGAGCCTGGGCCTGCTGCTGGGTTTGGCGCTGAACGGCTGCGGCCTGTGGGAGAGCCATGCCATCGGCCTGGCGCTGGGTCCCCTGTGGGGTATGGCCCTGGCCATGCTGCTGCCGGAAAAACCCCGCGATGACGAACCCGATCACAAATCGTAATATTCTGACGTGATAATACCATTTGTTGTCGAATTTTACGCATGACAGCAGGAGAGGAAGCCGATGGCCATCGACTTCCTCTCTTTTCTGCCCGCTCCCCATTCCACAGCGGCCTGTTGTTTTCCGAAAACACGCTCGTAAGCCGTGCCGGGCAGCCGGTATTATGCTAAAATTTCCGAATAAAGAATCCCCACACGCAGTTGCTGAGCTCCGCTGCGGCAAACTGCCGCGTCTCACCGTTTATCACCGTCTGATAAACCGGCACACGCAGCGCTTTTCCGTCCGGGCTTTTGACCCCGACGCTTTCGCCGGTATCCTTCCAGGGATAGTCAAAAATGTTTACGCCAAACAGCTGCACATTGCCATCTGTCCCGGTGGCCTCATGCTGCCACGTCATCGCCTTGTACATCTTCATATCAGGCGTCCTCTCCCCCGCCGCGCTCCTGCCGGGGCGTCAGGGCCACCAGCTTGTTGAAGTAGTGATAGAAGGGGATCAGCGTTTTGAATCCGTCGATGATGTCCTGCGCCAGGTCGGGGGAGAAGATCCGTTCGTCCAGCGGGCCCTCCCACCGGAGACTGAGGGATTTCTTCTGATACCAGGGCCGCAGGAGGTCGGAGGTCTGCCCCTTGCTGCGGGCGTACTCCGGGCCGTCCAGGGTGAACACCGACTGCTTGTTGAACTGCCGCACCAGCTTGGAAAGCTCCTCGGGATGCTGGTCGATCTGCTTGCGGTACGTCTCCATCAGCGCGGCGGCAGGCGACCAGAAGCCCAGGCCGAAGCTGTAATAGTCCGGCCCCAGCTCAAACCAGAAGGTGGGACGGCCCGTCCAGTCCTTGTCCCCGGTGCGGATGCACCACCACAGGTGATCCTTATAGGGACCCCGGCCAAACAGCCGTCGGGCGTCCCGGTAAATGCGGGAGACCTTCAGCATCAGCGGCTCGTCCGGCAGCAGCTCATGCACCGCGTCATAGACCTGCTCACCCAGCGCCTTGGTGGGGGTGAGGAAGGTGTTGATATAGTCATCCTTGTGTTCCATGAACCAGCCCCGCTCGTTATTGAAGCGGATGCCCCACATGAAGTCCACGGTCTGCTGTGTATAGCCCTGAAATGCCATGATAAACGCTCCTTAATGTACCAAATTACGGCGGTTATTGTACCTTATCCCTGCGGTTTAATGCATCCGGTTGCTGCCGCTATTATACCCATTTCGCGCCGAAAATGCAAGGGGGTTCACCATTCCGCCGGGACAGGCACCGCCGCCTCCGGATGGCCCAGCGCCACAGCACGGGCCATTTCCCCCGCTAGGGGCGGCACGCTGCGGCGCAGATAGGCGGCCAGCCCCTCGGGGCAGCCGGCGCCCCGGATAAAGACCTCCGCCGCCTGACGAAGCAGTTTTTCCGTCTCCTGCCGGGACTTTCCCGCCAGCAGGGCGTTCAGCCGGGGCAGGTCGCACCGCAGCGCCGCCACGCTCTGCCGGGTCAGCACGCATCCCAGCGCCGCCGCCAGCACCGGGCCGTAGAGGTTCAGGATCAGCTGGGGATAGCGCTCATCCAGGCCCAACAGCAGGGCGTGGACGGTCTCCGGCGCGAAGCAGCCGAGAAAGCGGTTTTCGTGGGACAGGCAGCGGAGATAGTCCTCCATGAACTCCACGCCGTCCTTCTCCGGCAGGCCGAAGAAGGTGGGATAGTCGGCGGTAATGTGGATCTCCTGGGCGGCGAAGGCGGGGCGGTACAGCTTGAAGAAGCCGTCGATGCCGTCGGACAGCGTGGCGCGGTAGAATTCGTTGGCCGTGGGGAACAGGGCCTTTTTCAACTGCCGGTGGCTGGCCCGAAGGGCCTGCAGGCGGCGGGCGATGCGGTGCTGCCCCGCCTCGTACAGGGCCGCCAGCGATTCGTTCCGCAGCCGCTCCACCGCCTCCTCCGGGGAAGAGCCGGCCTTCAGCTCCAGGGAGACGGTGTACAGCACCGATTCCAGCAGGTGCTGGGCCCGCTCGGCGGGAAGGGAGGTGCTCTGGCCCCGGCTCCAGGCGTCGGCGCGCTCTGCCAGCAGGGCCAGGCTCTCCCCCTGCAGGCGGCTCAGATCCCGGTCGGACAGCAGGCCGCAGCGCTGCGCCTCCGCCAGCAGCGTGGCGAAATAGTCCCGCTGGCGCAGGGCCAGCGGGTCAATGAAAGTCTGCCGCGTCAGATCAGTCATGGGACACCTCCCGGCTCAGGGGACGGGCCGCCCTGGCGCGCAGCCTGCGGGCCATCTCCGGCAGGGCGGTGCCTGTCAGCAGTTCCAATGAGCCGTGGCAGGAGCTGTCGAAGGCCTGCTTCATGTACCGCAGCAGGGCCTCGTCACCCACCCTGTCCTCCGTCTCGGTTTTGAAGTGGTAAAAGGCGTCCACCAGCTCGTGGAGGGTGGCCTCGTAGTTCTCCGCCGTCAGATAGGGGGAATCCCGGAAGGTCAGGATCATCCGCCGCAGGATGGTGCCGCCCAGCTCCACACGGCCCGTTTTCCGCAGTGCGGCAGAGCGGGTATCCAGCAGGGCCTGGGCCTGTTGGGGCGTCAAGCGCAGGCCGTAGGCGGCGGTATCGTCGTTGCAGGAAAGCAGCTCCTGTGCCTGCTGGGCGGCGGTCAGTCTGCCGCCGGAGAACACCGCCATACGCAGATCAAATGTCATCATTCTCTCCCCTTCCCGGAAAAAGCGCGCAGAGCGGATCGCCCTGCGCCTATTAAAAATCGTCCGATATATATTATACCATATTTTTGCCATATTTGCAAGCGCATGTGACCCAGCCGGTATATATTTCCTTATGGCGGCGTACAATACGGGTAAAAGCGTACAAGGATGGGAGGGGCTGTGATGGCCGACAGGAGATGGCGCAAGTGGGAGCTGGCAGGGCTGTTTCTCACGCTGATCTTTGGCAATCTGCTGCATTTCGTTTACGATTGGAGCGGGCAGAGCATCGCGGCGGCGGTGTTCGCCGCCGTCAACGAATCCACATGGGAGCACATGAAGCTGCTGGTAACACCGTGGGTGATCTGGTCGTTGGTGGAGGCGGTGGCCCTGCGGGGCAGCCGCCGCCCGGTACTGATGGCCCGGGCGCTGGGCCTGCTGGTGGGCGTGGTGCTCATTCCGGCGGTGTACTACACCTACACCGGGGCGCTGGGTGCCAGCAGCATGATCGCGGATGTGGTGCTGTTCCAGGCCGCGGTGCTGCTGGGGGCGTGGCTCTCCTGGCGGATCATGGCGGCAGGGAAGCTGACAGGGCCGCTGTGGAGCATCCTGGGCGCGCTGGTGCTGCTGGGTGTGTGGGGCCTTTTCCTGTGGTGGACATTCGATCCGCCGGTGCTGCCCATCTTTATTGATCCCACCAACGGCACCGTGGGGCTGCCCGCAGCGGGCCAATAGCAAAAGGAGACGGGGTGTCCCGTCTCTTTTTCTTGACCGGCGGCGGCAGTTGGGCTATAATGTAAATTGTAAAAGTATTTATGCTGATCTGTCCGTTGAACGGAGGCGATAGGATTGAAGAAAATCATTCATAAATCCACCATACCGCTGTACGCGGCGGCGGCCACATGGCTGCTGTACGCGCTGCTGTTCCCGCTGTATAAGCTGCCCCACTATCTGCTGGCGGCAGGCGCGGCGGCGGTGGTGGGCGTTGTGGCCCGGCTGCTGTGTCCCAATACGGTGGAGGAGGTGCCGGAGGAGCCCAAGACCACCGGCAACCCGGAGCTGGACAAGATGATCGAGGACGGCAGGAAGGCCATTGCCGAGATGAAGCGGCTGGATGACAATATCGCCGACCCCACCATCTCCGCCCAGATCGTCCGGCTGCAGGAGCTCTCCGGCAAGATCTTTGCCCAGGTGGAGCAGAACCCGGAGAAGCTGCCCCAGATCCGCAAGTTCATGAACTACTATCTGCCCACCACGCTGAAGATCCTCAACGCCTATGACCGCATGGGCGAACAGGGTGTGGCAGGGGAGAATATCTCCTCTACCATGCACAAGGTGGAGGGCATGATGGCCACCATCATCACCGCCTTTGAAAAGCAGTTGGACAACCTGTTCGGCGCGGAGGCCATGGATATCTCCACCGATATGGTGGTGCTGGAGAACATGATGGCCCGTGAGGGGCTCAGTGACGATCCCCTGCATAGGACGGCCCAGCAGACCGAACCGGCCCAGGCCGAGCCGGATGACGGCGGGATCACCCTGGAATTGTGATGTGATTTGATACGGATTGTAATTTTATGTCGAATATATACAGAAAGGAATCGAAAACATGACTGACAACAACATGCCCGAACTGACGCTGGCTCCCGATACCGCCGCAGCGGCGGAGATCCCCACCCTGACCCTGACGCCGGAAGCGCCTGCCACCCCCGCCGCCCCCGAGGTGAAGAAGGAAGTGGAGCCGGTGGTGCTGGACGACAGCATGCTGACGGAGCAGGAGAAAGCCGCCGTCAACGAATTCTCCAAGAAGATCGACGTGCGGGACACCAACCAGGTGCTGCAGTACGGCGCGGCGGCCCAGAAGAGCGTGGCCAGCTTCTCTGAGGGCGCGCTGGCCAACGTCCGCAACAAGGACATGGGCGAGATCGGCGAGGATCTGAGCCGCCTGGTGGTGGAGCTGAAGGGCTTCGGCGCCCAGGAGGAGAAGAAGGGACTGGCGGGCCTGTTCAAAAAGACCGGCAACCGCATCGAGACCATGAAGGCCCAGTACAGCAAGGTGGAGGCCAACGTGGACAAGATCGCCCAGAATCTGGAGAACCATCAGATCACGCTGCTGAAGGACGTGGCGATGTTTGACCAGATGTATGAGCTGAACCTGAAGTATTATAAGGAACTGACCATGTACATCCTGGCCGGCAAGAAGCGTCTGGCGGACGTGCGTGCCGGCGAGCTGGAGGAGCTGCGGAAGAAGGCGGAGCAGTCCGGCCTGGCCGAGGATGCCCAGGCGTACAACGATCTGGTCAGCATGTGCGACCGGTTCGAGAAGAAGCTCCACGATTTGGAGCTGACCCGCATGGTGTCCATCCAGATGGGTCCCCAGACCCGCCTGCTGCAGAACAACGACACCCTGATGATCGAGAAGATCCAGTCCTCGTTGGTGAACACCATCCCCCTGTGGAAGAGCCAGATGGTGCTGGCCCTGGGCATGGAGCACAGCCGTCAGGCCACCGCTGCCCAGAACGCCGTCACCGAGATGACCAACGAGCTGCTGAAGAAGAACGCCGATACCCTGAAGATGGGCACCATCGCCACCGCCAAGGAGGCGGAGCGCAGCGTGGTGGATATCGAGACGCTGCAGCACACCAACCAGCAGTTGATCTCCACCCTGGACGAGGTGGCCCGCATCCAGAAGGAGGGCGCCGCCAAGCGCAAGGAGGCGGAAGCCGAGCTGGGCCGCATTGAGGGTGAGCTGAAGCAGAAGCTGATGGAGCTGAGAGGGTAAATTCACTCGGCAAACCGCAATGCATCGCATGACGGGCGGGGTAGAACCCCGCCCCTACGACCAATGACTGACAACCGGTTGTAGGAAGCGGCGTCCTTGACGCCTCCCTATGAACTATCTCCTTCCGAAAGGAGGAATATCCCATGAAAATTTTCAAAAACCGTGCCGTGGCATGGGTGGTGCTGGCGCTGGCGGTAATCGGCAGCGTGTGCATCGGCCTTGCCCGGAAGGACAGCTTTCTGGCCAAGGAGCCCACGGCGCTGCTGGATGTCCAGTACCGCCAGTGGATCTGCGACGACGCCGGGCTGCTCAGCGATGAGACGGAGCAGTTGATCGGACAGTACAACACCGGCTGGGATCAGAAATACTACGCCGTGGTGGCGGTGGCCACCGTGGATCAGGTGACCGGCTGGAAGGATCAGGAGTACGCCGCCGCGCTGGGCAAGGAATGGGGCCTGGGCGCCAACGACATGATCCTGCTGCTGGTAAAGGACGGCGACTGGCAGGTCTACTGCGGCGACAGCGTGGGCCAGTATATGACCGACACCCAGCAGCAGAAGCTGCGCAGCGCCATCGAGAGCACCTATTACAGCGGCGACTTTGACGGCGCGGTGACGGCCTTCTTCCGGCAGGCGGACGTGTTCTACGGCCAGTTCGGCCAGCAGTACGGCGGCGGATACGGCAGCAGCGATACCATCGGCTGGACGGCCAATACGCCCAGCACCGCCAGGACCGGCGGTGTGTCGCTGGGCGGCGTGGTGCTGCTGATCCTGGCCATCTTCGTGGTGTGGATGCTGCTGGATCGGGTGCGGTATAACCGTTACCGGCGGCGGTATATTCTGGGCGCACCGGTGAACGTGGTGCGGCCGGTGTACTATCCCATCTTCTGGGGCCGCGCCCTGCGTCCCCGTCCGCCCCGACAGCCCCGTCCTCCCTATGGCAGCGGCCCGCGGCCTCCCATGGGCGGCGGCTATCAGCCTCCCCGCAGCGGCGGCGGATACCGTCCGCCCCAGAACAGCTATCGGCCCCCGCGCAGCACGCCCCGTCCGGGCAGCGGCTTTGGCAGCCGTCCCGGCGGCGGTTTCGGCGGTGGTGGCTTCAGCGGCGGAAGCCGTGGCGGATTTGGCGGCGGTGGCTTCGGAGGAGGTTCCCGCGGTGGCCGCGGAGGCGGCTTCGGTGGCGGCGGCTTCGGCGGCGGACGCCGGTAATGAAATCGGATAAAAGGCTCAACGGCGCTGCCGTTGAGCCTTTTGTGTCAATTTTCAAGATGTTTGGAAGCGGGGAACACATTATCGTTGACAGTTCCCGGCGTGCTTGCTATAATACGCCCGCTTTCAGAAAAAAGTTTGCTTTTTTCACCGCAGCCTCTTGCTTGTGACGCTGCGTGATATGATAGGATACAGGAGACATATAAGAGGTAATTGGGAGGAAATCGAAATGCTTACGATCCAACATCTGACGAAACGATACGGCGAGAAGAAGGCCGTGGACGATCTGAGCCTGCACATCGCGCCGGGCGAGATCTACGGCTTTATCGGCCACAACGGCGCGGGCAAGACCACCACGCTGAAATCCGTGGTGGGCATCCTGCAGTTTGACGAGGGCGAGATCACCATCGACGGTCACTCCGTCAAGGCCGATCCCCTGACTTGCAAGCGGGAGCTGGCCTACATCCCCGACAACCCGGATCTGTACGACTTTATGACCGGCATCAAGTATCTGAACTTCGTGGCCGACATCTTCGGCGTGGGCGCGGCGGAGCGGCAGGCGCGCATCCGCAGGTATGCCGATGCCTTCGAGCTGACGGAGGATCTGGCCCAGCCCATCGCCGCCTATTCCCACGGTATGAAGCAGAAGCTGGCCATCATCGCCGCGTGGCTCCATCAGCCCAGGCTCATCATCATGGATGAGCCCTTTGTGGGCCTGGATCCCAAGGCGTCCCACCTGCTGAAGGGCATGATGCGTGAGGTCTGTGACAACGGCGGCGCCATCTTCTTCTCCACCCATGTGCTGGAGGTGGCGGAAAAGCTCTGCGACAAGGTGGCCATCATCAAGGGCGGCAAGCTGATCCGCTCCGGCACCATGGAGGAAGTCAAGGGCGACGACAGTCTGGAAGAGGTCTTCCTGGAACTGGAGGGAGAGGAATGCTGAAGCTTCTGGTAAAAAAACAGCTTTTTGAAATTTTCCGCAGCTATTTCTACGACGCCAAGAAGAATAAGGCCCGCACTAGGGGCGCGACCATCGGCTATATCGTGATGTTCGTGCTGCTGATGGCGGGCCTGCTGGGCACCATGTTCGGCGTGCTGTCCAACACCATGTGCGGCCCGTTGGCGGAGATGGGCATGGATTGGCTGTACTTCGTCATCATGGGCATGATGGCGGTGTTCCTGGGCGCCTTCGGCAGCGTGTTCAACACCTATTCCGGATTGTATCTGGCCAAGGACAACGACCTGCTGCTGTCTATGCCCATTCCCGTGCGGGTCATCATGACCTCACGGCTGCTGAGCGTCTATCTCATGGGCCTGATGTATTCCGCCATCGTGATCCTGCCGGCCATCATTGTCTATTGGTGCACCGTCCCTATCACGGCGGGCCGTATTCTGGGCGGCGTGGTACTGCTGATCGTCATTTCCCTGTTCGTGCTGACGCTGTCCTGCGCGCTGGGCTGGGTGGTGGCCAAGATCAGCCTGAAGCTGAAGCGTAAGAGCTTTATCACCGTGATCGTTTCGCTGGTGTTCTTCGGGCTGTACTACTTTGTCTGCTTCCGCTCTCAGGCCATGATCACCGATCTGCTGCTGAACGCGGAGGATGTGGGCAATAGGATCAAGGGGATCTACCCCCTGTACCTCTTCGGCCGGGTGGGCTGCGGCGACGGCGTGGCCATGCTGATCGTCTCCGCCGTGGTGATCGCCCTGCTGGCGCTGGTGTGGTATCTCATCGCCCGCAGCTTTCTGCACATCGCCACCGCCTCGGGCAATACCGCCAAGACGGTCTATCACGAGAAGGCTGTCAAGCCCGTCAGCGCCGACGCCGCCCTGCTGCGCAAGGAGCTGGGCCGGTTCACCTCCAGCCCTCTCTACATGCTGAACTGCGGCCTGGGCACGGTGTTCCTGGTGGTTCTGGCGGTGCTGGCCCTCATCAAGGGCCGCGAGGTGTTCCTGATGATGAACGCTCTGTTCGCCGGAGGCGAGGGCTTCGTTACGGTGCTGGCGGCGCTGTGCCTGTGCCTGCTGGCAGGCAGCAACGATATCAGCACCCCGTCCGTGTCGCTGGAGGGCAAGAGCCTGTGGATCGCCCAGTCGCTGCCCATCGACCCGTGGCAGGCGCTGCGGGCCAAGCTGCGGATGCACCTGCTGATAACGGAGCTGCCGCTGGTGGTGTGCGCCGTGTGCGTGGCGGCGGTGTCCGGCGCGGCGCTGCCGGAGATCGTCATGATGCTGGTGACGCCCATGGTATATGTGGTGTTGAGCGCGGCCTTCGGCCTGTTCATGGGCCTGAAGCGGCCCAATCTCAACTGGACCAGCGAGGTGGCCCCTATCAAGCAGGGGCTGGCCGTGTTCCTGTCCATGTTCGTCGGCTGGCTGGTGGCCGTGGCGCTGGGCTTCCTGTATTACGCACTGATGGCCCGCGTAGGCGCGGTGGCGTTCCTGCTGGCGGTGACGGCGCTGTTTGCCGTGCTGGCGCTGGTGCTGGTGCGGTGGCTAAAAACCTCCGGCGCAAAAATTTATCAGCATCTGTAAAAATTTCCTTTTTCAGGGGTTGACTCTGCCACTGTGTCAGGGGGTATCCTCTATCTGAGCTCAAAAGAAGAACGCATGGAGGTACCGCTATGCTGAAGATCGGAGAATTTTCCAAGCTGTCCCGCGTCAGCGTCCGGATGCTGCGCCATTATGACGACATCGGGTTGCTGCACCCGGCGGAGATCGACCGGTTTACCGACTACCGCTATTACAGCGAGGCCCAGTTGCCCACCGTGTGCCGCATCACGGCGCTGAAGGACATGGGCTTCCGTCTGGCGGACATCTGCCGGATGCTGGACTTCTATGACGACCGCCAGCGGCTGGACGAATGTCTTGCCGCCCAACAGGCGGTGCTGGAGGCCCAGGCGGAGGACGTGGCCCGGAAGCTGCGGCTGCTGGACAGCGCACGGAAGCGATTGAGAAAGGAAGATACCATGGCTTATAATGTTACTGTCAAGACCCTGCCCCAGCGCTATGCCGCCTGTGTGCGGATGACCATTCCCTGCTATGAGGCGGAGGGCACGGTGTGGAGCATTCTCTGCGCCGAGACCGCCCACATGCACCTGATCCCCGACGATCCCTGCTATTGCAGCGTTACGTTCCTGGACGCCGAGTACAAGGAGCACGACGTGGAGGTGGAGGCTCAGAAAACCGTCAAGGGCCAGTACCCCGACACGGAGCATGTGAAGTTCCGCACGCTGCCCGCCGTCACCTACGCCAGCTGCACCTACAAGGGCAGCTACGCCCACATCGGCGAAGTGAACGCCGCCGTGGCCGCCTGGATCGAAGCCAACGGCTATCACTACGCCGGGCCCATGTTCAACATCTACCATGTCTCGCCCCACGAGACCCAGAACCCCGATGAGTTCATCACCGAGGTGTGCTACCCCGTCACGAAGTGACCCTTTGCATAAAAGCGCAGGGACTGCCGTATGGCAGTCCCTGCGCTTTTTCAAGTTCTTGTGATGTTTTCGGTCAGCCGCTCCAGGATCAGCTCTCCCACCACTACGGCGTCCTCCACCGTCAGATAGTGGGCGGCGCTCTCATCCAGAAACATCCGGCCCGACGCAGGGAATTCCTCGTCGGCGAACCAGATCCGCAGCCACAGGGGATACCGGGGCAGGAACGGGATGCGGGCGCACAGGTCGGCGTTGGAGGGCTCCAGCGCCGCGCCCAGGGCCAGCAGGCGGCGGTGCAGCTCCTCCGGCGGCAGAAGCCCCATATGCAGGCGGATGTCCGTCTCCGCCCGGCGGTCAAATCCGCCGCCCCGCACCATGCCCTCGGGATACTGGCCGAAGGCCATCATCTTCCCCGACAGGGGCGTGCCGTCCGCCAGATCCAGATAGTGCAGCAGCGTCAGGGTGTGCCACATGCCCAGCGCCGGCTGTACGGTGAGCTCCGGCACTGTGACGGTGCGATCCGGCCCAGGGTGGACACGGTGAAGCGACCGTCCTGCCAGGTGACGCCCGCCCGGCGGGCGATATCCGCCGGATCATGGCGCGCAAGGCGCTGCCGCGCTGTCGCCAGCATGCTTTCGTATTGGGGGTTGGCCATGGGACACTCCTTTCATCCGCAGTAATACGCCAGCAGCAGATCCACCACGGTGCCGTAATTCTGCACGCCGTCGGAAAGGCCGTTGGACTTGAGAAAGCCGTCGTACACCTTGGTGGCGGCGGTGTTCACCAGGCCGTCGAACCGGGCCCAATAGGCGCTGTTCTGCCGCAGGTCGGCACGCACCGTGTCCGGCAGGCTGTCCCGGATGGTCTGCCACGCCGCCTGATCCACCCGGTACAGGGCGTTGGACAGGTGGACGTAGCCCATGAGATACCCGGCGTAGCGATAGGCGGCGCTGTCGGCGGAGGTGGCAGCCATGATGGCCACGAAGTTGCACTCCTGCTCAGTAGCGATGCCCTGCTGGTGGGCCATCTCGTGGCAGATGTTGGCGGGGAGGTAGGCGGCGGGGCTCTCGTCATTCAAATTGGCCTCGCCGGTGAAGGGGAAGTAGAAGCCGCTGAAATCCAGATAGCTCATGCCCCGGGAGGACACGAAGGCCTTTGGCATCACGGCGGGCTTTTTCAGGCAGTCAAACACCTGCACCACGCCGTCGTAGGCGGACATGGCTTCGGCGAAGATCTCACTGCGGGGCACGGCGAAGCAGCTGTTTTCATCCCGCTGCACCTGATCGCCTGCGGCGGATACCTCCCGGGCGAAGCGCTCCGTCAGAGCCGTCAGCTCTGCCACGGTGCCGCCGCGGGCCGTCAGGCCGGACTTGTCCTGAAAGCTGTCGGCCCCGTAGAACACGCCCCACAGCAGGCAGAAGCCTGCGTAGATGCTCAGCCCCGCGCACAGCACCGTCAGAGCCATGCGCACAGCCCGCCGTCCCTTTTGAGGGCGCGACACCAGACACCGCACCTGCCACGCCAGATAGAACATGGCGGCAAAGATGCCGGATAAAATGAGCACCTCTGCCACAGAGACAGAGGTGACGCTGCACAGCCGGCCCAGGGCCTGTTCAAGGGGCAGGATCACGCGGCTGCACAGCCAGTTCATGGCGCCCCGGCAGGTGCGCAGGGGAAAATAGACGGCGAAAAACGCCGCCAGTCCCGCCAGCCACCGCAGTTGGGCGCGATACCGCCGCAAGAACGCTTTCATCCCAGCTGCTTGCCGGTGAAGTACATCACCGTGTGGCCGGTGGTGATGAGCTTTCCGGCCTCGTCGCGGATCTCGGAATCGCAGAATACCAGCTTGCTGCCCGCCTTCCGCACCCGTCCGGTGGCGATGAGCTTGCCGGAGGAGGGGCCTGCGTTGACGCAGTCGATGGTGCCGCTGACGGTGACGCAGGCCTCCATCCGCGTGGTCAGGATGGCCATGCCGCAGGCCACGTCCGACAGGGTGAACAGGATGCCGCCGTGGGGGATGCCCCAGCGGTTCAGGGTCTCGGGGTGGATCTCCACCTCTACCTGGGCCCAGCCGTCGTCCACGGCTACGATCTTTACATGGTTGTGGACATCAAAGGGTTCGCTGTCCAGGGCCAGGTTCAATAATCGCTGTCTTCTTTCGTCTGTCATATGATATCACTCCGCTGCTTTTAATAATTCCTTGGTATAGTCCGCCTGGGGATGGTCGTACACCTCGTCCACGGTGCCCTGCTCCACGATGCGGCCGTCCTTCATCACCAGGCACCGGTCGCAGATCTCGTATACCACGTTGAGATCGTGGGAGATGAACAGGTAGGAGATGCCGAACTCCCGCCGCAATCGGGCGATGAGCTGCAGGATCTGGGCCTGGATGGTCACATCCAGGGCTGACACCGCCTCGTCCGCCACGATGAGGCCCGGCTTCTGGATCAGCGCCGCGCCGATGCACACCCGCTGCTTCTGTCCGCCGGACAGCTCGTGGGGATAGCGGTCGTAGTAGCTCTCGTCCAGGCCCACCAGGGCCATGGTGTCCCGCACCCGGCTCTCGATACCCGCCTTGTCGTACTTGCCGTAGATGCGCAGGGGCTCGGCCAGGGTCTGGGCCACGGTGAAGGCTGGGTTCAGGCTGCCCGCCGGATCCTGAAAGACCATCTGGGGCCGCTTGGTATGATGGGTCACCGTGCCGGTCATGTCGCTCTCCATGCCCAGCACCGCACGGGCCAGGGTAGATTTGCCGCTGCCACTCTCGCCCACCAGACCGAGGATCTCGCCCCGGTACAGGGTAAAGCTGACATCATGGAGCACCTGATGGCGCTGCTTGCGCAGCCCCGTGCCGCTGCGGTACCACACATTCAGGTCATTTACTTCCAAAACCGTTTCTAGCATAGCTTTTTCCTCGTGGGAATGGCGGCGATGAGCCGCTTGGTATAGTCCGCCTGGGGATCGTAGAACACCTGCGCCGTTTCGCCGGTCTCCACGATGTGGCCCTTCTCCATCACCGCCACATGGCTGCACAGCTTGCGCACCACGTTCAGGTTGTGGGAGATGAACAGGATGGACATGCCCATTTCCCGGTTCAGCCGCCGCAGCAGCTCCAGGATCTGGGCCTGGATGGTCACGTCCAGCGCCGTGGTGGGCTCGTCCGCCAGCAGCAGCTTGGGCCGGGAGATGATGGCCGCGGCGATCATAGCCCGCTGCAGCATACCGCCGGACATCTGGTGGGGATACTTGTCATAGATGGCCTCGGCGTCAGGAAGATCCACGTCCCGCAGGGCCTGCAGGGCCCGCTCCCGCCGCTCCTGGGGCGAGAGCTTCGTATGGACGCGCAGGGCCTCCTCCACCTGTGGGCCGATGCGCATAACGGGGTTCATGGCGCTCATAGGCTCCTGGAACACCACCGAGATGGCGCAGCCCTGCCGTTTGCGCATATCTGCCGGGGACAGGGCCAGCAGATCCCTGCCGTCCAGCAGCACCTGGCCGGATACGTCCGCCCGCCGCTGGGGCATCAGGCCGGAGATCACCATGGCGGTGACGGTCTTGCCGCTGCCGCTTTCGCCCACCAGGCCCATGATCTGGCCGTCGGCCACTGTCAGGCTGATGCCGCCCACGGCGTCGTGATCGGAGCCGTGAAAGCGCACATGAAGGTCTTTGATCTCCAGCATGGTCACACGCTCCTTTTCCGCAGGCCCTCGCCCATCATGCTGACGCCCAGGATCAGCAGCACGATCACAAGGCCGGTACACAGCACATACCAGGGTGCTTTTATCATATAGCTCTGGGATTCCGACAGCATGTAGCCCAGGGAGATGTCCGGGGGCGCCACGCCGATGCCCAGATAGCTCATGCTGGCCTCCGCCAGCACGGCGTTGTTGAACCCGATGATCAGCGCCGGCAGCAGCACGCCCCAGGTGTTGGGCAGGATGTGTCGGAAGATGATCCGCAGATGGGAGGCACCCATCAGCCGGGCAGATTTGACATAGTTCATGGCCCGGTGCCGCGCGAATTCCGCGCGCACCACACGGGCAAAGCTGGGAATGAAGGCCACGCCCAGCGCCAGGATCACGTTATACTTGCCGAAGCCCAGCATGGCGATGAACACCAGGGCCAGCAGAATATTGGGAAAGGCGGTCAGCGCGTCGTTGATGCGCATAAGCACCTCGTCCACCACGCCGCCGAAATAGCCGGTAAAGGCGCCGATCAGCGTGCCCACCGTGCCGCCGATCAGCACGGTGCACAGAGAGATGAAGAAGGTGGTCCCCATGCCCGCCATCACCCGGCTGAAGATATCCCGACCGAAGCTGTCGGTGCCGAACAGGTGGTGAAGGGAGGGGGGGAGAAATTTCTGACTGCCCACGATGGCCGTGGGGTCATAGGGCGTCCAGACATAGCCGATCAGCGCCATGGCCGCCATGATAACGGCGATGGTCAGACCGATGCGGAAGGAGCGGTCGTTCCTTTTCAGCAGCATCCCTATCCCTCCTTATTGCAGCCGCAGCCGGGGATCCAGCCGCTGGTTGAGAAGATCGGCCAGGCAGTTCACCAGCACCACCCACAGCGCCAGGATCACCACGATGGCCTGCACCACTGGGAAATCCCGGTTGGCGATGGAGGTCAGCAGCAGCCGCCCAATGCCGGGGATGGCAAAGACCTGCTCGATAATGACGCTGCCCGCCACGATGTCCGCCACCGTCATGGCCAGAAAGGCCACCGTGGGCACCACGGCGTTGCGCAGCACATGGCGGTACAGGGCCGCCCGCGGGGAGTTGCCCCGGCTGTAGGCGGTGCGGACGTAGTCCTTGCCCAGCTCCTCGGTGATGGAGCTTTTCAGCATCTTCACCGTCATGGCGATGCGGGGCAGAGCGATGGCGACGGCGGGATACAGCAGATATCCCACGCTGCTCCAGAAGCTCTGGGCCGGGGCGATGAAGGCGCCGGGATCGAACCAGTGAAGAATCAAGCCGCACACCAGCGTCAGCAGGATGCCCACCACAAAGGGGGGCACCGCCATGACCACCTGGCCCAGCACCGTCAGGGCGCGATCCAGCCACCCCCCCTGACGGGAGGCGGCAAACAGCCCCACCGGCAGGGAGACCAGCACGATAAGCACAAAGGCGATGGCCGTCAGCAGCGCTGTGACCCCCAGCTTGCCGTTCAGAAGCTGGGCCACCGGCATGGAGTAGACGTAGGAGGTGCCGAAATCCCCCTGCAGGGCGTGGAGCACCCACTCGAAGTACCGGGTGAAGAAGGGTCGGTCCAGCCCCAGCTCGGCCCGGAGGGCGGCCACCGCCTCGGCGGTGGCATCGCTGCTCAGCAGCTTGATGGTGGGATCGCCGGGGATGACCTGGAAGGCCAGAAATGCAAAGAAAGAGACGATGACCATGGTCAAAAGCATCATTCCGATCTTCTTCACGACGTTTTTCATGGTCATCATCTCTTTCATGTTGGTTGTGTGGGGACGGGTATCTGCGTTTTCGTAGGGCGGCATGACCACATGCCGCCGCACGTTTTGCGCAGATATTTTCATTTATCGCGGCGGGGTGTGGTCACCCCGCCCTACGGATTTATTCGCTATACCCCACCGTACTCAGATCCTGGGCGTAGATGGGATAGAAGGTGTACCCCGTCAGATCGCTGCGGACGGCCACCAGATCGGCCATATCCTGCAGATACAGGTTGGCGGCGGTCTCGGTCAGCATGGTCTCCATCTGCTGATAGACGGCGGTCTGCTCGGCGCCGTCGGTGCAGGCGCGGGCCTTGGCGTACAGCTCGTCATAGGCGGGGTTATTGTAGTTGACAAAGTTCTTGCCGTTGTCGGAGACAAAGCGCTCCAGCATGGCGCGGGCGGTGGTGTTCTTGGCGTCCAGGCCCGTGATGGTGGCGTCAAACTGACGGCCCACATACACGTCGTTATACCATGTGGTGGCGTCCACCGGCTGCACCGTAGCGCGGATGCCGATGGCGGCCAACTGCTGCACCACCACCTCGGCGGTGTCCATATGGGGCTGATAGTTGGAGGACACGGTGATGGTCATGTCAAAGCCGTCGGGATACCCGGCCTCGGCCAGCAGCGCCTTGCCCTTGGCGGGATCGCAGCTGTAATAGTCCACCAGCTCCGGCAGGAAGTACTTGCCCAGCTTGGGATAGATGCTGCTGCCCACGGCGGTGCCGTGGCCGTCGGCCATGATGTCCATGATCTCCTGGCGGTTGATGGCATAGCTCATGGCCTGGCGCACCTTCTCGTTGTCAAAGGGGGCCTTGGCGTTGTTGAGATACACCGCCTGCACCAGGTTCATGGTGCCCTCTTCAATGGTGAAGTCGCTGCCCAACTGGGCGGTCTGGGCGCTGGTCAGGTGGGCGCAGATGTCCACGCTGCCGCCCTTCAGGGCCATCATCAGCGCGGTGGAGTCCTCATAGATCTGATAGGTCACCTTGCTGACCTTGGCGGGGGTGCCCCAATACTCGTCAAAGCGCTCCATGACGATGTTCTCCTGGGGAGAACGGGACACCAGCTTGAAGGGGCCGGTGCCGGGGATAAAGCCGGTCTGACCCTCGCTGCTCTGGGGAATGATGGCCGCCGACAGGAAGTTGATCAGCTCCAGATCGGGCTGCTCCAGCCGGAAGGTCACCGTCCGCTCGTCCACGGCCTTCAGATCCTGGATAGCAGAAAACGCCGACACCAGGGCGGAGTCCCCCGAGTTGTCGGCGCAGCGGTTCATGGAATAGACTACATCCTCCGCCGTCACCGACTCGCCGTTGTGGAACTTCACGCCCTCACGCAGGGTGAAGGTGTAGACAAGTCCGTCCTCCGAAATATCGTAGCGCTCGGCCACCGCGGGGATCAATTCACCATTGGGGCCGGGTTTTACCAGGCCCTCGTAAACGTTGAATAAGACCTCTCTGGTTCCTGCCGCCGCTGCCGCGTGGGGGTCAAGACTGTCTTCCAGGTCCTGAGCGATGGCCACAACGATCTCGTTGTTGGCTTTCCGCTCGTTCTGCAAGCCGTTACTTCCTTCGTCGCCCTGGCTGCTGCCGCCTCCGCATCCGCAGAGTACAGCGCCGACCATTACCAGCGACAGGAAAAGAGATACCAGTTTCTTCATGTTCTTCTCCTTTTCTCCCCGCTTCCTTGGGCGGGGACAGAAATAATGGTTTCCATATTCAGTTGTCAATATGGTTTGAGTCCCGCAAAAATGCAGGCTCAAAGGGCAGTGTATCACACTTTTTCCCGTATGACAAGAAGGAATTTGTGAAACCCGCCTCAGAAACCGCATGACCACAAAAAAAGACGGCCCGCGGGCCGTCTTTTCCTTATTTTCGTTCCGCTTCCGGCTCTTTTTCCGGCGCACGCTCCCTTTGCAGGGCTTCCTTCCGCTCCACATAGGCGCTGGCCTCGGTGGGCATGCCGCGCCGCGCCAGGCGGCGATCCATCAGCCATTTCACCAGCATCCGCAGGCAGGCAAACACCGGCACGCCGAAGAACATGCCCGGCACACCGAAGAAGCCGCCGCCCACCAGGATGGCCACGATGACCCAGAAACTGGAGATGCCGGTACTGTCGCCCAGGATCTTCGGGCCGATGACATTGCCGTCCAACTGCTGCAGCAGGACGATGAAGATGATGAAATACAGACACTTCAGCGGGCTGACCAGCAGGATCAGGAACGCGCTGGGGATGGCGCCCAGAAACGGCCCGAAGAAGGGAATGATATTGGTGACACCCACCACCACGCTGACCAGCGGGGTATAGGGCATTTTCAGAATGGAGCAGCCGATGAAGCACAGGATGCCGATAATCAGTGAATCCAGCAGCTTGCCCCGGACGAAGCCGGAGAACACCTGGTTGGTGTTGTGCAGGCCCGTCAGCATCAGGTCGGCCGTCTCCCGGCGGAAGGCGGCGTAGATCATCTTGCAGCAGCGGGCCAGGCTTTTTTCCTTCATGGCCAGCAGGTACACGGAAATGATGATGCCCACGATGAGATCCATGGCGAAGCCCACCACGCTGCGGATGCCCACCCAGATGCCGCCGGTCAGCGCTGCGGCGATCTCCTGCGCCTTGGGCAGAATGGTATCCGTCAGGTTGGTAACGGCGTTGTTATAATAGTCGCTGAGCACGTCGTTGGCCCAGCTGCCGATCTCGGGATGCTCCTTCAGCCAGGTGTCCGCCCAGCGGTATACCTTGTAATAATAGTAACGGGCATTTTTGATCAGCATGGTGACGCTGTCGATCAGCTGGGGAACCAGTACGCTCATCAGCCAATAGGTCAGCGCCAG
Source organism: uncultured Eubacteriales bacterium (assembly GCA_900552725.1). GTDB lineage: Bacteria > Bacillota > Clostridia > Oscillospirales > Oscillospiraceae > Vescimonas. The sequence continues at coordinate 2,091 of USAT01000017.1, read as the reverse complement.
CACCACGGCCCAGGTCAGCAGAATGGCGGCGGCCCGCAGCAGGCCCTTGCCGTGCTTCAGCTGCTTGTCCCTTGTTCCCTTGAACTTGCTCTTGCACCACAAAAGGCCCCGCTCAAACCACTTCACCAGCGGCGTCAGCAGATAGGCCATGGCCAGACCGTAAAACACGGGAGCCAGCACCTGGGCCAGCTTGCCCAGCACATGCTGCAGCGTGCCGCCCTGATAAAAGGCGTCATAAAACACCAGAATGGCGCAGACCGTCAAAAAGGCCGTCAAGCCCCATTTCCAATAGACCTTGCCCTTCACGCTGCCGCTCCCCCTTTTCGTGGTTTTCTTTTATCATACTCACTTTTTCGCCGTTTTGCAAGGGCTTTCCACGGGGGAATTGCTTTTTTCCGCTGGTTGTGGCATAATAGGTGGACGATCTATTTCCCGGAGGTCTTTCCATGAAAAAACTGCTGTTTATCGTCAATCCCCGGGCGGGCCGCACCCGCTCTCTGGCCCCTATGTTCGACGTGGTGGCCCGGTTCTCCCAGGCGGGGTATCTCATCAAGCTCTTCACCACCGAAAGCCCCGGCGACGCCAAGCGGGCCGCGTCAGAGCTGGGCGGCGACTTTGACCTGGTGGTCTGCGCCGGCGGCGACGGTACGCTGAACGAGACCCTGTGCGGCCTGATGACACTGGAGCACCGGCCGCCCGTGGGCTATATCCCCCACGGCAGCACCAACGATTTTGCCGCCAGCCTTCACATTCCCGCCCAGCCCATGGCGGCGGCCAACGCCATCGCCGCCTGCACCCAGCCCAAGCGGCTGGATCTGGGACAGCATAATGGGCGCTATTTCGCCTATGTGGCCTCCTTCGGTGCCTTCACCCGGGCCTCCTACTCTGCCACCCAGGCGGCGAAAAACGCCCTGGGCCATCTGGCCTACATCTTCGAAGGCATGAACGATCTGGACTCTCTGCGGCCCTATTGCTGCCGCATCGAGGCGGACGGCGAGGTGTTTGAGGGCGAATATATATTCGGCGCCGTATGCAACTCCACCTCTCTTGGCGGGCTGATGAAGCTGGATCCCACCCATGTGAAAATGGACGACGGCAAGTTTGAATTGCTGCTGCTGCGGATGCCGAAAAACGCCCTGGAGCTCAGCACGCTGATCGGCTCCCTGACCCGGATGGAGTACGACGCGCCGGGCATCATCTTCCGCCATGTGGCGCATGTGACACTGGCCACTGACGACATCATCCCCTGGTCGCTGGACGGCGAATATGCCGCCAGCCAGCCCAAGGTGGAGATCCGGAACCTGCACCACGCGATTGAGCTGATGGTATAAGCTCGCTGGCGCAAAATCTTACGATTTTGCGCCAGCTTTTTATCCCAAAAACAAAGACCGGAGCGGCGGCTCCGGTCTTGTTTTATACATTCAGTTGTGTATCGATGTACGCGGTCTTAGCCGAAGAAGGACATGACCTGACCGTACAGGATCAGCAGCATGCACAGCGGGGTAATGACCTTGACGCAGACCTTGAAGAAGCCGTAAGCGCCAAACTTCTGACCCTGCTGCTCCGCCTCTTCCTTGACCACCTCGGGACCGATCTCCCAGCCGATCATCAGAGACATCAGCAGTGCGCCCAGAGGCATCATGATACCCTCAGACAGCATATCCCAGAAGTCCAGCCAGTCGGCTGCCCATGTCTTGGGATTTTCGATGCCCAGCAGCGCTGCGGGATGGATACCTGCACCACCCAGACAGTCGGCGCAGACCAGAATGCAGCCCAGACCGACAGCGGCAGCGGCGATCAGGGTGTAAGTCTTGCGCTTGTCGCCCTTGCCCTCAATACGAGCCTTGTCGACGAAGTGAGCCACGATGACCTCCAGCAGAGAGATGGAGGAGGAAATCGCCGCGAAGACCACCAGCAGATAGAACAGGATGCCGAAGATGGGACCCACAGCGCTCATCTTGTGGAACACGTTCTGCATGGTGATGAACAGCAGGGACGGGCCGCCCAGAGCGCCCTCGGGATCCAGAGCGAAACGACCGGGGATAACGCACAGACCGGCCATCAGAGCCACCAGCGTATCCATGACCACGA